>JBIKJV010000282.1:0-5732 GCA_044360755.1 Phycisphaerales bacterium
CGGCGTGATGGGCGGCGCGGCTGTTGAACAGATTCGCGAGTGGATGAATAACCGCGAGGGCCGTGACGTGAATTGGAGCGAGCTTGAGAGTTGGATGCAGCAGAATCAAGGTGAGCTTGGCGCTGATGGCGGACAGCTTCTTGGGCAGAAACTTCTGTCGATGGCTCAGAAGATGGGCACGTTCGGATTCGCTGGAGATTTGGTTAAGATGACTCTTGATGCATACGCTGGTGGCGCATCACAAGGCATTGCGACCATGCCTGCGATTGATGCGATCTATGATGTGAGTAAGCGTGCGGCGGCTGCGGGCAAAGCGCTTGATGATGGTGAAGACTTCGGCTTGGTGCTGAAGGCTTTGCTGCAGGATTCACTGACAGGTCATGTGCAAGCTTTGCGCGTGGCAAGGAATTGGTTGGATGAGGATGAGAACCTGCGATATGATGATCGGCGTAAGCGTCGGTTGTTTGATGAGTTGACGGGCTTGCCTAATAAGGGCGGCACGTTTGCTGTGAACTATAGTAACTTGAGCGAGAGGGAATTCGAGCGGGGCGAGATTACGGAGAAGACCGGCGAAGAGGCATTCTCTTTGGTGTCGAGGGCGAGGGAAGAAGCAACGACGCCAGAAGATTATGCGAGCCGGATTAGGAAGTATAAGACAAGTCAGAATCAGATCATGCCTTCGTTGGAAAGGCAGCCGATGAAAGCGGCGAGATATCTGAGCTTTGTCGAAGGCGCAGAGGAAGGCGCTGGGGCTGAGACGCTGAAGCGGTATCTAACGAGAGAACAAGAAAACAAATATCGGAAGAGTTTGATAGAAGGAATGAGTGGCTTGAGATAAAATTAGATAAATAAAAAACCCGCCCTGTAATAAGCAGAGCGGGTTTTCTTTTTGTTAAAATTTATTGCTCAAAAGGCTCGCCGGGTTTTGCTTGAGCGTGCTCGGCAAAGCGCGCATAGGCGGCAAGATCGACGTAGTTATCAGGATGATAGACTCGCGTGGATCGTTGAACTTTGAACGCAACCATCATTAGCTCGACGATGTGCGGTGGGATTGCTGTCGGAAGTGTGATTCCGTAGTGTTGTTGTAGAATGCCAGTCCAACTTAGGCCGATGTTGCGATGGCTGTGGTGCGGCTCGCCATAGATTTGGCCGCGCTGTTGAATGGTTTCTGAGACTGTATCTTTATTTGGCTGCATAGTATTCAATGTTGTTTTCTTTGACACGGCATATCCGATCCATTGTGGTGAGGTCATCGAGGACTCTAGTGAGTTCATCGGGTGTTTTAAGGGATTGATAGAAACGAACGAAGATAGATTTCTTTGTAGATCTATGTGAAGTTTTGATAAAGCGCCAGATGTCTTCTGTGATCTTTGCACTCTCATTGCGGCCCATGCCGACGAATGGGATGTGCATATCCTTTTCGAGATTGGCGAGATGCGCTGTGGCTTTCTCTGCATCTTCTCTCGTGACGGTCATATCCAACGTGCGCGCGAAGTGTACGGCGAACAGGATCTTCTGATGATGAAGATTCTTGCGGCCATAGTATTCGTCCAGCATTGGATGTTTGTTCGTATGTACTAAGTTTGGGTGAAGTTCGAAGTGATGATGGATGTATTCTTTAGCTTCGTCGTTTAGAACCAAAGGGCCATATAGTTTCGATAGTTCCCTAATGTAAGACTGCAAGCGAAGTTTAGCCGCTTTTTGTTCCTCGTTAAGCGGGGGAATAGAATAAAGATGGAAACGCTTTTCAACGCCGTAAACGATAATCGTTCGAGCCATAAAACCGTCCGAGAGAATATCTTGATTCTGAAGACTTTGGAACTTTCCGAGCGTTGTGTTGCCCAAGAGACTGATGCACATATTCGTGCAGAAGTCAGTGTCGCTATGCTTAAGTTTTCGGACGTACTTTCTTCCACCGTTATAAGCTTCGAGAAGAAAGTCTGAAAGTTGTTCGGCATTTTTCTTAAAGATTGAGGTTAGTTCGTCGAGGATGAATACGAGGGAGCTGTGATGATAGGCTTTGCGTCTGTTTTCTGAATCAACGTAGCGGTGTAAATACGCAACGCGAGAAGTCTCTTGCGTAAATTGCTCAAACGTGGTGCTGTTCGGAGCGATATAGATAAGAGGCTGCCGTGCGCCTTTGCGGTTGTCTGAGGCATCTTCGCCGAGGAGTTCGGCAGCGAGATCATTCTCTGGAGTTTTGATCTCGGCGGGGATTTCGAGGAGTTCTTTCATCGGACTCGTAATGAGAGATTTACCCGCCGAAGCGGGTCCGATGAAAGCGATGTATTGATTCGGAAATACTGCGTGGAAGTCAAGGTCACCGAACCAGACGCGCCTTTGAAGGGCGGCGCCGATCATGAAATAGAAAGCAGCATCGACAAACGGCTGCGGGCTTTGTACGTCTTTTGTGTACAAACACCAGTCTTCATATAGGCTCATGCAAGTATGCGAGTCTTACAGAGTTCTTGCGGATTTGTAGTGTGGTTATTACGTCGAAACCTTCTAGCTTCTCAAAGCTCGGATCGAACTCGCTGGGAAGATGGGTCTCATGTACAATAACGACCGAGGGCGGCGGCAGGTTGGGCGGCCACTCTTTTACTTTTTCCCTGATCGCATTTGTGATCTGGGTTATTCGGTCGTTCGTCTGTCTCATACTGGGTAAAGCGGAGGGAGCTTTTCTTGGGCCACTGTTAGGCTAAGTCTCTCATACCAAGTGGATTCTCTTTCGAGAACTTGCCCCAGTTCTTACCGGCTTGGGCCTCAGATTTCATGGTGAAGTTTATTCCGTCTCGGCCGGTGAGCGATATTGCGAGGCATTCTTGCATGAGCTTCGCCGTGTCAGTGACAATCCCATCTGGAACCAGCGCCAGAAAAGAGTCATGTTTATTGTTAATAGCTGGGAGTGTATTCTTAGGCCGCTCAGTGTTGTAACGGTTGACCGCGATATGTGTGATGCATCCCACGGTGGACTGAGGAACCCATGAGATGCCTTCCCTGATATAAGAGTCAGTAATAGTTCTCTCGAACCTACGCGGATATCCAAACAGATTCCGGAGCTGACGGTTAGTTCTAATTTGAAATTCAATTTCATCTTGCCATTCTATGATTTCTGGGAACAGTGACGCGAAGAAGCCGAGGAATGTTTTACATTCTTGGAGAGATAAAGTCAAAGTGCCATGACTTTGTTTGAGAGTCTGAAGCTGAAAGGTCCGCTCACGCATTCTATAGGAGGAAGCGTGGCAGACCATCTTGCCGATCTTGTATTCTTTATCTGAGGATTTGATTGCTTTGTCGAGAGGTTTCCAATCTTTGTCTTGTTTGAGTTCTGTTGGGCTGAGAGATTTCCAATAGCTTGGACTTTTACCGGCGAGAGGCCATTCGTTCTGCATCTGCTCACAGAAGATATGAAGCGCGATGAAGGTATGGGGTTTGATGCCGACGTTGAAGAGTTCTCTATAACGGCCCGGTCGCGTAAGGTTGGCGACGATAAGAGCCTCGGCGCCGCTCTGGTCACACTGGACGAATGTGTGGTTTGGAGGAGCTATGTAAATATCGAGAGCTTCTTTGTCTGGATTCTGCAGGTTAGCTCCGTAGTCGCCAAGGAATTGACCGCTTGCTAATCTAAACGAACCAGTCCCGGCGACCTTAAGCGAGGTGAGGCAATGGATGTGCGGAGTGGGCATAGTTATTCGCAAGAATAAATCTCTTTAGATACTTTAAGGCCCGTTGGCCAGTCAGTATTCTTATGAAAGCTATCGTCGAGGATCATGACTTTGTTCGTGGGCTGGGCCGTGATGCGACCGTTGTCGAGCTTGATAAAGAGGAACTCTTTGTTCTGCTCGGGATCGTTGCTGAAGCCATCGTCAAAGGGCGCGGCTGTGAAGAGATAGTCGCCGTAGTGTATAAAGCCGTCGCAATCTGCCATACAACGCTGACCTCGCAGATAAGTGTACTGGATGGTTTCGAAGTTCCAACCGTAGCAATCCCAGCGTTGAGATTGTTCAAGAGGCCATTCGCTGGGGAGTATATCAGAGCCGAAGTATAGCGCATGAAGCGGAAGATTACGATAGATCGCTCCGTTCTCCAGCAAGACATGACAGCCCCATGCGCGGCCGGGCGTTGACGTTATGGCGAACCATATCGCGGGCATGTAGCCTTGCGGCTTTTCATGCGTGAAAGCTGTGTCTACGTTTGTGTAGAGATGCTTGGGAAGGTTTTGTGTGAACATATTTTAGAATGTTAAACATCCTCACGCCATCCCACAAACGACGCATTGAACGGGCGACCGTCGTCTGTGAGGTTGAGATACTTGATCGTTGCTTTCTTTTGGAAGTGATAATTTGGGGTAATGAATTCCTCACGCTCTTCGTCGGTGAAGCCTGTGCCTACTTCAAAGCTTACGCCTCTGTTGGTGATGAACTTAAGTGCGCCGAGTTTGCCTTTGCATTTGCCTTCATCAGAGATGACGCGCCCAATGCACTGGAACTCGTCGTCGAGAAATGCTTTGCGCTTTTGGAGATTCATCGTCGAGCGTTCCTTTGTGCCCTGTGGCATATACGATCCGAAGACGCTCTTGATCATTTGGCCTTCGAATTGTTGCTTGAGATATTCTTCGTAACAAGCGTCAAGTTCAATACGAGTCTTGCAAATAGACCACGGGATCATTTCTACGCCAACGCCAGTAGATTCCTTGATGATCTTTTCAAGCAAGAGCATTCTCGTTAAGGCATTATACTTTGGCTCAACGATATCGAACGCATAGAAACTGATATGTTTTGCGTCTTCACCGGGCAGAATGCGATTCACGCCCACGGCGGCATTGATTCTTTGCAGACTCATGCCGTGGCAATATAGCTCGCCGTCGATAATATAGTCGTTAAGCGGCGGCGGAAATATACTTTGCAGAACGGCATCATTCCACCGCTTGCCATCGCGTGAGTAAAATCCTTGGCCGGGAATGTACAGGCACCTTAGCCCGTTAAGCTTGGGCATCGAGACGACGTGACCGAATTTGCTTGGATCGTATATCCCAGCGCGCATAAAAGATGCGGCGATTTGTGGGTCTTTTTCTTTTGTATCTTTTTTCATATTTAATATTCCCAAATCCACTGTTGAAATCCTAACATACCTTTCAGCTTAACCATACGACGCATCTCGAAGATTACGTCGATCGCGACGTTCTTTGGATGCTTGAGTTTGATTTTATAGAGAGCATCCCCAGCGACACTCGGCGCGCCTTTGTCTGTTGTCTTCTCTGGTTTGTATTTTAGTTGTTCGTGTAGATAACGAACGACTTGATCCGGGCTGCCGGGATTGAGGTCAAAGCCGACAAGGATTCTCAATACGCGATCGAGTTGCATGTATCTTTCTTCACATCGTCGGACTATGTATCCCCTTTTAACGGGATCGAAGTGCATTCCGTGGAGGGACATGAAGGCGTAGTCTGCGAGAGATCGGCTGGCTTGATCGACAGAGTCTTGAAGTCCAGCGTCGTTTCGGCAGACTTCAATCTGACCATAGTAAATTTCTCGGAGGACAATAACGTCTTTAACGTTGTAAGCGCGGAGCTGCTCAAATTGTGCTCGATTGCGAGGATCAAAGTTCCCTGCTTCATCTTTATGGAAGGGTCTGTTGCTGTAAAGAGTGGCTTGATGTGCCAGAGATTTCTCAGCCTCAGGAAAGATTCGATGGCCTGCGACCATGGTGTCATAGATATCATGGCCGAAAGG
>JBIKJV010000158.1:0-5717 GCA_044360755.1 Phycisphaerales bacterium
GACCGATCAGGGGCAGGCGCCCCAGCGGCCCAGCATCAGGCCCAGATCGGAGCCGGCGGTGGTGCCGTCGGCGTCCAGGTCGGCGTCCGGCGTGCCCCAGGCGCCCAGCAGGATGCCCAGATCCGCGCCGTTCACGACGCGGTCGCCGTTCAGGTCACCGACGCACTGGCCGCCGCCGCACTGCGCGGCGCAGCCCGAGGCCTTGGTGACGCAGAAGGAGTCCCAGGTCACCGTGCAGCAGAACGCGTCGGACTGGCACACCCAGGTGCAGCAGCAGGCGTCCGCGGCGTACGGGTTCCAGTGCACGGCGAGCGCATCGCCGGCGTTCGGGTCGCCGCAGGTGTACGCAGGCACCGGCATGTTGTCCGAGCCGGGCGTGTCCTGAGAACCGGCAGTCGTCGAGGCGTTGCCGACCACCCAGCTGCCATCGTCCTTCTTGAAGACGTACGTGGGGCCGACGTAGCGGACGACGACCGTCTCGGTGGTGCCCGAGCGCACCAGGATGTCGTCGATGCGGCAGGTGCCGCCCGTGCCGGTGGGGGCACCGGTGGCCACGAAGCGGAAGATCACCGTGCCGACGTTCGCGGCGGTGGGGATGTCCGCGATGGTGAACTTGGACGCGGTGTTCTGCGAGGTCGAGCTCCACGAGTTGGCGCCCACCGTGTAGCTGGCCAGGATCGTGGTGAAGCTCGCGCCGTTGTCCAGGCTCATGTCGACGCGGAACGTGCCCGGGCCGGAGCTGCTGCGGGTCTGCGACCAGTCGAGGGCCACCGAGGTGTAGCCCAGCGTCGAGGTCTTGATCTCGTAGTAGTCGCCGATCGCCCAGTTGTTGCTGCTGAACGAGGTGGCCGAGCCGTTGCCGGTCGGGGTCGTCCAGCCAGTCGCCGCCGAAGCGTGGACGCCGCGGAGCATGGTGCCGGCCGCGTTGCCGCCAGCGTCCGCGACACCGTAATCGTAGGTCGTGCCCGTCTGGGTGCCGGTGATCGCCGTGGCCATCGTCCAGTTGGCCACCGGCGTTCCACCGATGACCAGCGAACGCGTCTGCCACGGGCCGGCCGTGTTCGGGCTGTACCACCAGTCCTGGCCCGCGCCGGGAACGGGGCCATTGGTCTCCTTGAGCGCGACGCTGTCCACGATCGAGGACCAGGGCGTGATGTCCAGGATGCCGTCATCGTTCGTGTCCAGGTCCTGGCCGCCGGCGCCGGCGTTGGGCGCTCGGGTCTGGAACGTGTCGGTGCCCGTGAAGTCCTTGACCACCAGGACGGTCATGTTGTCGGGCGTCTCGATCTGCGTGTCCGCCGCCAGGCCCGAGGCCTGGTAGCCCCAAGGCAGGTCGGTGGCGGCCGGGCTGATCGTGAACGGGAAGGCGCCGGAGGTGTCGGCGGTGTTCGCCGGGTTCTGGCCGGGGTTGCGCAGCACCAAGTAACCGTTCGAACCGATCACGTCGGTGGCGGCGAAGCGGTAGAGCCACTCCACCACGCCCGTCTTGGTCTGCACGGTGCCCGACGTCGTTCCGTCGCCGATGATGACGATCGTGTGGTTGGCCAGCGAGTAGCCCGGCGGGCCCTTGAGCTCGATGTACTCGGCGTTGCCGGCACCCGTGCGGATCTCGTTGATCGTCAGCTTCGCGAACGCCGTCGTCGCGATGGCGGACACTCCGAGGGCAGCCATGCCCATCATCTGGATGAAACGCATCGTGATAGTCTCCTGGTCTTGGCGGTGTTTGTCGGCGATGTGCCGACGGGGTCTCGGACCTTCCGAGTCTATTCCGCCTGTGTACGAAGCCAAACAGACCTTGTGAAACAGGGCACGAAAGCAAAGATTCCCGGACATGAGGAATCGGTTCAGCCGGGCCCCGAAGTGGCTGCCAAGGCGGGCCGGGGGCCAGCCGTCGTCGCTGCCGCGGGGGGAATGGCCGCTGCGGTGGCGGGTGTGCTGCTGCAGTGGTTCCCCGGCGGGGGTGGCCTGGCGGCCCCGTCCGGTGGGGCGTTCGACGGGGCCCGCGCGATGGCCGATGTCCACACGATGGTCGCTGACGGCACCCCGCGGGTGGTCGGCACCCCGGGCGCGGCGGCGGGGCGCGACCGGGTCGTGGAGCTGATGCAGCAGGCGGGGTTGGCCGTCGACCGCCCACGGGCCACGATCGTGCGACGGTCTGGCGAACGGCTCGAGCTCGAGAACCTGGTTGCGGTGGTACCTGGGCGGGACCCCCACGCGCGCGGGCGCGCGCCGCTGGCCGTGGTGGCGCACTCGGACAGCGCGCCCGGTGCGCCAGGTGCAGGCGACGACGCGTCCGGCGTGGCGTGCGTGCTCGGCGTCGCGCGTGCGCTGCTGGCGGAACCGCCCGCGCACGACGTGCTGCTGGTCATCACCGATGGCGAAGAGGCCGGCCTGCTGGGGGCGCAGGCGTTCGTCAACAACGATGCGCGCGCGAAGGACCTGCGCGCGGTGGTGAACCTGGACGCGCGGGGCGCCGCGGGCCCGGCGTACGTCTTCGAGACGGGCCCCGAGACCGCGTGGCTGGCCGACCGGATGGCCGAGTCGCTCTCGCACCCGCGGACGATGTCGCTGGCGGTCGAGGCGTACCGCCGCATGCCCAACGGCACCGACTTCACGGTCTTCCTGCGCGCGGGGATGACGGGCTACAACGTCGCGTTCATCGGCGACGTGGGCGCGTACCACACGCCTGACGACGTGCCGGACCGGCTGCGCCCCGCGACCGTGGCGCACATGGGGCAGACGGCGCTGGAACTGGTCCGTGGGCTGGACCGCGCGCTGCCGCCTGAGGGGCAGCCCATCCCGGCGGGGCGCGCGGTGTTCGGCGACGTGCTGGGCCTGTGGATCCTGCGCTGGCCCGAGCCGTGGACGCCCGTCCTGGCCTGCGGCGCGGCGTTCCTGCTGCTGGCCAGTGCGGTCTGGGGCATCGTGCGGGCCGAGGCCGCGCCTGGCGAGGCGCGCCCCGGGCGGCATGCGGCGGCGTCGCTGGCGGCCTGCGTGGCGGTGCTGCTGGCCGCCGTGGGCGTGGCGTGGGGCCTGGGTGCGGCGGCGGGCGCGGCGGGCGTGCGAATGGCGGTCACGCCCGGCCGTGCGATCGGCATCGACGTCGCGATCTGGAGCGGAGCGTTCGTGCTGGCGGTCGGTGCGGGCGCTTGGCTGGCGCGTCGGCAGGCGGCGCCTTGGGCGGTGGTCCTGGGCGCCTGGGGGCCGTGGTGCGCACTGGCGGTGGCGTCGGCGTTCGCGCTGCCAGCGGTGTCGCTGCCCTTCGTGGTGCCGGTGGCCCTGGCGGCGGTGGCGGCGCTGGCCTTGCGTGCGGCCCGGGTCGCCCTGATGGGCGCGGCTGCCTGGACTGCGGCGGCGGGCAGCCTGGGCGCCGCGGCGTGCTGGCTGCCGGTGGAGCCGGCGTTCATGGATGCGTTCGGCGTGGCCCTGGCACCGGTCAACGGGCTGCGGGCGGGCTTGGTGGCCCTGACGTTCGTGCCGCTGGCGGCGGGGCTCCTGGCGCCCATGGCCCCAACGCAAACGGCCCCCGCGCAGGGCGGGGGCCGTCAGGAACGCGACCGGCTGGGCTCGAACCAGCAACCTTCGGTTTCGTAGACCGATGCTCTATCCAGTTGAGCTACGGTCGCGTGTCGCCCGACGGTGACCCGTTGGGCAGGGGGGAGATTGTAGCGACTTTCGGGCTGCCGGGAAGGGCGTATTTCGCCGCGGCCACGGACTCGGCGTGCAGCGGGCCCACGAAGGCCGGCAGCAGCAGGCAACCCACGGCGAAGCACAGGGCGCTGACCCGTGGCCAGATGCTGGCCACGGGCGCCACGGCCTGGGTCCGCGGGGTGGCGGGCACGACGAACGGCGTAGCCACCAGCCGCAGGTAGTAGAACGCGGCGATCGCGCTGTTGACCGCCAGGATCACCAGCAGCGCCACCTGGTGCGCCTTGATCGAGGTCATCATCACGCCCAGCTTGCCCCAGAAGCCGACGAGCGGCGGGATGCCGGTCAGGCTGAGCGCGCCGATCGCCAGCGCCAGCGCGACCTTCGGCGCGCGGGTGCGCAGGCCGGCCAGGTCCTCCAGCGAATCGACCTCGTGGCCGTTGCGCTCGATCGCGGCCAGCGCGCCGAACGTGGCCAGGTTGGCGACGCCGTAGGTCAGCAGGTAGAGCAGCATCGCGTCGATGCCCAGCATGGGCCCGCCCAGGATCGCCACCAGCATGTAGCCGGAGTTGGCGATCGAGCTGTAGGCCAGCATGCGCTTGGCCGAGCGGTGGGTGCCCGAGCCGCCGCCGAGCGCCTGCAGCAGGCCGCCCACGTTGCCCAGCGTCATCGTCAGCACCGCCACCATCCACAGCACGGCGGCGATCACCGGGTGAAGCTCGCTCTGGCCGGTGGCCGACCAGCCGACCGTGCCCAGGAGGAGCACCAGCGTGACGAAGCCCTGGACCTTGGGCACGAAGCTGATGAACGCAGCCACCGGGGTCGAGGCTCCCTCGTAGACGTCCGGCGCGTAGAAGTGCATGGGGACCGCGGCCAGCTTGAAGCAGATGCCGATCACGGCCAGCAGCACGCCGACGATCGCCACGGTGCCGATGCCGCCGGTCTGCGCCTGCTGCTGCAGGGATTCGGCCATCGGGACCAGGTCCAGCGTGCCGGTGGAGCCGTAGAGCATCGCGAAGCCGAAGAGCATCGTCGCGGTGCTCATCGCGCCCAGGAAGAAGTACTTGATGGCCGCTTCCATGCTGCGGTCGGCGCCGCGGCCGATGGCGACCAGCACGTAGGTGGGCAGCGAGCAGAGCTCGAACGCCAGGAACAGCCACACCAGGTCGGTGGCGTGGCAGAGCAGCATGGCGCCGCACAGCGAGAGAAGGATGAACGCGTAGTACTCGCCCTGGATCACGCGGACGGGGTCAAAGCCGACCGTGCCTGACGCCAGGCGCCGCTCGTATGCGCGGTCGACCGCGCCCACCGAGCTGAGCACGTGGCCGATGCCCGTGACGCAGAGCAGGACGATCACGTACTTGCCCAGCATGGGCATCGGCAGCTGGGCGGCCTGCGCAGCCTCGGGCGTCCACTTGCCCAGCGCGGCCAGCATCGTGGCCACCAGCGACGCCACGGCGATCCATGGCACGGCCGCGCGGACGGTGCGGGCCTTCGAGACGCCCATGACGGCGCAGGCGACCGCGCCGCCGAACAGGACGATCTCCGGCGTGATGAGCGAGAACTTCGGCGCGAGGTTCATGGAGGCCAGGGTGGCGGTCATCGTGGTCTCGGCAGTGGGGGCGTGCGGTCAGCGGACGGCGACCGGCGTCGGCGCGGCGGCCGGGATGGACGCGGTGCCCGTGGAGGGCGCGGGAGTGGACGGGGCATCGGCACGGCGGTCGCCGTCCTTCGCCGCGGCGGCCTCGCGCGCGATGATCTGGGAATAGGGCTTGAGGACGTTCTGCGCGGCCGGCTCGATGGCCTGCAGGAGCGGCTTCGGGTAGATGCCGATCACCAGGCACGCGATCGCCAGCGGCAGCATCGCCGCGATCTCTCGGCCGTTCAGGTCCTTGACCACGTGGTGGTCGGCGCCGTGGTGGCCGTGGCCGCCGTGGTGCCCGCCATGGCCGGGCTCGCGCAGCGGCCCGAAGACGAACTTCTGCAGCATGCGCAGGATGTACAGCGCACCCAGGACCAGCGAGATGCCGGCCAGCAGCGCGTACGTGGGGCCCAGGATGCGCTGAACA
>JBIKJV010000044.1:0-17835 GCA_044360755.1 Phycisphaerales bacterium
AGACGACCCAGCGCGTCCGTCGCGGCCGCGACGTCGGCGAAGCCGCCCGACGACGGACGGATCGAGATCATGTCCGTGGCGATGAAGCCGCGGTTCGCCTCACGGCGCGTGCCGTAGGGGATCAGGCCCACGTTCGCCATGTCCAGCGCCGCCACGATCGCCGTGACGTCCACCGCGTTGATCGCGGCCAGCTGGCCGGCGACGGCCGTGAAGTCGGCCTTGCGGGCACCGGCGGCGCTCACCTGCGCCGAGCTCATGCCCGACAGGTCGACCTCGCGAGCGCTCGCACCCGACGCACGGTCCAGGATGCTGTCCAGCACCACGGCGTCCGTGAAGCTGCCCGAACCAAGCTGGAACGAGCCGACGATCGACGCGCCCGACGGGAACGCCGCCGACAGCGCAACCGTGCCGCCCGTGGCGCCGGCCATGTTCATCTGCACGATGTCGCCCGCCTGCAGCCCGCCCGCGACCGCGTCGGTCAGCGAGGCACGGCCCGCGACGGCAAAGCCGCCGCGCACGATCTCGACCTTGCCGAGCAGGTTGCCGACCACCTGGACGCTCAGCGGCACGCTCTGGGCGGCCAACGCCGCCTGGATCGCAGAAACCGCCGACTGCCGGCACGCGACGATCGTCGCGCCACCCGCCACCGAGATCGAGCGGTTGAACTCCGCGGGGACGAAGACGTTGACAGCGCCGTTGTAGCCGCTGTCACCCGACGAGGCCGTGCCCACCGAGAGCGCGCCCTGGCCGTTGGCCTGCAGCGTCACCGCAGTGAACCCCATCGAGCCCGCGAAGCGCACGTTGCCCGGCACGTTGCCCAGGAAGCCCTGCACCATCACGTCGCCCCACGCGGCGTTCTCCACCGCGAGGTTCGTGAAGATGACGTCCGACGTCAGGCCCGAGAGCGCCACGCCGCTGCCCGCGGCCACGTTGCTCACCGACACGTCCGTCAGCGTCACGCCCGTGGCGCCGTTCAGGTCGATGCCCGCCATCTTCGTGCCCGTGACCGCGACGTCCGCGATCACCAGGCCGGTCACGTCGACCGCGTTGCCGCCGGTCGGGTTGGTCTTGATGCCGTAGGCCGACCCCGTCGAGCCGTCGTTCGGACGACCGACCGCGCTCAGCGTGAAGCCGCGCAGTTCCGCGCCCGCGCCGGTGACCAGGATGCCCTGCTCACGGCTGCCCTGCGCGGTGTTCATCGGCGCATTCGCCATGTTGATGGTGGTCTGGGCCTTGCCCGCGCCCACCAGCTTGATGCCCGCGCCGACCGTGATCTTCTGCGCCAACGCGAAGGTGCCGGCGTTCATCGTGACGCTGCCGCCCGAGACCGCGGCCGCGACCGCGTTCTCCAGCGTGTTGTCGTAACGGACCACGTCAGCCGACTGCCCGCGCAGGTTGCGGACCGTGTAGCCGGTCACCGCCGAGCACTTCGCCAGCGCGGCGTTCACCGCGTTGACCTGGCCGGCGTCCATGCCCGCGATGTTGACCGCGGTGGACCCGCTCGCGACGCGCGAAAGCAGGTTGGCGATGTCGCCCGCGGCGGTGCTGCTGGACAGCGAAAGGCCCGAGACCGCGCCGCTGCCGGCCACGCCCGAGACCGCGGCGAGCTGGCCCGACGTCATGCCGGTCGCATCGACCGCGACCGAGGAACCCTGCGCCAGGGCGCCCACGAACGCCGAAAGCTGCGCCTGCGAGGCGAAGTCGGAGGACGTCACCGTGAACGAACCGACGATCGACAGGCTCTTCGTCGCAGCCTGCAGCACCACGTCCGTCAGCGCGAGCGCCGTGCCGGACTCGACGACGATCTGGTCACCGCTCGAGGCCGCCGCGATCGCGTTCATGAGGCCACCCGACACGTTCGCGGGGACGAAGACCTTGCCGGCGGCAAGGCGGACCAGGCCGCGCGTCGACGCATCGACCGCGCCCAGCACGCGCCCTTCGGCCAGGAAGCGGTCCGCGTCAGAGCTGCCCAGGCCGGAGAAGGTGCAGCCGGTCGCGTTGGATGCGCCCTTGCCGGTGGCAAGGCTGTTGCCCACCCCGGTGACGATGCTGTACGCCACGCGCGTGCCGTCGTTCGGACCGGACGGGTTCGTGCCGGCGTTGTTCACCTGGCTCGAAGGCACGCCGAAGGCGGTGTCGCCAAGGTCCAGCTGGCTGCCGAGGCCGAGCGCCTCCATGCTGTTGCCATAGGTGTTGTTGATCACCACGCCGGAGAAGCTCACGTTGGCGACGCTCGAGTAGTTCTTGATGCTGAACGCACGGCCGTGGCCGCCGCCGTTCACCGCCAGACCGGCCGGACGGCTGAACTTGCCGCCGATCGTCACGTTCGAGAACGACATGACCCCTGCCGGCGACGGCGCGTCCGTGCCGCTGCCGTAGCCACCGATCGAGAAACCATGGTCGGCCGGGAAGTCGCCCGTGCCGCCGTCGATTTGGACGTTCGACATGGACAGCGAGCCGTTGAAGCCGCCGATGTTGATGTTGCCGTCACGCGCGGTCCCGCCGTAGATGGCCTGGTTCGCGCCGTTGGCGGTGAAGGTCGAGTTCGAGATGACGAAACCCGTGCTCGCGCGGTTCAGCCCGTCCGGGTTCACCACGATGCCGAAATCGGAGTTCGAGGCCATCGTGCAGCCATCGACGACGAGCCCGTTGACGAACGCCAGGCTCTTCGCGATGCGAAGGCCGATCTGGTTCGACGACAGGGTCGACGAGACGATGCGGAGGTCGGTGAAGTTCCCGACGTTCTCGTCGCCGTTCACCGCGATGCCCGCGCCCGAGTTGCCGGTCGCGGTCACGTTCTCGATCGTGATGTAGCCGCGCGCCGTGTTCGGGTTGGCCGCCAACAGGTAGATGCCGGAGCCGTTGTTGGCCGTGCCGCCGAAGCCGCCGGTCAGCCGCACGTCCTTGATCACCAGCCGATCGGTCGCCGAGGCGCCCGAGCCCGTCACCTTCACCACCGGTGCGGCGGACGCCGCCGACGTGATCACCGTCCCGTCCGTGCCGCTGCCGGCGCCGTCCAGGGTGATGCGCTTCGAGATGGTGATGTTCGCGCTGTAGTTGCCCGCCGCGACGCGGATCGTGTCGCCAGCGCCCGTCAGCGACGCGTCATGCGCCGCCTGGATCGTCGGGTAGCTGCGGCCGTCCTCGACGACGAAGGCCACGCCCTCGCCCGAGCACGCCGCGTCCGAGGCGCTGGTGCGGAACGGGGCGAACTTCGTCGCACCCGGGTTCAGCGCCAGCAGCTGGGCTTCGTCGATCGTGCCCCACCAGTTGCACGTCGCGTCGACCACGACGGCACCGCCGGCGACCACGCCGTTGGTGTTCTGCGAGAAGTCGTTGCCGTGAGCCGTCACGCCGGTGCCGGCATCGGCCTGGAGCGCGTACAGATTGCCCGTGATCACGTTGTCCGTCAGCGTCAGTGCAGAGCCCGAACCGACCACGTAGAACGCGAAGGACGGATCGCCCGACGTGCCCGTCACCGCGGTGCCGCGGTAGTTGGTCACGGTGCTGCCCTGGACCGTCGCGGTCGCGCCGCTCGAGGTCTCGACCGCGCAGTTGTAGCGGTCGCCGAGGCCCTGGCCGGTGAACGTCGAGTTGCTGACCGTCGCGACGGTGGACGCGCCGTACGCCAACAGGCCAACACGCCCGATGTCGGTGAACGAGCAGCCGCTCACGCTGACGGCGCCGGCGTTGACCGCCACGATCGCCGTGCCCTGGTAGTACACGCCGGCGCCACCCCACTCGTAGCGGATGCCGGTGAAGGCGACGTTGCTGAAGCTGATCGGGCCGAACGCGCGCACGCCCTGCCAGACGTTCTTGCCGTTGCCGTCGATCGTCAGGTTGCTGAAGCTCGCACTGCTGCCGCCCGTGACCAGGATCAGCGCACGGTTGTCGCCGCCCGGATCGGACTGGCCGGTCTGGTTGATGCCCGACTTGATGCTCGTCGACCCGATGCCGGCACCGACGATCGAGAGGTTCTTCCCGATGTTCAGGCGTGCGGCGAGAACGTGGTCACCCGCCGGGATCGCCACCGTGTTCCCCGCGCTCGCCAGGTCGATCGCCATCTGGATCGACGAGGCCGCGCCGACCTGCGCGTTGCCGTTCTTGATCTGGTACGGGGCGCCGGCAATGGCGCCGAAGCCGTAGCGATCGCCGACGTTGCCGTTCACGGCCGCCATCTGCGCGTTGCCCATCCCGGCGACGTCCACGGCGATCGCTGAACCCGTCGCATTGACCGTCCGCGCGATGATCGCAGCCAGTTCGGCTGAGGTCGCGAACGGCGTGCTGTTGTCGACCTGGTAGCTCGCGCCAACGAACATCACGTCCGGGCCGGCCCCCGCCAGAGCCTCGTTCAGGCTGGCGTAGCCGCCGGCGCCGATCACGCGCACCGTCTTGTCGTTGAACTGGATCTGTTCGACGTTCGTCAGCGTGTCGACCGCGCCGCTCCGGGTCACGACGACCGTCGTCCCGTCCGTGGCGAAGCTGACGTCGCCGAACGCCGCATTGACCACGGCGGAATCGCTTCCGCTGCCGCCGTTCAGCGCGTTGGCGCCCGCGCCGCCGTTCAGCGCGTCGTCTCCGCCACCGCCGTTCAGAGTGTCGTCGTCATCGCCGCCCGCCAGCGTGTCCGCACCCGCCGTGCCCGTACCGCTGTCGTTGCCGGCCAGCAGGTCCATCGAGACCGGGACCGTCATGTTCGGCACCGACACCGTGTCCGCGTTCGCCGTGCCCAGGATCGCCACCGACCCCGCGCCGCTGCCCACGCTCGGCGCGACCGTGATGCCCGCCTGCGATGCGTTGATCGAGAGGACCGCGCCGCCCGCGACGCGGCCGTTGAAGTTGAACGCCGCCGTCGTGACGCCGCGGAAGCTGGTGGCCGCGCCGATCGCGACCGAACCGTCCACCGTCACCGCGCCCGAGCCCGAGAGGCTGCGGCCGTTCGCCTGGCCGACGCGCAGGATCGCCGTGCCGCCCGAACCGACGGACGGGATCACCAGCCCGCCCTGGTCGGCCTGCACGCCGCGCAGGTCGACCGACGAGGCGATCGCCGCCGAGAGCGCGAACGTTCCGTCGCCGAACACCTGCTTGCCGTCCGCGTCGCTCGGCTTCACCGTCAGGGTCTTGCCCGGCGACACCGAGACGAGGCCGTCATCCGAGTCGCCGTTGAAGTCCACCGCCGCGGCGATCGTGCTCAGGTCCGTGTCGGCCGTGATGTCGCCGAACAAGCTCACCGCGCCGGCGCCGCCGATCGACGTTCCGGACAGCTGGCCCGGGTTGGCGACCAGGCGCCCGCCCGCGGCCACCGAGAAGCCCGGCCCGAACTCCAGTGCGCACGAGATGCCCCGAACGTTCGCCGTGTTCGCCAGCGCCGCTGCGCCGTCCAGGATCACCTTCGCCGACGAGCCGCCGCTCACGGACAGCCCGGTGCCCACGTTGTTCGCGTCCAGCGTCAGCGTCACGGCCAGGTTCTCGATCGAGTCGACCTTCGCCAGGTACGCGACCGCCTGACCCAGCTGGTCCGACGCCATGCCCGAAGCGTTCACCGTCACCGTCGCGTCCGCGCACGCCTTCGAGAGCACGCCCGCCATGTTGTCGGCCGACACGCCCGAGGTCAGGTTCATCGCACCCGTGATGCCGTTGTCCGCGATCCACAGCGCCTGGTTGCCCAGCAGGCCCAGCTGGAACGCCGACATGCCCGTGGCGTTCGCCGTCACGCGCTTGGTGAGGTCGCCCGGGTTCGCCGCCGCCAGGTTCAGCGCCGACAGGATCTGCGACGTCGTGTTCGCAGCCGTCACGTTGTTCGTGGTGGAGGCGCACTGCGCCCACGCCGTGCTCGGCATGGCGAGCATCGCGGCGAGCGAGCCGACGCCGAGGGTGATGGACAGGGTGGCAGACGCGAAGGAGGACTTCGTGGTGCTCATGACGATTTCCTTGACGGAAGGGACGAGACGGGAGGCGGCGGACGGACGGGAAACGGGGTTCATTGCGCGGTCGCCAGCGGACAGCCGGACGTCACGTGTCGACGGTGACATTCGGTTCACACCTTGGCCACTGATGTTCGAGCGCATTCGGAACTCCGAGAAACGACGTACGGGTCCAGCGAACGGCCTGCTGGCAGGCTCGATGGGCGGGGTGCGATCGCCCCATGGGAGGAGAACAATCCTCCAATTGAACCCGTCGATTATGTGTCGAATCGCCCGGATGGCAAAGCAACTTTGGTGCCTCCAGGGATTTCCGGCAGGATCGGAGGCGGTTCCATGGGCGTGTGAGGGGGGAATCGCGCGATAACGCGAGGGCTGGCCGGATAACCGCCGGTTCTCGGGCGACCCAAAAACACCGCTGCGCCGGGGGAACCGGCGCAGCGGGAAGGTTTCGGAGGGGTGCTCGGGGAACTTGGGTCAGTCCTCGGCACGGGCGCCGGCGTCGGCCATGTCCTCGGTCGGGTAGCCGGCCGGACGATGGCCCTGCATCCACAGGCTGACGTCCTTCGTGTCGACCCAACCGTCATTGTTGAGGTCGGCGATCGCCAGGTCGCCCATGCCCGCGCGGCGCAGGTCGCGGACGCTGACGCGGTCGCGCGGCTCATTGCCGTTGGCGTACCCACCACCGCACTCGGCGCCGACATCCAGGAAGCCCGCGCTGATGAAGGTGAAGTCCGCCGAGCCGACGATGCCGTCGCGGTTGTAGTTGCTGCGGCTGGAGGGGTTCTTGCCTCCACCGTAGTCGAACACGAACGCGCCGTAATCCAGGATGTCCCGGATGTTGTCGTCGTTCGCGTCGCCGCCGGCCAGGATGAAGGCCGACGGGACGTACTTCGTGCCGACCACCGGCAGCGTGGCGGCGGCCGCCAGGGTGTGCGCGGCGTCCTTCACGCTGACGCAGGTGTAGCCCGCGCCGACCGGGATCTGGACGTCCGCCACCGCGCCCACGCCGAAGCGCGAGAACGCCATGGTGCGGTTCACGAACTGGCCGTCGGACAGGCGGACGCGCACGTCGTGGGTGAACCCGGCGTTGTTGCCCGAGTTCACGCCGCTGAGCGACACGTCCATGGTGGCCAGCTGGTAGTTGCGGACGATGTACGTCTTGGTCACGGTGGCCACGTTCTGGGCCGCGTCCTCGGCGCGCCACGTCACGGTCGACGTGCCGATCGGGAACATCGACGGCCAGGCGTTGGTCGTGCCGCCACCCGGCAGGGTGATCGTCAGCACCACCGGCACCGAGCCGCAGCTGTTCGTCGCGGTCACGAACGGGTTCGCCACGAAGGCACCCGCGGTCGTGCCGGCGTCGGCAGCCACGTCAAGGTCACCGGTCACGTTGGCCAGCTGCAGGGCGTTGAGCGCCGAGACGTTGACCAGGTTGGTGCCGACGAACGGAACCGGCTGCGAGACCGACCCGCTGCTGGCCAGGCGGTTGGTGAACCCACTGGTCGTGAGCGACACGCAGTCGGTCACGCTGCACATGGGCACCAGGGCCGTGAACTGGACCTTGGCAAGGTTGCCGGCCACGATCGGCGTCGAGCCGGGGCCGCCGACGGCGATGCCGGTGGCGAAGCGCACCGAGGTGCCCGCGTTCGAGTCGTACAGCAGCGACGGCATGTCGTCACCACCCAGCGTCCCGACGTACGCCAGCTTGCTGGCGTCGTAGTTGATGCTGGCCTGGATGCCGACGGTCGTCGTGGGCAGGCCCGAGACGTCGATGTCGATCGTCACGGTGTCACCGACCTTCACCGACTGCTGCGACTTGACCACCAGGATGCCGGTCGAGAAGACCGCCTGCTGCTGGGACGGGCTCATGCCGTTGGTGTTGATCGTGACCTGCGACTGGCCGGCCACGGTGTTCGACATGAGGGCGGTGATCTGCGCCGCGCTCAGGCTCGAATCGACCGTGAACGTGCCGCTGATGCCGGCCACCGGGTCGTTGGCACCGGATGCCGCGTTGGCCACCGCCGCCAGCTGCGCCGAGCTCATGCCCGTCGCGCTGACGTTGGCCTGGCCCAGGCCGGCGACGCCGAGCAGCGCCGACAGCTCGCTGGACGACTGGCTCGCGCCGACCGTCAGCGAGTTGATCAGGTCGACGGCCGCGATGTTGCCGGCGATCGCCGACAGCTGCGCGCCCGTCATGCCCGAGGCGTTGATCGTCACCGTGGTGGCGACCATGAAGCTGTTGCCCGTGAAGACCTTCGACAGCAGGCCGTTCAGCTGCGCCGAGGTCAGCGCCCCGGTCACCGTGAAGGTGCCCGTGATGCCGCCCGAGGCGATGCGCGAGCTGTTGTCGCCCAGCACCGCCAGCTGGTCGCCGGCGTTCGAGCTCATGCCCGTGCCGTCGGCGTAGCTGGACGCCGACGCCGACTTGCCGAGCAGGCGACCCAGGCGGTCCTTGTCCTGCGCGTTGGTCAGCTGCAGGCCGTTGATCAGGTCGACCTTCGCGATCTGGCTGTCGATGAACGCCAGGGTCAGGCCGCTCATGCCGGACGCGTTGACCGTCACGTTCGCCGCGACCGGGATCCTGCCGAAGAGCGCCGCCTGGCCGGTCACGGTCGAATCGACCACCACGTCACCCGTGATGCCGTCGTCCGCGATCGATGCCGCATGGAGGGCCAGCTTCGACAGCTGCGCCTGGTCCATGCCGGTGGCGTTGGCCACCGCGCCGGTCGTCTTGCCGAGCAGCACGTCGATGTCAGCCGCGACCGTCGCCGAGGTCAGCGACAGGTTGCTGATCGCGTCGACCGCACCGATGCCGCCGGCCACCGAGGCCAGCTGCGTCGGGCTCATCCCGGCCGCGTTCACGTTCACCGTGGCGTCGGCGTGGGCCTTCGCCAGCAGGCCACCGAGGTTGTTCACGTCCTTCGAGAGCGCCACGGTGCCCAGGAGGCCGCCGTTGGCGATCTTGTTGGCGTACTCGGCCAGCACGTTCAGCTTGTCGGTGCCCATGCCCGTCGCGGTGACGATCACGGACGTCGAGTTCTGCATGATCGTGCGGAGGTCGTCGACCGACAGGTCGCCGCCGGCGCTGACGTTGATCAGGGCGTCAACCTTGGACAGGTTGGCGTTGACCGCCGACAGCTGGCCCGACGTCATCGAGCTGGCATCCACCGTGACGTTCGCGTCCACGCTGCACTTGCCGAGCAGCGCGCCGACGTCGCTGACGCCCACCAGGATGGTGAACGTGCCCGTGATGCCGTCGGTGGCGATGCGGCCGACGTTGGACACCAGGACGTTGAGCTTGGCCGTCGACATGCCGCTGGCGTTGACCAGCGCGCCCGAGGCCTTGCCCAGCAGGTTGCTGAGCTCGGTCTCGCCCTGCGCGTTGGCCACCGACAGGTTGCTGATCGACGCGATCTTCACGATCGCACCGCTCATGGCCGTCAGCTGCCCGGCATTCATGTTGGCGGCGTTGGCCGTCGCACCCGTCGTGCTGCCCAGCAGCGCGGTGATGTCGCCCGCCGCCACGCCGGAGACCAGCGCGACGTTGGCCAGCGAATCGACCTTCGCGATGCCGCCGGCGATCGCCGTCAGCTGCGCGCCGTCCATGCCGGTCGCGTTGACCGACACGTTCGCCGAGCCAGACGCCTTGGCCAGCAGGCTGCCCAGCGCGCCGCTGTCCTTGGTCACGGCCAGGTCGCCGGTGATGGACAGGTCGGCGGTGATCGGGCTCGACAGGAGCACCGCGGTGCCCTGCGCGACGTTGATCACGTTGCCGTCGGCGGCCACCGCCACGGCGGCGTCAAGCGTCGACCGTCCGGCCAGCGCCACGCCACCGTTGAGCACCTCGACGGGGCCCAGGATGTTCGCCGTGGCCGGGGCCGAGAAGGTGAACCCGTTGCCGTCCACCAGGGTCGCCAGGACCGCCGGGACGCTGGCCTGGCGCGTGGCGATGTTCATCGCCAGCGTCGAGCCGTTGCTCGTCCGGGTGCGGACCGTGCTCACCAGGCGGTTGAACGCCTCGGGGACGATCACCTCTGCGTCCGCGACGTGCGCGGCGTTGCCCGCCGGCGTGCTGACGCGGATCTGCGAGCCATAGGGCTGCACGTTCACCGAGGCGATGTTGAGCAGGCCGCCCAGCACCACGCCCTGCGGACGCGGGGTCGCGGCGCTGTTCGTGGCCGGGAACGGGAAGACGCCCACGTCGCCCCAGGTGCAGTTGGTCGCGGTCATGCCGTCGACGGTGACGCCGTCGCAGCCGCCCGAGATCGAGAGCGCGTAGCCGGCGGCGACGTTCTCGGCAACCAGGTTGCGGACGACCGCGCCCTGGGCCGTGTTCAGGTCGACGGCCGACATGTTGACGTTGCGGATGCGCACGTTCTCGATCAGCAGCCCGATCGAATCGACCGTGCCGTCGCCGAACGGATTCACCTTGATGCCGTAGGCGGAGCCCGTGCCGGCGGTGCGGTTCGGGGACTGCAGCGTCAGGTTGCGCACCTGCGCGCCGCTGCCCTTCACCAGGATGCCCTGCTCGCGGAAGCCCGCTGCGGTGTTCATCGTGACCGCCGACATGTCGAGGATCGTCGACTCCATTCCCGCGCCGACCAGCTTGACGCCGTTCAGCGAGAGGATGGTCGACAGGTTGAACGTGCCGGCCGCGACCTGCACCTCGTCGCCCGCCACCGCCACGGCGACCGCCGGGTCGACGCGGAGGTCGTAGTACGCCGGAGCGGCCGCGCGGATCACGCGCACGCGGTCGCCGGTGACCGAGCCGAGGCGGCTCACGTCGCTGTTCACGACCGCGATCTGGTCGGCGTTCATGTCCGCCGCGCCCGCGCCCGTCGTGCTCATCACGATCGCCGGGAAGAAGCCGAGCTTGACGGACTTCGCCAGGAGGGCCGCCATCACGGTGTTCGACTCGGCCGGGCTCAGCGTCAGGCTGGCCACCTGGTTGAGGTTGGCCAGGCCCGAGAGGACCACCAGTTGCGCGTTGGACATGCCCGCGGCGTTCGCGTTCACGGTGGCGCCGTCCGCCGCCTTGCCCGCGATGCCCGAGAGGTTGTCCACGCCGCTGGCCAGGACGATCGTGCCCGTCAGGCCACCCGAGGCGATCTTGTCGATCGCTCCGCCGATGGCGTTGAGCTTGTCGGTGCCCATGCTGGACGCGTTGATGGTCAGCTCGCCGTTCGTCGCGGCCGAGAGCGCCAGGTTCAGGTTCTCGAGCGTGGTCGAGTCGCTGATGCCCGCGGTGATCACGTCACGTCCGAGCGCCGTGTTGTAGGCGGCGTTGGCGGCGGTGTTCATCGCCGTCACGCTGGTGCGCACGCCGTTCATGGCGGCCAGGATGACCGCCTTGCCCGACGAGGCCAGCGAGCCGAAGCGCGTGAGGGTCAGGTCGAGCGAGGCCAGGCCGACCGACTCGCCCGACGTGCTGGACGAACCCAGCGCGTTGCGAGCATCACGGAAGGCCACGATGCGGCCACCGACGGCCATGTCGGCATCGGCCAGGGCGCTGCCGCCCAGCGCGGCCTCGGCCGCCGCGTAGAAGCCCCACAGGCGCTGCGCCAGGTCCGCCGCAGCCGCGACGCTGGCATAGCCGCCCTGCTCCGGACGGTTCGCGACCAGGTCCGCCGAGGTGCGTCCCTCGTTGGCGTCCGACAGGGCGTCGTAGCCGGCCAGGTCGACGAACGCCACGTACAGGGCCGTGCGCATGCCGGCCGCGTTGGCGGCGTTGATGGCGTACAGCGGGTTCAGCACGGTCTGGGCCGTGAAGGAGCCACGGTTCGCGGCGACGGCGGCGACCTGGCCGGCAGTCATGCCGTCCACGTCGACGGAGCGCGTCGCGCCCGAGGCCTTCGAGCACAGGCTCGAGAAGATGGCAAAGACCCCGGGGTTGTCGTATTCCGGGTCGATGGTGGTCCTGGTCATGGCCAGGACGCCCGTGATCTGGATGTCCTTCTCGATCACGGCGCTCAGGGACACCGCGGTGCCCTGCGCCACGTTGATCACGTTGCCGTCGCTTGCCGCCGCGATCGCCGCGTCAAGCGTCGACCGGCCGGCCAGCGCCACGCCAGCGTTCAGCACTTCGATCGGGCCAAGGATGTTGGCCACGGACTGGAACTGCATCGGCACGCCGGCCGTGACCAGCGCCGACTGCACGGCCGCCAGGCTGCCCTGGCGCACCGCCAGCACCGTCGCCTGCGCGCCGGCACCGAACGAGACCGTGCGGTTGAACTCCGCGGCCACGAAGACCTCGGCGCCCGCGTTGTACGCGGCGTCGAGCTCGTTGCCCGTGCCCAGCACCAGGTCCTTGCCGTTCGGCTGGACCGTGATCGCCGTCAGAGCCGGGTTGCTGCCGAAGCGGATGTTGCTCGGCACCAGCGTGGTGTACGGGTACACCGCCGCCTCGCCCCAGGCCGCATTGGTCACCGACAGACCGTTCACGGTCACGCCGGTGCTGCTGCCCGAGATCGACAGGCCGAAGCCTGCGGCGACGCCCTCGACCATGACGTTGCTGACCGACACGTTGGACGCGCCGTTCAGGTCGATCGCGGTCATCTTCACGTTGCGAACGCGCAGGTCGGCGATCACGACGTTCGTCGCGTCGACCGTGCCGTCGCCGTTCGGGTTGCTCTTGATGCCGTACGCGGCGCCGTTGGCGCCCGCACCCGTCGGCGACTCCAGCGTGAAGCCGCGCAGCTCGACGCCAGCGCCCTTCACCAGGATGCCCTGCTCACGCGCGCCCTGCGCCGTGCTCATCGGCACCGCCGACATGTTCAGGATGGTGTCCGCCACGCCGGCGCCCACCAGCTTCACGCCGTTCAGCGTGACCTTGCGGGTCAGGCCGAAGTTGTAGGCCACCATGCGGACCTCGTCGCCTGCGGACGCGGCTTCCACCGAATCCTCGACGCGCAGGTCGTAGCGGGTCACGTCGACGCCACGCAGGTTGCGAACGCGGTAGCCGTTCACGGTGCCCAGCTTCGCCAGCTGGCCGTTGACGGCGGTCACGCGGCCGGCGTCCATGTCGCCGTCGGTGCCCGACATCGCGATGACCGGGAAGCCGTTCGCCTTGACCGACTTGCCCAGCAGCGTGGTCAGTTCGCCCGAGGCCTGCGCCGCCGTGACGGTCAGGTTCGCGACGTTCTGCACGCGGGCGATGGCCGCGACGACAGTGAGTTCCGCCGCCGAGAGGTCGGTGGCGTCCACGTTCACCGTGGCCACGGGGCCCGACTCGGCCGAGGCGGGAGCCGCCTTGCCGGCCAGCGCCTCAGCGCTCGCGATCGAAGCCTTGTTGATCACGATCGTGCCGCTCAGGCCGCCCGAGGCGACCTTGCCGATCGCGCCGGCGATGGCGTTGAGCTTGTCGGCGGTCATGTTGGTCGCGACGATCGACAGTTCGGCGTCGCCCGCGGCCGCCAAGGCCAGGTTCAGGTTCTCGATGCTCGTCGCACCGGTGATGCCGCCAGCGATGACGTCACGTCCCAGGGCGCGGTTGTAGGAGCTGCCTGCCGCGGCGTTCGCCACGGTGACCGAGGTGCGTGCGGCGTTCATCGCCGCCAGCATCACGGCCTTGCCCTGCGAACCCAGCGCCGCGAAGCGCGAGGTCGTCGTGTCAAGGTCGCTGACGCTGGCCGTCTCGCCCGAGACCGAAGCCGGGATCAGGGCGTTCAGGGCGTCGCGGACGGCCACGAAGCGGCCGCCTGCGGACATGTCGGCGTCGCCGATCAGTTCGCCCGCCAGCAGCGACTGCGCCGCCGCACGGAAGGTCACGAACTTCGCGAACAGGCCGCTGACCGCCGCGTCGTCGGCGTAGCCGCCGGCCGAGGGACGGTTGGCGACCATGTCGGCCATGGTGGCCGACTGGTAGTCGCTCGAGAGCTGACCGAAGGCCGACAGCCCGATGCGCGACACCTTGAGGGCGTCGAGCATCCCGACCGCATCGGCGCCGTTGACGATGGCCAGCGCGCCGGTCACCGTGTTCAGGTTGCCCATGTTGGCGGCCACCGACGCCACCTGCGCCGGGTTCATGCCCGCCAGGTCGACGTTGACGGTGCTGCTGCCCTTGTGGAACAGGAAGGCGCCCAGCACGTCACCCGTGGGCACGTTCGCCGCGGTCACGCTGAACGCGCCGCTGAACGTGAACACCGGGACCTCCGGAATCGCCGCGCCGAAGACCAGCGGGACGCCGGCCTGGACATGGACCACGTCGGCGGGATCGCTCTCGCCGGGCGCGCGGACCGCCGCGACGCCGCGGGCAAGGCTGCCCTGCGCGTTGGAGCCGGCCGAGGCCAGGAAGCTGCTCGCGGTGACGTAGATGCGGTCGGCCGTCAGCACGACGCGGCCGAAGGCGGCGGCATCGACGCTGTCGAGCACGCGGTCAGCGACCTGGAAGCCCTGCTCGACCGTGAGAGCGCTGCCGGCGACGCCGCCGAACTTCGCCTCCCGGGCGTCGACGATCGCGCCCGACGTGCCGTTGACGATCGCGTACAGCAGGCCATTGGCCAGGTCCACGTCGCCCAGGGTCAGCACGCTGCCCGCGGCCGCGCCCGAGACCGAGATGCCGGCGCCCGCGCCCACGATCGAGGTGCCCGAGAGGGACACCGTCGCCAGGTTCACGTTGTTGCTCACCGCCACCGCGATCGGCGAACCGGCGATCGAGCAACCCGACACCGTCACGTTCGACAGCGAGGCCGGGAAGTTGACGTAGTTCGCGTTCGAGTCGTTGCGGGCGGCCAGGGCCAGCGCCTTGCCGTCGGTCGGACGGTTGATGCCGTTGCCCGTGAAGGTGCAGTTGGTGATCGCGATGTTGGAGTAGGCCGCGAACTTCAGGTTGAGCTCGAGGCCCGAGGACGGCACCGGCGACGAAGCCGAGGCCGGGCCGTTGTCGATCACCTGGACGTTGCTGAACGTCGCGTCGGACAGCTTCTCGAAGTACAGGCCCTTCGACGCGCAGCCGATGACCGTCGTGTTGGACACGGCCAGGTTGCGGAAGCTGGGACCGTTCGCGAAGTTGCTCTCGCTGCCGAGGACCGGGATCTCCGCGTTCGACGCGATGCCGTAGAGGCAGTTCTCGACCCGGCTGCTGCCGATCGTCAGGCCATCGACCGTGGCGCGGTGCTGGATCTGGACGCCGCCGCCGCAGCCGCTGATGGTGCTACCGGCGATCCACATGCCCTGCGCGGACATGTCGTTGTCGACGAACACGCCGAACTGGTGCAGCGAGAGCAGCACGTTGTCCAGCGACAGGCCGTTGACCACCGCGTTCGACTCGCCACTCTGCACGTACACGCCACGCGTGCGGCTGACGCCGTTCATGCCCTCGACCTGGAGGTCCTTCAGGGTCACGCCGTCGGCGGTGACCGTGACGACGTTCAGGAACTGGCCCTCGGCCGGCTCGACGGCGGGACGGATCACGGTCTGGTCACGGCCGGCACCCTTGATGGTGATGGCCTTGCCGACGACGATCGGCTCGGCGTACGCCTGGGCCTTCAGGTTGACGATGTCGCCGGCGGCCGCGAAGGCGATCGCGTCGGCGATGTTCTGGAAGAAGCCACGCGTGGACTCCGAGCCCTCCACGATGCGGGTGACCGTGGAGGCCGCGCCGATCACCGAGCCGTCGAACAGCGCGATGGCGGCGTTGGCCTCGGCCAGCTGGGTCGAGCTCATGCCCGTGATGTCCAGCGTGACGGTGGCTGCGGACGCGACCTTCGACATCAGGTCGGCGATGTTCGACACGTCCTTGTCGACGGTGAACGTGCCGGTGATGCCGTTGGCGGCGATCGTGGCCTTCTGCTGGCCCAGCACGACCAGCTGGGCAGCGATCATCTGCGAAGCGTCGACCGACGCGCCGCCGACGGCCTTGGGCAGCAGGGCCGTCAGGGCCGCCGCGTCCTGGTCCTTGTCGACCGAGAGGCTCGAGATCGAGCTCACCTTCGCGATCGCGCCGACGACGATGGCCAACTGGGGGTCGGTCATCTGGCCCGCATTCACGGTCGCGGTGTTGCCCGAGTAGGTGCCGAACAGGGCCTCCAGGTTGGTGACGTCCTTGTTCACGGCCAGGGTGCCGGTCACGCCGGAGATCTTGGCCACGTTCGCGCCCAGCACGACCGCGTCCATGTCGGTGGCGACGACCGCCACGCTGCCGTCGGCGCACTTGCCGAACAGGCCGGCCAGGTCCAGCGCGTTCGAGTCGCTGGCCAGGCTGAGGTTCGAGATCGAAGCCACGTTCGACAGGTTCGACGCAACCTTGGCCAGGCGATCGGCCTGCATGCCGGTGGCGTTCACCGTCGCGCCGGACGCCAGGCCCAGCAGGGTGTTGATCTCGCCGACCTGCAGGCTGGACGTGACGACCAGGCCCGAGATGCCCGCCGAAAGCTCGGCGCTGTTCTCGGCCAGGAACTGCAGCTGCTCCAGCTGCATGCCCGCGGCGTTCACCGCCACCGAGCCGTTCGCCGTGCGCAGGAACAGGTTGCCCATGACTTCCGTGGTCTGGGCCGCCGCCAGGCGCAGGTTCGTGATCGAGTCGACCTTCGCGTTCGCGTCCGAGAGGGCCACGAGCTGCGTGGTCGACATCAGCGACGCGTTGGCGTTGACCGTCGCAGCGGCGTCGGTCTTGGCCAGCACGGCCGCGATGGCCGTGTCGGTCACGTCCTTGGTCAGGATCATCGTGCCGGTCACGCCGTCGGTGGCCAGCGAGGCGGCACCGCCGCCCAGCGCGATCAGGCGAGCCGCGTCCATGTCGGTGGCGATCGCCAGCGCACCCGAGGTCTTGCCCAGAAGCGCGGTGATCTCCGCATCCGACTGCGTGCTGCGCAGGGTCAGGCTGTTCACCGAGTCGACGCGGCTGCCCGCGAGGACGACGATCGACAGCTTCTCGGCCGACATCGAAGCCGCGTTGACGCGGACGTCAGCCGACGCCGCGCAGAGCGCCAGCACGTCGGCCAGGCTGTTCACGCCGTCCGTCAGCACCACGATGCCCGTGAAGCCGTCGACGCGGATCTTGGCCAAGGTGCCGGCGACGACCGCATTCAGCTGCGCGACCGACATGTCGTCGGCGATCACGCGCATGCTGCCCGTGCCCGAGCCCGCCATGAGGGCGGCGATCTGCGTGGTGCTGTTGCCCACGGTGATGGCCACGTTCACGATGCCGTCGACGCGCGCGGCGTTGGCGGCGATCAGGTTCAGGTCGGACGCACCCATGCCCTCGGCATCGATGCTGACCGTCGCGGCGGCCGACGCGGCCACCTTCGGCAGCAGGTTCTGCCAGCCGGTGATCGCGGACGAGAGCGCCATCGTGCCCGTCACGCCGTTGTCCTTCAGCTTCAGAGCGCCGGCGGCCAGCGCACGGAGCTGGTCGTCGTTCATGCCGGTGACGTTCGCCGACACGGTGTTCGGCGAGGCCTGGGCCAGTGCGGTGGTGATGTTGCCCGCGCTGGTGCCGCTGGTGATGCCCAGCAGGATGACCTCGGTGGCCAAGGCGCCAGGGAACGCCGAGGCGAACTCGGCGTGCAGCGCCTGCAGCGAACCGCGGTTCGCGTTCAGGCCCTGCAGGATGTCCTCCTGCGCAGCCGACATCGTCAACTGGCCCATGTCGTCGCAGTCGCTGAGCAGCGCAGCGCCGGTGACGACGGCGATGTTCGCAAGCACGGGGGCGCGCTGCGGGGCGCCGATGCGCGCATCGTTCACGGCCTTCAGCGTGGCGCCGGCAACCTGGTAGCGGCCGGTGTTGCTCACGTTGCGCAGGTCATTGACGGTCAGCGGCGATCCGTTCAGCACCGCGTACTCCGCCGTGCGGAAGCTGACCAGCTGGCCCAGCAGGCTCGCCGTCTCGTTCTCCGCCGCGTACGGACGGTTCGACCGCAGGTCGCCCAGCGTCGTCGCCTTCAGGCCAGGCGCCATGCCGTCGTAGCTCGAG
>JBIKJV010000159.1:0-5688 GCA_044360755.1 Phycisphaerales bacterium
GACCGCCGCGCCGCGCAGCACGGCGGCCGAGTCGCCGCCGGGGCCGGTGGCGAAGCCCGCGCCGGCACCGTCGGTATCGCCGCGCACCGCGCCGCGCAGGTGGTCGTTGAAGACCGCGATGGGCAGGCCCTTCTGCGCGCCCTTGCCGAAGCGGATCGGTCCGCCGCCCGTCCACGGTTCGCCGTAGAGCGTGGCGTCGGGGCGCAGCTCCTTGACGCGCGCGCAGATGGCGCGGACGGTCTCGGGCGTGTGCGTGCCCAGGAGGTCGAAGCGGAAACCGTCCACCTTGTAGTCGCGCAGCCAGTGCGCCAGCGAGTCCAGGATGTACTTGCGCACCATCGGCCGCTCGTCGGCCACGCTGTTGCCGCAGCCGGCGTCGTTCGTCAGGCGGCCGTCGGGCGTGGTGCGGAAGAACCAGCCGGGCACCGTGGCGTCGAAGGGCGACGCATCGCCGGACGAGCTGGTGTGGTTGTAGACGACGTCCAGCAGCACGCGGATGCCCGCGGCATGCAGGCCCTGGACGGCGGTGCGCAGTTCGCGCACGGGGGTCAGCGGGTCGGCGCCGCGGTCGGTGGCGTAGTTGCCTTCCGGCACGTTGAAGAGCGCGGTCCAGTAGCCCCAGTTGTAGTCCTGGGTGCCGGCGGTGAAGTCGTGCACCGGCATCAGGTGGACGGCGGTGATGCCCAGGTCGCGCAGGTGCGCCAGGCCCGTCGATGACGCCGGCCCCGCGGGTGCGCCGGGCACGCTGCCCGGGTGCACCAAGCCCAGGTACGAGCCACGCGCACGCTCCGGGCACGAGGGGTCGGCGACGCTGAAGTCGCGCACGTGCAGTTCGTAGATGACCTCGTCGGTGGGGTGCGCGGCGGTGGGCGCGGGCGTCGTGTCCCACGCGTCCGGCTTTACGCGGTCCAGGTCGATGACGACCGAGCGCTGGCTGTCGGCGGTGGCGGCGAAGCAATGGATGTCGGCCGCTTCGCGTACCCGACCGCCGTGGTGGAAGCGGTAGCGGTACGGCGTGCCGTGCAGGTCCTCGCGGAGCGTGGTGGTCCACGTGCCCTTCGGGCCGCGGTCCAGTGGCACGACGCGCGCGGGGTCGGCGCCGCCGGTGCGGGGCAGGAGCACCAGCTCGACCTGCGTGGACACCGGCGACCACGTGGTGAAGGTCGTCGCGGCCGGCGTGCAGCGCGCGCCGAGGTCGGCGTCCAGCGCCTGGAACGCCGCGTCGTCCAGCACGCCGCGGGCCACGACCGGCACGGGGGCCTGGTCGCCCAGCTTCACGGCCAGCGCGCCGATCGCATCGTCCGCCACGGGCTTCGCCAGGCGCAGCGTGACCACCGCGTTCGGCGAACCGGGCACGGCGAGCGGCTCGCGGCGCGTGACGGCGACGTCGCGCCCATCCGGCCCGATGACGCGCAGCGCGCTCTCGGGCGAGTCATCCAGCTGCATCGTCATGGCCAGCGTGACGCGGTCGCGCGCATCCAGGAACGCACCCGTCACGCGGCGGCTGACGTCCACCTGCGTGCGCTCCACGTACACCGACGGGTCGCCGGCCACCAGCCACACCTGCGTGACGGGCTGCTTTGGGTTGATGACGACGAAGCGGTCCTGCTCGACGTCCTTGGCCACCCAGTCGCCCTGGCGCACGATGAAGCCGACCTTGGCCGTGGGCGCGCGCAACGGTACGGCCGCCCAGGCGCCGAATTCGTCGGTGCCCTGGAACGCGAACGCGGCGCCGTCCTTGCCTTCGGGCCACGCCCACAGGTTCCAGGCGCGGTAGTCGCCGTCCGCCCGGTGGTAGTGGACGACCAGCAACTGCGCGGCACCGAATTGCTTGGGGTCGAAGCCGCCCTTCGCGGCGGGTGGAGCGGGGGCGGCGATGGGCGCGGAAGGTGCGGCGCCCGCCACGGGTGCCGCCGCCAGGGAAGCAAGCAGCAGGATTGCGCGAAAGACGACCGCCAGTGAGGAACCCATCATGGGCGCCGATCGTAGCCCGCGCCGCCTGTAGCCTTCGCGCCGGCACCTGCCGGAGGACCCCCCACCGTGACACGCTGGACCATCGCGTTCGCCCTTGCACTGACCGCCCACGCCGCCGTGACCGAACGGGCCACGGCCGCCGCGCCCGCCCCCGCCGCGTCCATGCAGGACGCCGACCTCCCCCGCCACGACCTGACGCAGTCCGGCACCGTCAGCCGCGTGGTGGTCTACCCCCGCCGCGCCGCCGTGACGCGCACGCTGGAGACCACCCTGGCGCAGGGCCTGTGGACGGTGCGCGTCTCGGGCCTGCCTGCGGGCATCGACCGGAACGCGATCCAGGCGAAGGTCGCCGTGCTGGACGGCGCCGCGTCGGAGCCCCGCATGATGGGCGTCGAGTACGCCGAGAGCCCGGGCATCGAGTTCCAGGGCAGCCCGGAGGGCGTGGCGCTCCAGAAGAAGATCGAGGAGACCAGGCGCCGCATCGAGCGCAACACGCAGGACATCGCGGCGCTGGGGCAGCACGACAAGCTGGTCGACCAGGTGGGCGCGCGCGCCGCGGCGAACGCCACCGCCGAGGCCGGCAGCGCGAAGCAGGACATCGACCAGATGGCCAAGCAGCTGGCCTGGGTGCACGACGAGAAGGTGCGCCTGAACGCGGCCTACCGACAGCTGTCGGAGGGCAACACGGAGCTGCAGCGGCAGCTGGCGGTGCTGGAACAGGAAGCCGGGCGCAAGGGCGCGGCGGCGCGCATCGATCGCGCGGCGCTGGTGCAGCTGGCGGCGCCGGTCGCCACGAAGGTGCGGCTGGAGGTGACGTACGTGGTGGACAACGCCGCGTGGGCGCCCTCGTATGCCGTGCGCGCGGGCGGCGACCGCGGCGCGCAGGCCGTCAGCATCGAATACGACGCGGTGGTGGCGCAGGCCAGCGGCGAGGACTGGACCGACGTCGAATTGAGCCTGAGCACCGCCGAGCCGACGCGCGCCAGCAGCCCGCCCGGCGTGAGCCCCGTGTACGTGGACGTCTGGCAGCCGCCGGTCCCGCGGGTGGGGGCGGCACCGATGGCGCGCGGCAAGCCCGGGCGCGCGGCGAAGATGAAGGATGCGGGCCCCGGTGGGCGACCGACGGGAGAAATGGAGACCGGCGCCCCCGCGGCCGGCACCGGTGGCGGCGGCGGCTTCGGCTACGCCGGGCTGCCGGAGGAGAAGGACGACGCCGACGCCGGCATCGCGATCGAGGCGATGGCCGCGCAGGCCGGCATCACCGAGGCGGGCGTCGCGGCGACGTTCGCGATCCCGCGTACGGTGACCGTGCCCAGCGACCGCGTGAAGACGCAACGCACGCGCATCGCCACCATCGATCCCGCGGCGCGCTTCGTGTACGCCGCGCAGCCCCTGGTGACGGACAGCGTCTTCGTGCGCGCCGACCTGGCGAACGCATCGACGTACCAGCTGCTGCCCGGCGAGGCGCAGCTCTTCATGGGGGCCGACTTCATCGGCACCACGCAGATGCCGGGCGTCGCGCCCAAGGGCGAGTTCCAGGTCTTCTTCGGCCCCGACCGCGCCGTGCGCGCCACGCGCGAGGTGGTGGCGAAGAACACGGGCACCAGCGGCCTCTTCGGCGGCAGCGTGACCACGACGTGGAACATGCGAATCCGCATCGACAACGGCACGGGCCGCGCGATCGAGGTCGAGGTGCTGGACCGCCGCCCGATCAGCCGCAGCGACAAGGTCGAGATCAAGCTGGCCGACCTCTCGGCGCCGCTCTCCACCAAGCCGCGGTACGTCGAGTCGCAGCAGCCGCAGGGCATCCTGCGATGGGACGTCACCGTCCCCGCCGGCGCGCGCGGCGACGCCGCCTTCCCGATCACGTGGACCGTCCAGGCCTCGCGCCCGAAGGACGTCCAGACCACCGCCCTCCCCGACTGACGCCACGCGCGGAGCCACCACGATGCAGCCCACCATGATCATCCGCCCGATGCGTTCCTTCCACGCCGCCACGTTCGCGTGCGCGGTGGCCGCGGCCGCCGCCGCCCTGCCCGCCGGCCCGGCGCTGGCGCAGGCCACGCCGCCCGCAGGCGCCGCTGCCAACGCGGCCGCAGCCAACGCAGCCGCAGCAAAGGCCGCCGACGTCCAGGTGCAGACGGCGTCCGACGCCGGCACGATCACCGCCGTCACGCTCTACCCGGGCCGCGCGGCGGTCACGCGCACCGTGACGCGCGCGCTCACGCAGGGCGTGTGGACGGTCCGCGTGCCCAACCTGCCCTCCGCGGTGCAGCCCGGGTCGCTCCAGGCCAAGGTGACGGGCGAAGGCGGCGCGTCGGCGCCGAAGCTCCTGGGCGTCGAGTACGCGCAGGCCGAGGGCACCGCATTCGCGGGGTCGCCCGAGGGCATCGCGCTGGCGCAGCAGGTCGAGAAGCTGCAGCTGGATCTTGCGCACCTGGCGCAGGACCGCACGCTGCTGGAATCGCAGGACAAGCTGGTGGACGCCGTGGGCGTGCGCGCCACTGCCGCGCCCACGCCGGACGGCGCGACGCAGCCGCTGGACATGGACCGCGTGGCCAAGCAGCTGGAGTGGGTGCGCACCGAGAAGGCGCGCATCCTGGGCGTGGCACGCGAGATGAACGACCGCAAGGAGCAGCTGGAGCGCGAACTGTCCGCCGCGAAGCAGCAGCTGGCCGCGCGCGGCGGCGAGAGCCGCACCGAGCGCGCCGCACTGGTGAACGTGGCCGTGCCGGCCGGCACCAACGCGCGCATCGAGCTGACGTATCTGGTGGACCAGGCCGGCTGGCAGCCCGCGTACAGCATCCGCGCCGCCGGCGACCGCAGCGGCACCACCATCGAATACGACGCCCTCATCGTCCAGCGCACCGGCGAGGACTGGAAGGACGTGAAGCTCAGCCTGAGCACCGCGCAGCCGACGCGCGCGTCCAGCCCGCCGGCCGTGGAGCCGTGGTTCGTGGACGTGTACGTGCCGCCGGTGGAGGCCGCGCCGATGGCGGTCACCGGACGGGCCGACGCGATGGCGGATGCGGCGCCGGGGTCACCCATGCCCCCCGGCGCCCCGCCGGCAAGCGGCGACCCCGGCAACCCCGCGGTCCGAAAGCAGCTGGAGGCGATGTCCGCCGGCGCCGCGATCCAGGACAACGGCGTGGCGGTCAGCTTCGACCTGCCGCGCGCCGTCACCGTGCCCAACGACGCCGACAAGCGCCAGCGCACGCGGATCGCCAGCCTGGCCCCCGCCACCGCGTTCGGCTACGTGGCGGCGCCCATCGTCACCGAGAGCGTCTTCCTGCGCGGCACGCTGACGAACGCCAGCGAGTACCAGCTGCTGCCCGGCACCGCCCAGGTCTTCATGGGCGGCGACTTCATCGGCGAGACGCAGGTGCCCTCGGTGGCGCCCAAGGGCGAGTTCAAGGTCTTCTTCGGCCCCGACCGCGCCCTGCGCGCGCGCCGCGAGATCGTCAGCAAGGTGACCGGCGCGTCGGGCCTGTTCGGCAACTCCACCGCCACCACGTGGAAGTACCGCATCGCGCTGGACAACGGCACCGGCCGCGACGTGAAGGTGGAGCTCCTGGACCGCCGCCCCGTCAGCCGCAACGACCGCATCGAGGTCCGCGTCTCCGACGTGGCGCCCGCCCTCAGCACCGACAAGGCCTACGCCGACACCCTGCAGCCGCAGGGCATCCTGCGCTGGGACCTGTCGCTGCCGGCGTC
>JBIKJV010000160.1:0-5653 GCA_044360755.1 Phycisphaerales bacterium
CGGACACCTACCGCGTGCCCCCGCGCATTCACGGGGCCATACTGCTCTCCGGTCCGACGCGCCATCCCTTTCCCGGCGCCCGGAGACTTGTCCCCTTTTCCCTTTCCAGAGGTGTTCCCACGATGAAGTCGTTCCTTTTCCTCGGCGCGCTCGCTGCGTGCACGCTGTCCGCGACCGCGGGCGCCGCGCTGATCCCGGCCGAGCCCACGCTGTTCCTGCGCTCCAACACGGTGAGCGGCAACTCGACCAGCTTCGCGCAGTACACGTCGCTGTCGAACCTGGTCAGCGGCACGACCAGCCTGCCCACGATCGACTTCGTCGACCACCAGGCGAACGACATCTTCTGGGACGGCAGCGTCTGGTATCGCACCTGGCAGACCGGCGGCGCCAAGACGAAGGTCTACAGCTGGACGTCGCTGGACGACTACGGCGACAACACCAAGGCGACGATCACGAACCTGAGCAACAATTGGTCGGCGAACGACGACTTCTGGTGCGACCAGGACGGCAACTTCTACCGGACGTCGACCGTCAACAGCGCGAGCGACGGCGTCACCAAGTACACCAGCTTCGCCAACCTGGTGAGCAACACGGGCGGCGTGTTCACCAACTTCACGACGAACTTCGGGCTGGGCGACCGCTTCTGGTCGTACGGCAGCAAGTTCTACAAGACGACGACGAGCGGCAGCAGCACGTCGACCATCAAGGTCTACGACTCGCTGGCCGCACTGGCCGCGAACACCCCGTCGGCGACCTACAACGCCTCCGGCTACAGCACGGGCGACGCCTTCGTCTTCATCCCCGCGCCCGGCGCCCTGGCGCTCCTGGGCCTGGCGGGGCTGGCCCCGCGCAGCCGTCGCCGCGGCTGATCGGATCGATCGGCGCAACGCAACACTCGACGGCCCCCGGCAACCCGCCGGGGGCCGTTTGCGTCGCGGGATGCACGCTGCCGGCCAGCGGGCAAGCGCGGAGCGCGGGCGCCATCAGGTCGTCGGCTTCGTCTTCACCGCCGCCGCATCCGTCGCCGGCTTCGCGTCCGACGCATCCGCCGCGTCCGCTGCCGGCACGGGCTCCTTCACGTGGATCACCGACTGCGTGCGGTGCTCCAGCAGGTCGCGCAGCATCTGCGTCCAGATCGTCTCCAGCGACCGCGCCAGCGAGGCGCGCGTGGCCACGACCACCTCGGAGGCGACGGTGCACGCACCGGTGGACGCCCATTCGGGCGCGCCGGTCTGCGCGTCCCACACCTGCAGCGAGACGTCGACCGTGGTCCAGTAGGTGCGGTCGATCGTCAGCCCAAGGAAGCTGAAGCGGTCGTCGAAGTTCACGTTCATCGCGGCGAACATCGGCAGCACCACGTGGCGCACGCCGATGGCCTTCGCGATCTTGGCGATGCGCTCGCGGTCCAGGACACCGCTGGAGGCGTACGCGGCGGAGAGCGTCTGCCAGTCGGTGGCGACGCCCGCGGCGTTCATGCGCGCGACCGATTCGCCGGCCGTGACCACCGTCATCCCGGGGGCCACCTGCTGCAGCGCCCGGTAGAAGGTCATGCTGGCGATGGGCCCCAGCCCGTTGGCGGACGGCGCCAGCGCGGGCATGATGGCGCAGGCCGGTGGCGAAGCATGCAGCGCGGCGCGCGGGTCGATCTCCACGCGGTACGTCACGGACTGCGTCTGCGCGGCCACCTCGAACCCATCGGAACTGCAAGCGACGAGGGCGGCGAGCGGGAGGGCGGCCAGGAGCGGGTGGAGGCGCATCACGCCACGCACCATACCGCGCGGCAGCCGATCCACGTCACCGCACGCCGGCGGCGTCGGCCTTCGCGTCGCCGATCGCCTGGCGGACGGCACGCACCGTGTGCGCGCGCAGCTCCGCGGCGTCGTACTGCAGCGCGGCGCGGCGGGCGGACGACTCCTGCTGGGCGCGGACGCGCGCGACCATCGCCTCCTGTGACTTGCGGTCGCTCCCGCCACCCGCCCCCATCATCGCGCCCATCGCGGCCTCGGCATCGCGCGCGGCCGCGATCAGCGCGACGGCGATCGGGTCGAAACGCGTGCGCGACTCCTCCCACGCGACGACGACCGCCACCTTCTGGTCGCCATCCAGCGCCGCGTCGGCGAGCGCCTTGTCGATTGCCGCGTCCAGCTGGTCCTGCGCACGGTAGACCTCGGGATGCTGCTGCCGCAGCAGGCCCCGGCGGAAGATCGCCGCCTGGGCGGGCGCCACGGCGCCGGCCACCGACTCGACCGCCGCCACCTGCTCGGCCTCGGCGCGGCGTGCGCTCTCGTCCAGGTCGCGCTTCATGCGGGCCATCGCGTCCCGCATCTTCTGGAGGGACTCGGTGGTCATTTCCGCGCCCTTCGGCCGCGCCATCGCCTGCGTCGCGCGCTCGGTGATGTCGCACAGCCGGCCCAGGTCGTCCGCCTTGCGAAGCCGCCACGCGGCCAGCGCGGGTTCCGCCGCGGTGCGCGCTTCGGGGGCCAGCGCGTCGGCCGCCACGTCCAGGTCGGTGTCGATCCACCGGTTGCCCGAGAAGCGCGACATCGAGAGCGCCAGGCTGCCGGCCTCCAGCACGCGCCGGAGCGCGCGGCGCGAGCGTTCGCGATCGATGCGCTCCTTGGAGACCCCAGGGAACGCCCCTGCCACCGCGTCGAACCACGCCATCTCCGCGGCGGCAACCTCGTCGGCGAAGCGCCGCCGCGCGGCCCAGCCGCGCTCGCCGACGGCCGGATCGGCATCGGAGTCGATCATCGCCTTCAGGCTTGCGCCGGCGGCCTCGCGCGCGGCCGCCAGCTTCGTCATGAGGTCGGTGGCCATCGTGTCCCAGAGCGCGCGATCGGCGTCCGCCAGGCCCAGGCGCGCGCGGATCGACTCGAGATCCGCCCGGCGAAGCACGCCGAGCGCGACCAGCTGCTCGAGCCGGCCCTGCGGCCCCTCGCCCGCCGGGGCCTCGCCGGCCGTACCGGCGGACTGCGCGGACCGCTCGGCCAGCATCGACAGCGTCGAGGACACCCCGGACGGGTCATCCGCGGGGTCCGCGGTGGCGGCCTTCATGCGCGCCTCCATCATCCGCTGCATCTGGCGTTCGCGCACCGCGTCGATCTCCAGCGCGGCGTCGCCGGTCGCGGCGCGGAGGTCGGCGATCGCGGCGGCGTCCATGTCGGCGATCGCCGATTGGCGGGCCTGCAGGTCGGCCTGCGTGGCGGCATCGGCCAGCGCGGCGTCGGCGGCGTCGCGGTCGGCCTGCCACTTCGCGATTCGCGCGTCGACGGTGGGCCTGGCCGCGGCCGGCACGTCGCCGACGGCCTCCGATGGATCCACCGCGATGGGCCACGACCAGAGCTGCGCGCGCAGCACGGACCCACGCGCGGCCCGGAGCCACGCGGCGCGGTGCTCGGCGGGAAGCAGCGCCGCGACGTCGGCCAACGCCTTGAGTTCGGCCTGCGCGTGGCACGCGATGCCACGCACGGGGAAGACCGGCTGATCGTCGGGGCCGGACCGCGCGCCGACGACCTCCTGCACGTGGGCGGACCCGCGCGCGGTCTCGCGCTCAAGGATCGACAGCGAATCACGCTCGAACTGCCGGATGCGGCGATCGACCGCATCGCGCACGGCGGGGTCGGCAAGCGCCTCCGCGGGCGGGCGGGGGAACGTGTACAGGTCGGCCGACGCCACCATCGCGCCGCCCATCGCGCCCATGAAGCGGAGGAGCGTCCGGCGCCGCTCGTGCACGCCCCATGCCTCCGCCGCCTCGCGTTGCGCGGCCGTGGTTGCGGGGTCGCTTGCCAGCACGTCGCGGATCGCGTCGGCGAGCGCGGACTGCAGCGCGATCGCGTCGTTGGTTGCGTCCTGGGCACGCTTGACCAGCTCCGCCATGCGCCCGGCGTCGAGTTGGGCCGCCACCGCGTTGGCATCGCCGTCACGCTCGATGGCTTCGGTGATGGCGATCGACTGCTCCTGGTTAGCGTTGTCACGCTCGCGGAACGCACGGAGCAGCGTGCCGTCACGCAACGCCTGCCACCGTGCGACGTACGTGTCCATCGCCTGGCCGATGGCGGCACGCTGCGCAGGGGTGGCGGCGATCTCGGCGATCAGCGCGTCGATGTCGCGGCTCCGCAACGGGCGCGGGCAGTCGGAGCTGAATTGCGCCGCGGCGCGCGGGGCCAGCGCGGCGGCAAAGGCCACCACGGAAAGCGCGATCAGGCGAAGCAGGCGGGCATGACGTGGCATGGCTGGTCTCCGGATTGGTCCACAACGGTCTTTCGATCACTTCGCGGGCGCCGCCCCCGGGGTGCTGCCCGCCGCCACCGCCGGCAGCTTCACGCGCAGCTCCGCGGGGAAGCCCGCGCGCGGGTCGCCGCGTTCCTCGATGGTCGCCTTCAGCGTGGCGGTGGTGCGCGGGACGACGCCCTCGAAGAGCGTCGCGCCGTTCATGGTCACGCGCACGGGCTTGTCCAGGTCGACGATCTCGTCGTCCAGCAGGATGCCCAGCTCGTCGATGCCGCCGGTGGCTTCCTCGATCGTGATCGCCTGGCCGGCGCGCGTGGCGACCACGCGCTGGCCGCCCTTCGGTGCGGGGTTCCGCAGCCAGTAGAAGCGCGGCTCGGTGACGTCGTCCTGCAGCCAGACGATGCGCTCGGGGCGCAGGTTGCGCACGTGCTTCGCCATCCACGGCACGGCGACGGCGTCCTCGCGGTCCATCCAGTGGCCCTTGCCCTCGTGGATGACCACTTCGTGCGGGTAGCCGCCCGGGTCCTGCTTCGACAGCGCGTCGAGCATGGTGCCCCACTGCCGGCCGATCTCGTTGCGCTTGAACGCGCCGTCGTTGCCGCCCATGTGCAGCGTGAAGGGCAGGTTGCGCAGGCCGTCGGGCTTGGTCTCGTGGGGGTGGCCGGCCATCATGGCCGCGGCGGCGAAGCGGTCGGCCATGCGCGGCGCCAGCTGGTAGACGCCGTCGCCGCCCGCGCTGTAGCCCATGATGTAGACGCGGTCGGGGTTCACGTCCTGCAGCAGCACCATGTCGCGGATGAGCCGCGCGAAGAGCGGGTCGACGTGGCCCTGGTGCCACAGGTCCCACGTGTCACCGGGCGCGCGCGGGGCCACGTAGACGCCCTCGGCCGGCTTGTACAGGCGCTTCTGGTTGTCCCACTGCTGGTCGTTCACCTGCTTGGGTGCGCCGCCGCCGCCGTGCATGGAGATGAAGAGGCTGCGGCCGCCCTTCGGCTTGTCGCCGTAGGTGGCCCACCAGATGGGCATGCGCGCACCGGCTGCCTCGATGACCTTGGCGTTCAGGTCGGCGCGGGCTTCGGCGCGGGCGGACGCGGCGTAGGCGTTCCAGAGCGCGGTGCGGGCGCGGGCGACGTCGGACTTGGCCAGCGTGGCGGGGAGTGCGGCGGCGGCCTTCGTGGCGCTGGTGGCGTCGGGCGCGGCGGCGGACGCGGCGGCGGACGCGGCAGCCCCCGCCGGCGCGGACAGCTCCACGACGCCGGAGAGCCCGCACGCGGCGGTCACGGGCGTACCGGCGATGCGCCAACTGACCGTGGCGGCGGCGGGAACCACCAGCTCGAGGTGGTCGTTCAGGTCGAAGCGCTCGTCCTTGCTGGTGCCGGTGGCCAGCACCGTGCCGGCGGCATCGCAGGCCTGCACGGCGGCG
>JBIKJV010000413.1:0-5591 GCA_044360755.1 Phycisphaerales bacterium
TCAAGTGAGCTTTTCCCCTTTTGGTCTACAAGAGATTTCTGTTCTCTTTGAGCTCACCTTAGGACACCTGCGTTATCATTTAACAGAAGTGCCGCCCCAGCCAAACTCCGCATCTAACTCTGTCTTTCACCTTGATTCAACTCTTACGAGTCTTAAAACTAGAATTGCCGATGGCATCTCAACATGATGAAGTTAGTAAAATGACGAAATGAGTAGTGGTTTTACAGTGTCGAAAATCTCCCACCTAGGCTATACCCCAATTGCCATGTCACAAAGTCAGACTAGAGTGAAGCTCAACAGGGTCTTCTTTCCCCGCTGATTTTGCCAAGCCCGTTCCCTTGGCTGTGGGTTCGCTAGATAGTAGATAGGGACAGTGGGAATCTCATTGATCCATTCATGCGCGTCGAAAATTACTCGACAAGGCATTTGGCTACCTTAAAAGTGTTATAGTTACACCTGCCGTTTACCTGCGCTTAGTTGAATTTCTTCACGTTAACGTTCAAAGCACTGGGCAGAAATCACATTGTGTCATAACCATTTCTGGACATCACAATGCTATGTTTTTATTAAACAGTTGGATTCCCCTTGTCCGCTTCAGTTCTGAGTTAACCGTTAATTGTGGAACGTACCAAAAATCGCCTGTCGCGGAGCTCAAGCCTAGAGCCTTTCGACTCCGAGCAAGATCTCCTTGACAGTAGACTTAAGGACGTCCACCCAGTCCTCAGAGCCAATCCTTTTCCCGAAGTTACGGATCTATTTTGCCGAATTCCCTTATCTACCTTCTTCTAGTTGACCAGAGGCTGTTAACCTTGGAGACCTGATGCGGTTGTTGGTACGATCTGGCGTGTAATTAAGTATCGCCCTCGGATTTTCAAGGATCGTCGCGAACGCACCTACAGTCCTGAAACTGGACTGCTCTACCTACCTTTTGGCCATATCTCTGGTTAATCCAATTCCATGGCTTTAAGTAGTAAAAAAGAAAAGAGAACTCTTCTAGGGGTACGCGCCGATGTCTCCGAGTTTGTTTGTGTTGCCACACAGTATCCACGTCCAGCTTGAGGAATATTAACCTCATTCCCTTTTGGCCTCGCAGTTTAACACTGCTTCGAAAGCGTTTCCGCCGTGCCTTAGGATCGAGTAACCCATGACCAATTGCTGTTCTCATGGAACCCTTCTCCACTTCGGCCTTCAAAGTTCTCATTTGAATAATTGCTACTACCACCAAGATCTGCACTAAGCACAGTTCCACTTAGACTCTCGTCTTAGCTTCGACACTATGCCTACGCCCTCTTACTCATTAAAATTTCTTTTTATCTTAATGGTCGAGTATCGGCATCGCAATATAGCGCCATCCATTTTCAGGGCTGACTCATTCGGCAGGTGAGCGGAAAGCATTCCTTAGCGGGTACCTGCTCTCAGGGTCACCGTCCTGCTGTTTTAATGAATCAACGCCTTTTATGGTGTCTGATGATTGCGATTTTGGCGCCTTAACTCAACTTTAGGAGCATCCCTCATCGCCAGTTCTGCTTACCAAAAATGGCCCACTAAGATCACGTATTCTGCCCAACAGTTCACTTAAGAAAACTATTGGTTCTTACCAATTTAAAGTTTGAGAATAGGTCAAGAACATTTAGCTCCTGAGGCCTCTAATCATTAGCTTTACCTGATAAAACTACGTTGTTGATCTTGCTATCCTGAGAGAAACTTCAGAGGGAACCAGCTACCAGATAGTTCGATTGGTTTTTCGCCCCTATACTCAAGTTTGACGAACGATTTGCACGTCAGTACCGCTACGAGCCTCCACCAGAGTTTCCCCTGGCTTCACCCTACTCAAGCATAGTTCACCATCTTTCGGGTCCTAACATACATGCTCTTGCTCATACCTTTCACAGAAGATCAAGGACGGCCGATGCTGCCAGCTTTTACACTTTGGCATCTTGTTCTTACTTTCATTTTGCTTATGGGTTTAACACCCGCAAACTCGCATCCATGTTAGACTCCTTGGTCCGTGTTTCAAGACGGGTCGGTAAAAGCCGTTTTGGCAAGATCAATTACTTCCCTCAGGCGTCATTTTCCTTCGCTTTACAGCTATTCGGATTATGGCACCTCATCTTGCCTTTCCGCAAAGTAAGTAACCTCAAATAGAACCTTCGACCTTTTAAGTGTCTCCGGCTTACCTTAGAGATCCTCTGTTTTACGAATTAGCCAGCTTCTATCGCTTCCTTCTCAACGGTTTCAAGTCTTTTAACCCTCTTTTCAAAGCTCTTTTCATCTTTCCTTCACAGTACTTGTTTGCTATCGGATTCTCATCAATATTTAGCCTTGGAAGAAGTTTATCTCCCTATTTGAACTTCAATCCCAAGAAGCTCGACTCTGTGATGGTAACAGTCAACTTCGTCAGCTCGCCAACTACGGGGATTTCACCCTCTTTGTCCTCTCGTTCCAGAGAAAGTTATGCGATAGACTCGTATTTGTTTACCACTGAAGATTACAACTCTTTATCCGAAGGACAAAGATTTTAATGTTGGGCTTTTGCCTGTTCAGTCGCCCTTACTAAGGCAATCTTTGTTAATTTCTTTTCCTCCGCTTACTGATATGCTTAAGTTCAGCGGGTAGTCTTGATTACTTCAGGTTTTAATTATTTTTAAAGACGCATTGCTCTATGCTTTCTCACTCGAATTACCAATGAATTCACTTTCCACTTGCGTGGAGGTGACTACTTCATTGGACGCGAATGCAAAGCATTCCTTTTTGATGAAAGAATGCAACGCATTCAATCACATTAAGGTAGAGATAATGTCAACACTGAAGCAAACATGTCAAGAGGATTTCCCCCTTGACGTTTATTACGTTCAAAAATCTGATGACTCGCGGGTCCTGCAATTCGCATTGCTTATCGCAGTTCGCTGCGTTCTTCCTCGTTATGAGAACCGAGATATCCACCGTTGAAAATTTTCTTTTTTTTATGTTTTTTTTATGTTTATAACGTAGCGCACCCGAAAGCGCGCTAGTTGAATGAATGGCAATAATGATCCATCTGCAGGTTCGCCTACAGATACCTTGTTACGCCTTATCCTTCCTCTAAGTGTTATGGCTTGCACAACTTTTTGGTCTTCTGGGAAGAAGTCCAATCCGAAGAACTCGCCGAAACACTCGAATCGGTAGGAGCGACGGGCGGTGTGTACAAAGGGCAGGGACGTAATCAGCATGAGTTAATGACTCATGCTTACTAGGAATTCCTCGTTCAAGAACCATAATTGCAAGGTTCTATCCCAAGCACGATGCACATTATGAAGATTACCCAGCCCTCTTCAGGTTAGGATAACTTATTGCATGCATCAGTGTATTACGCGTGCGGCCCAGAACATCTAAGGGCATCACGGACCTGTTATTGCCTCAAACTTCCACGTTTTTGGACGTAGTCCCTCTAAGAAGGCAACAGCTAGGTATTAACTGCGCCTATTTAGCAGGTTAAGGTCTCGTTCGTTAAGGCAATTAAGCTGACAAATCACTCCACCAACTAAGAACGGCCATGCACCACTTGCTACCGGATCAAGAAAGTGCTATCAAGCTGTCAATCCTTTCAGTTTTTTGCCCTGGTAAGTTTTCCCGTGTTGAATCAAATTAAGCCGCAGAATCCAATCCTGGTGGTGCCCTTCCGTCAATTCCTTTAAGTTTCAGCCTTGCGACCATACTCCCCCCAAACCCCAAAGACTTTGATTTCTCATTAGGTGCTAGAGAGGGTTTACCTCCCTAATCCCTAGTCGGAATAGTTTATGGTTAGGACTACGACGGTATCTAATCGTCTTTGATCCCCTAACTTTCGTTCTTGATTAATGAAAACATCCTTGGCAAATGCTTTCGCATTAGTTCGTCTTTTATAAATCTAAGAATTTCACCTCTGACTATAAAATACGAATGCCCCCAACTGTTCCTGTTAATCATTACTTCATCAAATAACCAATAAAATTAATGAAGTCTTATTTTATTATTCCATGCTAAAATATTCAAGCGATAGCCTGCTTTGAGCACTCTAATTTGTTCACAGTAAATGCCTGTACGAGTTGACAAAACCTTTCAGTATCGCCAGTCGCCTCAGGCAGACGCAATTGCTTGCGCCTGGAGTTTCAACTACGAGCTTTTTAATTGCAACAAAATTAACATACGCTATTGGAGCTGGAATTACCGCGGCTGCTGGCACCAGACTTGCCCTCCAATAGATTTCATGCAATGGTTTAAATTGCATTCATTACCGTTCCAAAACCTGTGAAGGCCGGAATTGTTATGTCTATTAACTACCTCCCTGAGTCAGGATTGGGTAATTTACGCGCCTGCTGCCTTCCGTAGAAATGGTAGCCGTTTCTCAGGCTCCCTCTCCGGAATCGAACCCTAATTCCCCGCTACCCGTGACCGCCGTGGTAGTCCAATACACTACCATCAAGCTGATAGGGCAGAAACTTATATGATGTAGCGCATTTTACTGCGCTTCGATCAGTTATTATGATTCCTCACAATATGGTAGACCATATTGGTTTAAAACTAATAAATACAACCTGAAAAGGTCTTATGCATGTATTAGCCCTAGTTTCCCACGGTTATCCATGTAGAAAAATCATCAAATAAATTATAACTGTTTTAATGAGCCATTCGCAGTTTCGCCATATATAACTTATACTTAGACATGCATGGCTTAATCTCCAAGTCAAGCATATGCTACTGGCAGGATCAACCAGATTACTACCATCCTTTCACAGCCGAGGCCGATCCGAGAAGTTGTAAGGTTTATCAATTTCCGAAGAAATTTGCCGTCAGGACTCCGCAGAACCCTTTCGACACCATGCCAGTACTATTTGCGACCACCTAGCCCGTGAAACTGAACTGAACCGCAAGCGGCCAGTTTTCGCATCACGTGCTTTGTTGTGGGTCCCTCAAAGACGGCCATTACGACCGAAATCGATAGATACCCACGCTTTTGGTATTATATACAATATCACTCGGATATCGATACAATAACTCTTTAGATTAGAGTGGAGACCACTCAACCCTATGACTTTCAATCATAGGGTCTCTTGTCGTAATACACGACGTTTTGGTAGGAAAACAAAAACTCCGTTTACTGTCATATGAAAAGACATTTCAGGAATTAGGATTTTAATTTTTCCGGCCAGCGGATTAAAAATCCTAAAAAATTTTTTGTTCCCTAAGTATACAAAAAATCGACTATGGGACGTAGACAAGTTTGAAACCGAAAAATCCGAAAAATTGGAATATGGACTAAAACTGGTCTAAACCGGTTCAAAAGGGTCTAATATGAGGATGTTCAGAGAAAATTTCGGGAAAAGGGATCTAGGTCCAGAAAAGTGTTTTAGACTTCAGACAAATCTCACACAAAACTGGCAGTTTCACACAAATCTCACACAAAAAAAGATTTTTTTCACACATTCTCACACATTCTCACACAAAAGTTCCGGTTTCTCACACATTCTCACACATTCTCACACAAAATTTTTGGATTCTCACACAAAAGTTTTGGATTCTCACACAAAAGCTCTGAAATCGCTCTGCTGGGGTAAGAAAAAGGGTACTTTCGG
>JBIKJV010000314.1:0-5569 GCA_044360755.1 Phycisphaerales bacterium
TACCTTGTCATGGGATACAACTCGGACCTGTTCCGATAATGAATGTAGCAAGCCGCAATCTTTGGACGGGGATTTTCAACAATACGATGTACTGCGTCTGGAAATCCGCGCAAGACATGGCTGCCTCCAAGATCAAGCCACATGTAGGTATCCGCCGCCACCTGCTGCTTGGCCAAATACAATGCCATTGGCTTAAATGACGTAATCAAGAAATACGACGGTGTATTTCGTGGGTCATCGTATGGCCGATTTTCACGATTTCGCCGAATGGCTGGATGCCATTGCTTCGCATGCTCGTACTCAAAAATAGACTTCACAATGTAGGTTGTGGGATGATCACCACGCATGAACTCAATCAACGGCTTCGTTTCTTCATCGCAGAAAATCACCATCTCATACGGAAGATTCAACGTCGGTGCGCCATGACGTAAGTAAAACTCCAACGGACGTGTTGCATTCGTTGCGTCGGGACTCTTGGCCAAATTGAAAAACATCGTGACGATACACGTTTTCATTTCCTATACGATACTCCGGTCCCTTTAAACAGACGCATCGCATACAAGACTATGTACTATCTTCGCGAGAACTCACTGACAACAGACGACCCCGTCCTGTTTCGGCTCCGGAAGGATTGTATGGTGTTTCCGGACGATGTCACAATCGCACGGGACTTTGCGCTTCGCGGAAATTACGAACAGGCTATCATTGAATGGGCAACAACGCTGATTGACCCGAAGACAATCTTCCTTGACATCGGGGCCCATGTTGGAACCTATTCCCTTGCCTTTGCGAAGGCGTGTGCCGGAGTTCATAGTTTTGAATGTTCTCCGCGAACGTTCAATTATCTCTGTGCGAACATCGCACTTCAGGAACTAGAGTCAAAGATCACACCGCATCGTACTGCGCTGGGATCTGAAACGGGAACAATTCCATATTACCTTCGCTCTCCAGTGGATGGAGGTGGAAACAGCTGCATTGATTTCAAAGACAAAGTCTGCAAGTCCGTGGATGTACCCGTGACAACGCTGGACTCCTTCCGTCTGCGAAACATTGGGTTGATCAAGATTGACGTTGAGGGGTTTGAGACAAAGGTTCTTCTTGGCGCACAGGAGACCTTGAAGGCGAATAACTACCCGCGAATCTTGTTTGAGTCATGGAAGCCTGAGCGCGATGCGGAGGGCATTCCAGCCTCTGCACTTCGGAAGGAGTTGTTTGACACCCTTTTCAAAATTGGGTACAAGTCAATCGTCCCGATCTCGGGGTGGGAAGAGATGTTTATCGCCGAGTAAAACACTGCTTCCACTTGGAAACAATCGGAGGCCCAAACCGAGAGTTCCACTCGTCAATGGAATAATTGTCGCTCATGCTGCGGTTGCAGCGGGCACAAATCGGAACAAGGTTGTCAAGAGACGTCTTGCCACCCTTGCTCTCGGGAATGTTGTGACCACATTCATAGTCAAACACACTGATTTTGTTGCGACACCATCGGACACGGCACTTGGCTTCAAACACGTGGCCCATGTGGGTAATCCACACTTGTTCTGCCAAAGCCTTGGGGATCTTCTTCTTGCGGTACGTCTCCCCCGGAAGATCACGGAAGTCGGAATTCATGCATCAATTACTGGAGATACGCTGTATACTGGTTCACCCGAAACGGGGTCGGCATTCCACCGAGACTTCCAGGCACGCCTCCCGAAGGGTTCATGTGATTGGTATATTGTTCGTAATGCGAGTCCTCCGTTGCAATCGTACGCTTCACCTGGCGAGTGTCCAGAAATTCCGGGCGGAAGCGCTCCCGAGACGACATCAAAACAAACGCAAGGACGACGATTCCAATCAGCAGGTACAGAGTCGGAGTCATTATTAACACAGCACGAAAAAACGAACCGCTTTCTGTCTAGGGTAGAGAATAAGCAACATGGAGGACAAAGCTCTTGAGACATTGCGACTCTTTCTTCAGCGCCGCGGGCTGGACACAACAACCAGCCGAGTGGTCACGGAGGACATTGAACGTGTGAATTTGTATACGATTGGTCCCATCCTCGTCGTGTTCAGCCAGAAGGACAAGGGACTCATGGATCGCGACATTCGTAATTATGTGAAGTTTGCCACGGAGAACGGGCACACCAATGGGATTATCATCGTGGGGCTGGCCAAGCCATCTGACAATGTTCTCCGAGTGATCAAGTCCTTCGCGAAGGAGCGAGTTCAGTTCTTCTGGATCTGGCACCTTCAGACGGATTGGACTCAGCATCGGTATTATCTGCCGCACCGGGTTTTGAACGAGGATGAGCGCAAGGCGGTGGTTACTGCGTACAAGCTCAAGGACCCCACGCAGCTGCCATCCATTGATTCGCAGGATTATCCGGCCCGAGTGGTTGGTGCCATCCCGGGAGACATTCTGGAGATTCTGCGCAAAACGGAGGTGGGACCCACGCGGTATTACCGCTATTGCGTAGAAGACACAAATGTTGCCTAGACAACAAGAATGTCGGACTACAAGCGGCAATACACTGCGCTCTATGCGCAGTACATGCAGCTGATTGAAGAGGGGTTGGCGAATCCGGCGAGAGCCGCGGAAAAGGTCCCCCAGGTCATGGCCGTCGCAACTCAGATTGCGACCGTTCTGGACGAGGCGGCGAAGGATCTCGCATTGGTTCCCAGCCCGTCTGAGGCGATCATCGCAGAGCAACAAAAACTCACAGAGCGACTCCAGCAAATCCAGCGGGATTACAATGGACTCGCTCAGAATGCTGACAAAGTGGAAACACTTCGCCGCATCCGAGCCTATCAAGACGAAAGTTGGCGACCAACCTTTGCCTTTCATCTGATTGCATTTTTTGTTCTGGCGATCATTTTGTTTCTCGTGGTCCTCTTCATGCGTCAGCGCGAGAATGTGACAACGAGTCCCATGAGCGCGACAATGAGGCCGACCTTCACATATTGAGCGGTCATGTCCACGGGAGGTGTCTCATTCTGAACTCGCCGAATTGTGGCATATTTGTCCTGGACAGCCGGACCTTCTGTCCGGATCGTCTGAAACTTGGACTGAAGCGCAGCCAATTCAGGATTCGCCGTCGCATATTCACTCAAGAAGTTTGTGATTCGGGACGCGTCGTTAGAAATCTGCTGATTTAGCGACGCCAACGTACCCTGAATGTACTGGTCTGCGTCTTCGTACTGTTTCTTGTACGCAGCATTTCCAGTTGCCCGATACTGGACGTAACTCGTCTTGTAGATCTCCAACGCTTGCTGGAACGTGTCTGGCGTTGCCACACTGGAAGAGGACACCGGAGCAGTTGACATTACTTCTTTCCCATAAAACAAAATGCCCGTCTTTTCCTTTTTTGAAATCGACACTCCTCGTCATGCGAGGCTCACAACATCGGCCGGAGACCACACGCGCTACGTCCGCATCATGGCCGCTGCGGCTCCGTACATTCAGAGCGGTCGCACGGTTTCGGCCCCGACGCTCGGTTGGAAGTCTCCCGAGCTCAATGCACAGGTTCGGATGATCGCTCCGATCTGGGGACGACTCAATGCTTTTATTCCCAATCGGAAATAAGGAACAATGGCAACTGTATCGCCAAACAGTCCAACCCAAATGCAGGCTGCGACGATTGAAGCGATCCAACAAGCAAACAACAACCTACGAACGGCTCGGCCTCCAACGGCTCCTGCCTCAGACATTCAGATGTCTCGGAAGGCGATCATAGAGTCCTCGGCACCCAGCATCCTTCTCCTTCAACTTCTCTTGGGACTTCTCGTCCTGTGCTTGATTGGATACGCACTGCTTCCACTTGCTATTGCGCACGGATTGGCTATCATATTGCTGGCTGTGGGAATCGCACTTGGAATCTTTCTGAAGAAGTAAGTAATGGCAACCTGTCCAAGTGGGTTTCAAATCAGCCCGACGGGCGAATTTTCGTGTGTCCATGAGTGTCCACGCTCGCAGGGGTTTGAACTGCGGACAGTCGCAGGAGCTCCTGCATGTGTGTATACGGATCGTCCAGCAACCTACTTTTCCCTGCGGATTCTGCCTGGATCTCCAACGACACCTGAACAGTTGGCTCAATATACGACCGCAAGGGAAGAATACAACAATGCCCTTCAGCTTGCGATCAATGGCATTTCGCGGGAGACACGCTTGGCCGATGCCTTTCAGGCGCTTCAGAATGCAGAGAACACGCGGGATACAGCTCCCCAGGCCTATCAAGAGGCTCGGGTTCGGTATTATACGCTTCTCAACGGGGAGGAATGGCTCACACAGGAACAGACCCGAGTCCTGAACGCAGAAGCCAAGCCAAAGGCAGAGAGCTACCTGGCAACCTATACAGATCTTGCCACTCGCCGAAACCAGCAGCAGAAAACGATGGACGTTGTCAATGCGGTCAAAGATCGGGTTCTCTCCATGAAGGATGACTTCCAGATGACAACCGACGTGTTTTCCAAACAAATCGCAGAGCTCAAGAACCAGATTCAGTTGGAATCAAAGGCCAAGGCAAAGACAACTTCCACCGTTGTTGGGTGGATGGATATGTTGCTCAATGCGCTGTTGGTTCTGGCTCTGCTTGTTGCGGTGGTTGTCATCGGAAAGGCGACCTTTTCAAAGACACCGCAGGCTTATACGGCAACTCCTGGTATCAAGTAATGGAGCGGCAATGCCGAGTTTGTTTTGAGACAGATCAAGTAACTCCTTTTTTAAGCCCCTGCAACTGCCGGGGAACACAGGCCTATATTCACACGCACTGTCTTGCGTTGTATATTCGGCACTATCCAGACGGTGTTTGTCGGGTCTGCCGTAGTCCAATGAAGTCTCTTGAAAACGACGACATTCTCTACTGCAGCGGAACATTGGCATGGATGCTGGCACTGGCCTATGCCAGCACGCTTCCGTCCAATCCTCGCGGAATGTATTTGGCGATGACAGCCGGAGTCATCGTGTATTATTTGATTGTCCGCAAACGACCTCTGTTTTTCGTCGTCTCGGGAATGATGTTGTCCGCATCATTTCTGTACGCATCTGCGGAGACGATGTTTTGGATCCTTGCCGGATTCACAGGTGTCATTACGGGGGTGGTTTTGTGGATGTACATTCCAACCGTGTATATTCTGATTGGAGCCGCCATCCTTGCTTCTGCATTCTATTCCGTATTCCTCGTGGTGTTTGCGCTGACTCGTACAGAACCAACGCTTGCGGCGCTTCTCGTCTGTTTCCTTGGGACCCTTTGGTACTTGATGATCCGCGCTCGTCCTCCTCTTCGAATTCTGTGATGGATCAGCAATGGAAATTGTAGACACTCGTACCGTTGTTGATTTTCAAAAAACAACCTTTTGCGGACACAACCGATCCCATGTGGCGAAGGTTCTTCTTCAGAACATTCAACTTGGACACGCAGACTATACCTGTTATTGGTCTCTGGAGTTCTTGTGCTCGGGATTGGTTCATACACTTTGGATAACGCTCTTTGAAGGAGCCGCCCTTCACATCAACCGAGCCAATCCAAATGTATTCCTCTATCTGGCCGATGCCTACGAAAAGTATGCCCCGATTGAGGCCAATTTCTCA
>JBIKJV010000045.1:0-17429 GCA_044360755.1 Phycisphaerales bacterium
CCGCGCGCGCCGCGCTGGAGCTCGGCGACTGCGAGGCCGCCGCCGAGCACTGCCTCGACGCCACCGAGCGCTCGATGGCGATCCCCGATGCGCACTACCTTCTCGGCGCCGCGCTCGCCTGGGGCGGCGAGCTCGGCCACGCAGCCCAGAGCCTCGACATCGCGCTCCGGCTCTCGCCGTCGCACCACGATGCGCTCGCCTTCGCCGCGGCGATCGCCCACGTGCAGCAGCGGACCGAAGACGCCGCGGGCCTCGAGGCCCGCCTCGCGCACAGCGTGCCCGACCCGCAGGTCGCCCCGTCCGCGCGCACGGCGTCCGAGTGGCTCGCGTCGCGTCGCTGAACGCCGCGCATCGCGCGGGCCGCGCGCGGCTCCCTCGGGGGGGGCCGTGATCCAACGCTTCAGGATCCGACGCCTGCGAACAGGCCTTGAACGGACAGGGCGGGATTCGAACCCGCGATACGGTTACCCGTATACAGCATTTCCAATGCTGCTCCTTCAACCGCTCGGACACCTGTCCAAGGACGCCGCAGTGTAGCGGGCGCCCGAATGGGCCACAACCTTCGAACGGATGCGGGCGCTGCGGGGGCACGTGGCCCGACCCGCAAGTCCAGATAGTTCCCGCGTCCACGCACCTACGATGAGGCCCACGTGGATGCCCCCCGCCCAACGCCTGCGCCGGCACCTCTTGAACCCCTCTCGGGCATCCTGGCGATCGACAAGCCGCTGGGCATCAGCAGCATGACCGCGGTCAGCATCGTGCGCCGCCGCGCGGGCGGGACGCGCACCGGGCACGCCGGCACGCTGGACCCGCTGGCCACGGGCGTGCTGGTCCTGGCGCTGGGCAAGTGCACGCGGCAGATCGATGCGCTGATGGCCACCGAGAAGCGCTACGACACGGTGATCGACCTCACGGCGTTCACCACCACCGACGACGTGCAGGGCGAGCGCACCGACGTGCCGCTGGCACCCGGACGCGCCGCGCCGACGCGCGCGGAGATCGAGCGGCTGCTGGCCGAGCGCTTCACCGGCACCGTGATGCAGCGCCCACCTGCGTTCAGCGCGATGAAGGTGGGCGGCCGCCGCGCCTACGCGCTGGCCCGCGCCGGGAAGCCGCCCGAGCTGGCGCCGCGGCCGGTCGTGATCCACTCAGTGACGGTCACGGCCTACGAGTGGCCGGTTCTCTCGCTCTCGATGCACTGCGGCAAGGGCACCTACGTGCGCAGCCTGGCGCGCGAACTGGGCACGGCGCTCGGCACCGGCGGGCACTGCACGATGATCCGGCGCACCGCGGTGGGCACGTTCACGCTGGAGAAGGCGGTGCCGCTGGATGCGGTGCCGCAGCCGATCACCCGGGAGTGGCTGGAGGCTCGTCAGGCCCCGACTGCGCCGTAGCGCCGGCGCCGGCCGCCGCCATGGCCTTGGCCGCACGGCGCTCGTTCAGGTGGATCGCCAGCATCAGCAGGCACATGCCGGCGATCAGCTCGACGTCCGCCGCGTTGAAGACCCACGGGAACCACTCGTTGCCGCCGCCGGGCCAGTGCAGGTTCCACGGCAGCGTGCGGCGCGGGAAGAGGTGCATGAAGTCGCGCACGGCGCCCACCGTCAGCCGGTCCCACATGTTGCCGATGCCGCCCGCCAGCACCAGCGCGATGCCCAGGTGCGACACCCAGCTGCGCGCCGACGTGTAGCGCCCGAAGATGACCAGCGCCGTCAGCACGGCGACGACGGTGAACACCACGAACACCGCGCCGCGCCCCTGCCCGATGCCGAAGACGGCGCCGTGGTTGAGCACCAGGTGGAAGTCCAGCAGGTCGCCGGGGATCGCGGGCACGCCGGCGTGCCACGGCAGGCGGTACTCGGGGTGGCCGGCGATCTGCTCGTAGCGCAGCTCGATCGGCTCGCCGGCCACGGTGCGGAAGGCCCAGTCCTTGCTCCAGAGGTCCACTGCCAGGGCCGCCGCGAAGGCCAGCAGCAGCAGCGTCCATGCGCGCGGCGAGCGCCAGGCGGGCAGGAACGTCGGCTGCGTCATGGGGCGTCTGCGGGGAGGGGCGCGTGGCGCGCCTGGCTGGCGGGAAGGGACGACAGGCGTGTGGTGCGCGCGGGCAGCGCGGTCAGCGGCCGCCGGACTTCTCGATCTGGCGGGCGGCCTCGACCGTGTACTTGGCCCACGGCTTGGCATCCAGGCGCGCCTTCGGGATCGGCTTGCCGGTCAGCTGGCAGACGCCGTAGGTCTTCTTCATGATGCGCTCGAGCGCGTCGTCGATCTCGCGCAGGAGCTCGCGCTCGCTCTCGGCCATGCCGATGGCCAGGTCCTGGTCGAACGTGTCGGTACCGATGTCCGCCATGTGGAGCGGCATGTTCGAAAGGTTGCCGCCGGAGGAGCGCAGCGCATCCTCCTCCAGGCCCGTCACGCGGGCGATGAGCTCGGCGCGCGCCTGGAACAGGATCGCCTTGTACTCGTTGAGTTCCTTCGCGGTCAGGCGCGTCTTGATGGCTGCGATCTGCGCGTCGGTCGGGCCCTCGTCGCGCGGCTTCTCGACGACCTTGGCAACCTTCTTCTTCGGCTTGACGGCGCCGCCGGGGATCACGCGCACGCGGCGGCCATTCACGATCACGTAGCCGTTGGCGTCGGGCTTCATCGCGGCGGCAACATGGGCCACCGAGCGGATGTTCGAGAAGTCGATCTTCTTCTGGCCCTTCGACGCGGCGCGCTCGGCAGCCAGCTGCTGCTGGCGCATGGCTTCGAGGGCCTCCTTGCGCGGGTCGCGGATGGACGGCGGCGGCGCGCCCTTGCCGGGCTTCTTCTTCGGCGGCGGGGCCTCGTTCGAGGCGCGCCAGACCTGCTTGGGGGCGACAGCCGGGATGACTTCCTTCGGGCCCGAGTTGATGGGGCGCGGCATCACGACCGGCGCGGCGGGTGCGGGCTTGGCGGCGGGCTTCACGGGCGCCTTGGCAACCGGCTTGACGGGGGCCTTCGCGGCAGGCTTGGCCGGGGCGGCGGGCTTGGCAGCCGGCTTCGCGGCGGGCTTGGCCACGGCGGCGGGCTTGGCAGCCGGCTTGACGGGCTTCGCAGGGGCCTTGGCCGCGGGCTTCGCGGCGGGCTTGGCAGCCGGCTTGACGGGCTTCGCCTTCGCGGCGGGCTTCTTCTCTGCGGCCTTCTTATTGGACTTTGCCATCCAAGACACCCCTTGCCATGCGGCGACGTGCGAGCGACTTGGGCGACGAAAGGCCCCAAATCATCGGAAATCATAGCCGATTTTCGCAGGGCCCGTCAAACGGGAAGGGTCCGCGCGCGACGCGCGACACCCACGCCCCATCGAGACGCGTCAGTGCTTCACGCTGCCGATCGAGCGGAACTTCTCGAAGCGCTTGCGCACCAGGGTGTCCGGATCGATGCGGCCGAGTTCGCGCACCCAGTCGACGACGTAGTTCTGGATGCGCTCGGCCATCGCCTTGGGGTCGCGGTGAGCGCCGCCCGCGGGCTCGGCGATGACGTCGTCGATCAGGCCGTTCTTCAGGTTGTCCTTGGCGGTCAGCGCCAGCGCCTGTGCCGCCTGGTTGTTGGTGCGCTCGTTCGCTTCCTTCCACAGGATCGCGGCGCAGCCCTCGGGGCTGATCACGCTGTACCAGCTGTTTTCCAGCATGGCCACGCGGTCACCCACCGCGATGCCCAGCGCGCCGCCCGAGCCGCCCTCGCCGATCACGATGCAGATGATGGGCACGCGGAGGCGGCTCATCTCGCGCAGGTTGACGGCGATGCTCTCGGCTTGGCCGCGCTGTTCGGCGCCGATGCCGGGGTACGCGCCCGGCGTGTCGACGAACGTCACGATGGGCAGGCGGAACTTCTCGGCCATCTTCATCTTCAGGAGCGCCTTGCGGTAGCCCTCGGGGTGCGCGCAGCCGAAGTGGCAAGCCAGGCGCTCCTTGGTGTCGCGGCCCTTCTGGTGGCCCACGACCAGGCACTTCACGCTGCCGATGCGGCCGAAGCCGGTGACGATCGCGGGGTCGTCGCCGTGGCGGCGGTCGCCGTGCAGTTCGCACCAATCGCGGCAGAGCATGCCGATGTAGTCCAGCGTCTGCGGGCGCTGCGGATGGCGCGCCACGCGCACGGTCTGCCACGGGGTAAGGTTGGAATAGACCTTCTGCAGCAGGCTGGCGCGGGTTGCCTCCAGCGTGGCGATCTCGTCGCGGATGGCGCCGGCGTCGGGGCGGGCCTCGAGGGCGTCGATCTGACGCTCGATCTCGGCGACGGGCTGCTCGAAGTCCAGGACCTGCAGGGTGCGGGTGGCCATTGCGGGGATGGTAGCGCAGGCGCGCGGCGGCCTCGTACCTTGTGGCGCATGAGCCAGCCCGATGCCGCCGCGCATGCCACGCCGCCCGCGTTCGCGTTCGTGGGCTGCGGCAACCTGGGCAGCGCGATCCTGGCGCGGGCCGTGGGCAGCGGCGCGCTTGACGTGGCGCGGACGCTGGTGTGCGAGAGCGACCCCGCGCGGCGTGCGCAGGCCGCGGCGCTGGGCGTGCGCACGTCGGCGGACGCCGCGGACGCGCGCGGGGCGCGCACGCTGCTGCTGGCGGTGAAGCCGCAGTCGTTCCACGAGGTGGCAGCGCAGCTGGCGCCGCTGCCGGGCGACGCGCTGGTGATCAGCGTGATGGCGGGCTGGGGCAGCGCGGCCATCGGGCAGGCACTGGGCGGTGCGGTGCGCGTGGTGCGCGCGATGCCGAACACGCCGGCGCAGGTGGGCTGCGCGATGACCGCGGTCGCGCCGGGCGCGGGAGCGGCCGAGGCCGACGTGGCCGAGGCCGAGCGCATCTTCGGCGCGGTCGGGCGGACGGCGCGGATCACGGAAGGCCTGATCGACGCGGCGGTGGCGGCGGGCGGCAGCGGGCCGGCGTACCTCTTCCTGCTGGCCGAGGCGCAGGAAGCCGGCGCACGGGCGCTGGGACTGGACCCCGCGACGGCGCGCGCGATGACGGTGCAGACGATCCTGGGCGCGGCGCAGCTCCTGGCACAGGACGGCCGCCATGCCGCTGCGCTGCGGGCGGCGGTCACCAGCAAGGGCGGCACCACGGCGGCGGCGATCGCGGTGCTGGAGCAGCGGGGATTCGCGCAGGCGGTGGCCGACGCGATGCGCGCGGCGCACGACCGGAGCGCCGAGCTGGGCGCGTGATGCACGGTGGCGGCGCGGGCATGCGCCGGAAACCACCCCGGGTTGTCCCGGACATCGTTTGCCGGATTTCAGAAGTCGCGGCGGCGGAAGATCCACACGCACGCGCCCAAGGCGGCAGCCTCGAAGAGCACGCTGGTGCCGATGGTCCACCAGGCGTTCTTGCGCGACTCGGCGTCGTCGTAGACCGCATCCTCGAAGTCCTTCCGCTTCACGCGGTTGCTGCCGAAGAAGCGCATGTTCTCGTCCTCGTTCGGCGGGCGGCGGAAGCGTGCACGGCTGACCAGTTCGCGCTCCAGCCACGCGGTGGTCTCGTTGGTCTTGGGAAGCACGGTCACCACCGCGTAGGCGGGCCAGTAGGCCGCGCTCCACTTGCGGAGCGATTCCTGCTCCTGCGCCAGGTCCTTGCGCAGCTTGTCCACGTCGGCGTCGGCGTTCTTGGCCAGCCGCACGTCGATGGCCTTCTCGATGACCGCCACCTCGAGCTGCGTGGCGATGCGTCCGCCGTTGATGAAGGTCTCGGCCCTCTGCACGCCGAAGACGACCAGCCAGAAGACGAGCGTCAGCAGCAGGCTGGCCACGGTGCTGCGCGTGAGCAGGCCCACCAGCGCGCACACGCAGTAGAGGTAGCTGAAGAAGACGATGACCACCGGCACCGCGATGAAGAGCGCGGGTTCCCACACGCCGCCGCGGATGCCGATCACCAGGAAGCTGGCGGTCACGAACACCAGCGCCTGGACGCCCGCGAAGAAGAGGCCCGTCACCCATCGCGTCAGGAAGAGCCGCGTGCGCGTGATGGGCTTCGACAGCATCATGTCGATCGAGCCGCTGGCGACCAGTTCCGGCACCACGCTGGCCGTGGAGATCAGCGCCAGGATGGCCGCCAGCCACGTCAGCCAGATGTTGATGCCCAGCGACTGGAAGATCAGCTTGTAGAACGTGTCGCGCGGGAAGAACAGCGTGTTGACGAACTTGCTCTCGAACTGGAAGCCCAGCACGGTGACGCCGGCCTCGTTGATGCCAAGCGCGCCGACCACCAGCACCACCAGCGCGCTGATCACGATGGCCAGCCAGAACAGCTTGCGCGAGTTCAGGTCGCGGTAGGCGTCAAGGAAGATGGCGAGCGTCTGCGTCATCGGGCGGCTCCCGGCAGCGCGCGGCCGCGTTCGTCGACGACGGAGCGCACGAAGAGGTCCTCGAGCGTCTCGCGCGCGGGGGTGACGCGCACGATGGTGGCGCCGGCGGCACGCAGCGCGTCGATCGCGGGCTGCACGTCGCGCGCGTCGCGCGTCCGCACGCTGTAGGTGCGCGTGCCGGGCGCGGCGCCTGGCGCGGGCGGGTCGGCGGAGAGCGCGCCGCCCGGAAGCGCCAGCGAATCGGGCCCGCCCGTGGCCTCGATCTCGTAGCGGTGGCTGGCGTGGGTCAGTTCGTCGATGGTGCCCTGCGCGATCACCTGGCCCTTGTTCATGATGGCCACGCGGTCGGCCACCATCTCGACCTCGCCCAGCAGGTGGCTGTTCACCATCACGCTGCGGCCCTCGCCGCGCAGGCGCAGCAGGACGTCGCGGATGTCGCGCCGCCCGACTGGGTCGACGCCGTCGGTGGGCTCGTCCAGCACCACCAGCTGTGGGTCGTTCACCAGCGCGGCGGCGATGCCGATCCGCTGCTGCATGCCCTTCGAGTACGTGGTGACGCGCCGGTCGCCCCAGTCGCGCATGCCGACCAGCTCCAGCAGCTGCTCGGTGCGCGGGCGGCGCACGTCGCGCGGCACCTTGCAGAGCGCGCCGAAGAAGTCGATCACCTGGCGGCCCGTCAGGTACGCGGGGAAGCGGTGGTGCTCGGGCAGGTACCCGACGCGTTCCAGCACCTCGTGGCTGCCGACCGGGCGCCCCAGGATGGTGCCCGTGGCGGTGGTCGGGCGCACGACGGTCATCATGATCTTGACCAGCGTGCTCTTGCCCGCGCCGTTGGGGCCCAGCAGGCCGAAGATCTCGCCAGGGCCGACGCGCAGCGCCACGCCGCGCAGCGCATGCACGCCGCCGCGGTAGGTCTTGGTCACGTCGCGCAGGTCGATCGCGTCCATCGTCGGTGCGCAGCGTAGCCGCGGGCGGAGGCCACCACGCGTCCTACGATGCGTCGATGACCGCGAACGACCCACGCACGGCGCAGGCCCGGCCCGGTGGCGGGCACGGAGACCGAGGTTCCGCCCCGGCGCGGGCCTGGGTGGTGGCGTGGCGCGGGCTGGCCTTTGCCCTGCTCTGCGCCGGTGCCGCCGCCGCGGCGCAGGCGATGCGCGGCCTGATCGGCGGCTTCGGACCCGCACCCGGGCCACTCCTGGGCGTGGCGGCCGCGACGCTGGTGGCGATGGTCGCGGTGTTCCCCGTGGCCACTGCGCTGGAGCTGCCCGAGGCCCTGTTGGCGCACTGGATCCCGGAACGCCGCTGGCGCGCCGGCCGCTGCCCAGGCTGCGGCTACTCGGCCGGTGCCCACGGCCACGGCACCTGCCCCGAGTGCGGCGCGGCGTTCGCGCGTCCCGCGCCCTATGCAGCCGACTGGGGCACGATGCGGCGCATCGCCGCGATCGCGCTGCCGGCCTGGGCGCTCGGCACGGCGATCGGCATCGCGCTGGTGCTGACCGACGAGCACGCGTTCGAGGCGCAGGTGGCGCGCGACCGCGCGGCCATGGGCGACCTGCCACGCGAGCGCCCGCGCGCGGGCGCGGCATGGTTTGCGCGCCTGGAGTGGACGCCAGGGCGGGGCTTCGCAGGCACGACTCCGTTCGAGTCGGCCAAGGATCCGCTGCGGTCGGGCGTGCGCTCGCGGCCGTGAGCGGGCTCCCGGGCGCACCCCACGCAAAAACGAGGACGCGCCGCGAAGATCGGAGGTTGCGGCGCGTCCTCAGGAGAAGGGATTCGCTGCGCGCTCACTTCGGCGCGGGGGCAGGGACCGGCGGGGCCGTGTTCGCGGGGGTCGGGTCAGCCGGCTGCTCGAGCTTGCCGACGACCTCGGGCCCGCGGGTCTCCGACGGGGACATGCCCGATGCCGAGCGGCCGACGCTCCGCTTGCTGTTCAGCTGCGTCGAGGTGACGTCGCCCTTGGCCTTCGAGCCCGAGCCCGGCTTCGACGGCGCGGGATACTTCGAGACGTACTCGGGCTTGAGCACGAAGTAGTAGAAGGTCCCGTCCGCCACCTGGCCGCCGGCCAGGATCTCGGCCGCGGCGCCCACGCCCATGTAGATGTCGGCACGGCCCGCGGTGCGGATGCCGCCGCCGGTGTCCTGGTCCAGCATGAAGCGGTTGAACGGCGACATGCGGCCCGCGTAGTCGGGCGATTCGGTGTCGGCCAGGACCACCAGGCCCTGCGGGAAGATCTTCTTGTCGGTGGCCAGCGTCACGCGCTCGGTGACGGGCACGCCGAGCGAACCGCTGGGCCAGTTGCGTCCGTCGTACAGGCTGAAGAAGACCATGTTCCCGTTCTGGTCCATGTACTTCTGGACCATCGCGGGGTCGTTGCGGTAGAGGCGCTGGATGGCGGCGAGGCTGAGCTCGCGCTTGGAGATCACGCCCGCGTCGACCAGGCTCTTGCCCAGGCCCACGTACGGCAGGCCGGTCTTGCCCGCGTAGCCGACGAACTTCACGGCGTTGTCGGGCATGATCAGCTTGGCGCTGCCGTTCACCTCGCAGATGTAGACGTCAAGCGGGCTCGAGAGCCACATCAGCTCGTTGCCGGCGAACGCGTTCGATTCAAGGAGTTCCTTGCGCGTCGGCCACGGCGCGATCTGGCCGTCGGCGCCGCGGCGGCCCAGCGGTTCGCCGGTCACCGAGTCGGTCACCAGGTCCTTCGGGCGCTTGAAGAGCGGGTACTTGAAGGGGTCGGTGCGGACCGGGCTGGCCTTGATCTCGGGCGAGAAGTAGCCCGTGAAGAACACGGTGCCCTTGTCGTCGTAGCCGCGCGACTGCCAGATCTCGAACTGCTCGTAGACGGCATCCTGGAAGCTCTTTTCGTCGGGCGAGGTCGCCAGCAGCTCGCGGAAGGCGACGACGCTGGCGCCCGCGCGCTCATGGTTGCCGACGACCTCGGACAGCCGGCCCAGGTGCTCGGTGTCGTAGCGCTGGCGGCTGGTGCCGGTGGTGAACCAGCCGACGCTGCGGTCGATGGCGGTGGAGAGCTTGGCGTCACGCGCCTTCCAGGCGGTGGTGAGGTCGGGGTACTGGTCGCGCGCGAGCTTGCGGAGGCCGTGCTCGCCCTCGGGGATCTGCGCGTCGATGCGCGGCTCCGGCGCCGGCTTCGGCTGGGTCTCGCAACCGCCCATGAACACGACCGAGGCACCGACCAGCGCGGAGGCGAGCGCAAGTGCGGCCCCGGCGCGGGCGCGGCCAAGACGGCGGGTGGGGAATGGGACAGAGGTCATGCGTCCGTGCATCCCCGCGTCATCGGCCGAAGGAAGCGGCCATGTCCAGAAATGATGCCCACCGCGCCGCACGGGGGCGATTCCGGGCGGACCACCCCCGCCCCGTCGGGGCGCGCTAAACTCACCCGGATGCTGACGCCCGCCCCCGCCCTGCTTGCGCTGTTCGACGCCCCCATCCAGTGGGTGGTGATCCTGGGAATCGGCCTGCTGCTCTTCGGCAGCCGCCTGCCCATGGTCGGCCGCAACATCGGCAAGTCGATCACCGAGTTCAAGAAGGGCATGAAGGACGCCACGGACGAGGCCAGCGAGGGCGAGACCCGGACCCTGTCCGAGCAGCCGGCCCGCGCGCAGCTGACGAGCAAGGAGATCGAGGACATCCAGGAGCGCGCCACGCAGGAGGCGCTCCGCCGGCTGAAGGCTGAGCAGCAGAAGTGACGGGCCGCCAGGGCTGGGCGCTCGCGATCGCCGTTTTCCTGTTCGTGGGGGTCGCGTTCCTGGCGGTGCGCCCGGTGCAGGTCCCGGACGAGGCGCGGTACGGCATCATTCCGGCGCAGATGGTGGAGACGGGGGACTGGGCGACGCTGCGGCTGGCCGGGTTCCGCTTCTACGAGAAGCCTCCGCTGTTCTACTGGCTGACCGCCGCCAGCATCTCGGTGCTTGGCCAGGACGCCTTCGCGATCCGGCTGCCCAGCGCACTGGCGACCATGGTGACCGCGCTCTGCGCCGGGTGGCTGGCGGTGCGCATCTCGGGCCGGCGCGAGCTGGGGCCCGTCGCGTTCCTGGTGCAGGCGACGACCGTCATGCCGATGGTGCTGGGCGGCGTGACGACGCTGGATCCGACCTTCGCCGCGACCGTCGCGCTGACGATGAGCGCATTCTTCGGGGCGTGCACGTCGACCGGGCGTGCCCGCATCGGGTGGCTGGTCGCCGCCGGCGCCGCGGCGGGGCTGGCGTTCCTGGCGAAGGGCCTGCTTGCGTTCGCGATCCCGGGGGCCGCCGCGATGGCGTACCTGGCGTGGCAACGGCGCTGGCGCGACATGCTGGCGATGCCGTGGATCCCGCTGCTGGCCGCGGCGCTGACGTGCGCGCCGTTCGTGCTGGCGATCGAGCGCGCGAACCCGGGCATGTGGCAGTACCTGGTGGTCAAGGAGCACCTGCGCCGCGCGCTGCACCCTGACCAGACGCAGCAGCCGCAGCCGTGGTGGTTCTACGCGCCGATCTTCCCCGCCGGCGCGCTGATGTGGACGCTGACCTGGCCCAACGCGGCCAAGGGCCTGCGCGGCGCCGGCGAATGGCGCGCGGGCGTGCGCTTCCTGCTGTGCTGGGCCATCGTGCCGATCGTGGGACTTTCGCTCTCGAGCGGGAAGCTGGCCACGTACCTGCTGCCGATGTTCGCGCCGGTCGCCGTGCTGGCCGCCCTGGGCCTGGTGCGCGGGCACGAGATGGGGCGCTTCGCACGCGACGTCTGGGCACGCATTGGGCGGGCGGCGCTGTGGGTCGCGGCCGCCGCGTGCGCCTTGCTGGCGTTCACGGGGCTGGCGCGCTTCGGCCTGCCGCGGCTGTGGGAATCGGGCGAGTCCGCGCGCCTGGGGTTCCTGGCAGCCGCGATCGCCGCGTGGGCGCTGCTGGACGCCTGGAGCTGGCGAGCACGCACCGGCGTGCAGTGGGTGACGCGCACGGCGGTGGCGCCGGCCGCGGTGCTGGCGATGGTGCCGTTCCTCTACCCGACCGGGCTGCTGGACCGCGCGAAGAACCCGTGGGTGATGCTGGACCGGCACCGCGAGGAGTTGCGCGCGGCCGACGTGCTGGTGGCCGCGGGCGGTTCGCCAGCGCTGGCGACCAGCTGGGCGACCGGCCGACGCGACCTGCTGATCGCGGGGTGGGCCGACGAGTTCGAAAACGAGCTGCACATCCCCGAGGAGGAGGCACGGCGCATGCAGTGGACCGCGTTCCCCGAGCGCGTCGCGCAGGCGCGCGGCGCAAGCCCGGCGCGGAGCGTGGCGGTGGTGTGCAGCGCGGCCGAGGCAGAACGGATCCGAACCGCGAAGGCGGTGCCGCCGCCCGTGGTCGATGACGTGGACCGCGACCTGGCGATCCTGATCTGGCGGTGAGACGCGCCCGGGCGCCGCGGTACCGGGCGTTACCCTGCGCCACATGCCCCGAGCCGTGGAACCGCGCCCCGCGCAGACGACCGCACGCGACCTGAGGACCGCCGTCGCGATCTTCGCCGCGGCGCTCGCGCTGCGCCTGCTGTTCCTGTTCCGCTCGGCCGACGCGGCGTGGCCGCACTCGGCGCTCTACGAGGGCGATGCGCCGGTCTGGGCGCGCTGGGCCAAGGCACTGGGCCGCGGCGAGCCGTTCGAATTCGACCTGCCGATGCGTCCGCCGGGGATGGCGTGGCTGCTGCGCTGGCTGGGCGCCGACGCAGTGCCGTTCACGGGAACGAAGGTGCTGTGGTGCGCGATCAGCGCGGCCACGGTGGCGCTGCTGTGGCTGGTGCTGGCGCGCTGGTTCACGCGGCGCGCGGCGTGGATCGCGGCGGCGCTGCTGGCGGTGTCGTTCGGATCGTTCGAGCTGGCCACGTCGCTGAACAACGAGGCGCCCTACGCGCTGCTGGTGACGGCGATCGTGGGCGCCACGCTGGCGTGGTGCGACCGGCCGCAGTGGCGCTGGGCGTTGGCCCTGGGCCTGCTGAACGGCGCCGCGCTGCTGCTGCGCGCCGAACACGCGTTGCTAGTGGTCCTGCTGCTTGCGTACGGCGCCTGGCGCGTGCGCGGCGCGGCGGGATTGGCGCGCGCGGCGGCACAGGCGGTGCTGGCGGGCGCGGTGGCGCTGGCGTGCTGCGTGCCGTGGATGGTGCGTTCGCACGAAGCGGCGCAGCGGTTCAACACGGTGCCGATGCAGCAGGCCCCCTACCGGACGGCCACCCCCCGCTGGACGCCCGAGGCTGAGGCGTACATGGAATCGCTGCCCGCCTTCGTGCGCGCGGACAACTTCGCGATGATGAGCATGCTGGGCCAGAAGGGCGGCGCGGCCACCGTGCAGGAGGCCGACGTGCGCGGCTTCTTTGCACAGGGGTGGGGCTACGTGCCCGAGCCCGTCGCCGATTGGAGCCTGGTCTCGATGAAGGGCGGGCTGGACTTCGCGCTGGCGAACCACCCGCTGGCCGACGGCGGCTTCACGCGTGCGGGGCTGGGCGACGTGCAGAGCGCGGCGCCGGAGTTCGCGTTCGCGCGGCCTTCGCACCTGCGCATGCTGAACCATGGCTACGCCATGGGCTGGGAGTGGATCGCCGCCGACCCCGGTCGCTGGCGACTGCTGGTGCGCGAGAAGCTGCAACGCTTCGCCGACGGCATCACGCTGGGGCTGTTCGTGAGCGACTGGCCCTACGCGGGCCTGCACGAGAGGCGCCCCGTCGACGTGGTGACGCCCGTGCGCGGGCAGGCATACTGGTGGCAGGCGCTGGTGCTGGCGCTGCTGGCGGGCGGCACGGTGGCCGCGCTGCGCGTGCGTGGCGGCGGTTCCTGGGTGCTGGTCGTCCTCTACAAGGTGCTGGTGACGGTGGCGTTCTATGGCTATGCGCGCCAGGCGACCTCGATCGCGCCGGCGACGTTCGCGGTGATCGCGCTGGGCATCGATGCGGCGATCGGGATGGTGATGGCGCGCCCGGGCGCGGGCCTGCGCTGGGCGGGTGCGGCGATCGGCGTGGCGCTGGTGGCTGCGGCCGCGTGGAGCGCGTGGCTGCCGCCCTCGGTCGGCATCCGCACGCTGCGCCCCGAGGGCAAGATGATGACCGCGCCGGAATGGGGCGAGGGCGCGTTCGAATCGACGGACTGGCTGGTGATCGAACGCGACGGCGGGAACTGACGGGGCGGGCAGCGGTGGCGCGGTGACGAAGCCCCGCAACTCAGGGCAATCTCCCCACCGACGGCGCATGCGCAGGCCCATACGGTTGCCCGCATGCAGGCCAAGCAACTCTGCGAACACGTCCTGACCGCCGCCGGGGTGCAGGTGAACGGCGACCGGCCGTGGGACATCCGCGTGCATGACGGCCGCTTCTACGACCGGGTGCTGGCGCACGGCACGCTGGGGCTCGGCGAGTCGTACATGGACGCGTGGTGGGACTGCGATGCGCTGGACGAGATGATGGCGCGCGCACTGAAGGCCGGCGGCGAACGCGCCGTGACGCGGAACTGGCGCACCGCGGTGCAGGTGCTGCGGTCGAAGCTGGTGAACCTGCAGACGCGGCGCGGCGCAAAGGAGGTGACGCGCCGGCACTACGACATCGGCGACCCGCTCTACCTGTCGTTCCTGGACCCCTACAACCAGTACACCTGCGCGTACTTCAAGGACGTGCCGCCGGGCGACCTGGACCGCGCGCAGGAAGCCAAGATGGACTTGATCTGCCGCAAGCTGAAGCTGCGGCCCACCGACCGCGTGCTGGACATCGGCTGCGGCTGGGGCGGGCTGGCGCGGTGGATGGCCGCGCGGCACGGGTGCCAGGTGGTGGGCGTGAACATCGCCGACGGCCAGGTGGCGCATGCGCGGAGCAGCATCAGCGACCCGCGCGTCGAGATCCTGGCGATGGACTACCGCGACCTACCCAGCGCCATGCCCGGCGTATTCGACAAGGTGGTCAGCGTGGGCATGGCCGAGCACGTGGGCCGGAAGAACTACCGCACGTACTTCGATGCGGTGCGCCGCGCGCTGAAGCCGGACGGGCTGTTCCTGATGCAGACGTGCGCGCAGGACGAGTCGCGCTGCGTGACGGACCCGTGGATCGACCGCTACATCTTCCCGGGCGGCGAGATCCCCTCGCCCGCGCAGCTCTCCGCGGGGTTCGACGGGCTGTTCGTCCTGGAGGACTGGCACAGCATGGGCGCGCACTACGACCACACCCTGATGGCGTGGTGGCGGCGCTTCGACGGCGCGTGGCCGCGGTTCCGCGACCAGTACGGCGAGCGCTTCTACCGGATGTTCCGCTACTACATGCTGTCGTGCGCCGGGGCGTTCCGGGCGCGCCAGATGCAGCTGCACCAGACGGTGCTTTCGCCGGCGGGGGTGCGGGGCGGGTACGTGTCGGAGCGGTAGGCGGCAGCGGACGCCGAGAGCGTCGAGCGATTCGGGTACCGGGCTCAGCGTCGGCGTTCGCGACGGCTGGCCAGGCCTGCAAGCCCCAGCAGCGCGGCGACGCCGGGCGCGGGGACGGCGATGAACATGTTGCTCCAGCTGTAGAGCGCGCTGCTCTGGTTCGAGGACACGATCCCGTTGACCAGGTGGCTGAAGCTGTCGTACGTGGCGATCCCGTTCATGTTGCCGTCGGGGCCGCTCGTGTTCGTCCGGTAGATCTTGCCTTCGAACCCGAAGAACCGGTCGTTGAAGCCGTAGGTCACGCCGAAGGTGAAGCCGACGCCGTTGGTGTTGTTCACCAGGTCGGCAAAGGTCGCGTAGCGGGTCGCGCCCGTCGATCCGTGCGCCCCGCTGGTGTTGCGGTAGAAGTAGGTGCCGTCGTGGTAGACGTCGTCGTTCCTGCTCCAGTTCTGGGAGAAGCTGAACGTCGTGCCGCCGGTGCCGGTGCGCAGGTTGCCGAGCGGATCGCCGGCGTTGGCCGCGTACCGGGTGATCGACACCATGTTGTTGCCACCGCCGTCCAGGTTCGTCAGGTAGACGTAGCCGAGGGACGTCTGCGACTGCGTGAAGTCGCCGAACATGTAGCGGTACGAGACGTTCGAGAGGGCCGGCGAGACCGGGGCGGTGCCCGCGATGTCGTTCGAGGCCACGGCGAGGAGGTCGCGATACTGGGTCAGCGTGGTGCCTGCCGAGTTGCAACGCCAGATGAAGGTCATGTCGGCCGAGGCAAGGGAAGCGCATGCGCCGGAAGCGATCGCGGCACACCACCGCAACGTCAGGTTGGACACGGGTGACTCCTGCAGGAAAGGGGACCGAAGGAGAGGGACGACCAACCGCGGTCTGCGCGGGCGATCGGGCCGAATGGTGACATCGATCCCCCACGGTGCAAGCAGGGACCGAGCGCACGGGGATCCAAAGTTGAGATGCCCCACGCGGTGTTATAGGGCTTCGGAGCCCGCGTGACTCCGCGCGATGCAGCGGCCAGGGGTGTATGCTCCCTCGCGCTCGGGCGATTAGCTCAGCTGGCTAGAGCACACGCATCACACGCGTGGGGTCACTGGTTCGAATCCAGTATCGCCCATTCAGACGGACCCGCAGGCAGTGCCTGCGGGTTTGTCGTTGATGCGGGGTCGCACGGGGTTGCTGCGGCTCAACCGCCCGACGTCACGGGTCCCCACGCCGCAAGCAGCGCCGAGAGATCGGCTCCGTCCACGTGGCCGTCGCCGTTCAGGTCGGCCGGGCCGCTGCCCGCGCCCCACGCCGAGAGCAGCGCGCCCAGGTCGAGCCCGTCGACGGTGCCGCTGCAGTCGAGGTCCGCGGGCTCGGGGCATGGCGTCGCGAGGGCGGCGTTGTAGAAGGCCCAGCCGGCTTCGCCCAGGCCCTGCAGCGTCAGCGCCGGGTCGTGGCCCACGCCGGGGATCTGGATGAACTGGTGCGGGATGCACAGCTCAGCGAGGTGCAGGTGCAGGTCCTGGTTGGGGCCCAGCATCGCGTCGAGCTGGCCCACCCCCTGCCGGATCAACGTCTGCTGGGCGATGTGCGCGGACGCGCGCGCGGTGGCGATCGTCCACGGGTGCTGCGCCAGGTAGTACGCCGGGTCGCTGCCCCAGACCATCTGGTACAGCGCCGCGCGCTGCGCGGGCGGGATGTCGGTGCCCTTGGGCGCGGACATGAAGTCCAGCTGCAACGGCCCCGCGCCCAGGAGCGAGATGCCCGCGAAGAGGTCGGGGCGGCGCAGCCCGAGCCTGCCCGTCCCCTGCCCGCCCATGCTGAAGCCTTCCAGGATCCGGCCGCGGCGCGAAGCGATGGTCCGGAACGTCGCATCGACGTGGGGGATGAGGTCGTCGATGACGACCCGCTCCATGGGCACCGTGCCGTCCTTGGAGTTGCACCACATGCTGCCGCCCATCCCGTTCGGGAAGACGACGATCATCGGCGGGATCTTGCCCTGCGCCATCGCGCCGCCGAACCACGCGCTGAGCCACGGGATGCCCGCCGTCGGGCTGCCGGAACCGTGCAGCCAGTAGATCACGGGGAACCGGCGCGCCGGGTCCGACGTGTATTCGGGCGGCAGGTACACGTGGAAGCTGACCGTGGTGCCCGCGGCCGCGCTCTGGAAGGTGGCGTACTGGACGCCGGGCGCCGTCACCTGCGCACTGGTCCACTGGGCATCGGCACGATGGGTGACCGTGAGCAACGCCGCCGCCAGTGCGAGCGGCCCGATGCGGGGCAATGCGAGCAGGGACGCGCGTGCAGGGCTTGCCATCACTTCTTCGCCTCCATCGGTACGGACGGATCGGTGTGGTGGTGGACCATCTTCCATTCTTCGCCTTCCTTGCGGAAGACGTTGGTGGAGCGGAACCGGAAATCGGTGGGCTTGCCGTTGATGATCATGCCGCGGCCGACCTCGGTGCAGGTGGCGACGCCCCAGTCGGTGCCCTCGATGAAACGCACATCCTCGCACGCGACGGAGCCGCCCATCTTCATGCCGGCTTCCTTGCGGAACTGGGCCTCGACGGCTTCCCAGCCGACGTGCTTCTGGCCGTCGGGGCCGAAGTCGGAGACATCCGACGCGCGCGACCAGACCGCCAGCACCGCGTCGGCGTTGCCCGCACACAGGTCGTTCAGGCCGCTGTAGAACGCATCGTTCGCCTGCAGCAGGGTGGACAGCCTTTTCTGCTCGGCGTGCTCATTCATCATGCGGTGCGTGACCACGGCGGT
>JBIKJV010000199.1:0-4320 GCA_044360755.1 Phycisphaerales bacterium
GCGACCGGACAGGTTCCGGAACACGCCGTTCAGCTTCTCGCTCAGGGCCTCGAACATCGGACCGGAAGTCTACGCCAGCCCGCGGGGCGCCCCCGTCCGGCCGCCCGGGGTTCAGCAGGTGGCCGACCGCAGGGCCCCGGCCAGCTGCTCGGGGTGGAAGGCCTCCTCGAAGTCGTAGACCCCGCAGAAGTCGTCCAGCGTGTCGTTCGGGTTCTTGCTCATCGCGCCCGCCTCGATCATGGCGAAGACGATCCGGCCGAAATCCTCGGTCCGGTGGATGTGCCAGTGGGCCAGGACCGACCGGGCCAGCAGGCCGTACTGCTCGATCGCGTGGTCCCGCAGGCCCAGGCAAAGCTGCTGGCCGGAGACGTGGCGGTCGGGGGCGGCCCCCGCCAAGGACATGGGGTCGGCGTGCTCGTCGGCCGCCCGGTCGTGCACCCGCTCGACCGTGAAGGACAGGCCTTCCTGGACGAAGGTGAACGCCGCCAGCGGGTAGGGACCCGCCTTGGACAGCACGCGCAGAAGGTCGTTTCCGGGGGCCGGGTGGCTCATCGGGGTTCCACAACTGTATCGGCGCCGGCGGCCCCGGGCACGCAAAACTGCGGAAACGCCACCGGGGGAACCCCCTTCCACCGTCCTTGCCCGCCGCTACACTCACCGCCGTCCCACAGGGGGCACATTCGTTTCACACCGGCACGACAGCACGCTTCGGGCCGGCCACAACCCAGCTTTGGAAGGATTCCAATGAACACGCGCGCATGGATGACGACTGGTCTGCTCGCCGGCACCGCCCTGATCACCACGGGCTGCATCCCGGAGCAGAAGTACAACGACCTGATGACGGCTTACAAGGGGCAGGAGCAGCAGCTGCTCTCCACCCAGAACGAGCTGTCGACCGCCCGGGCCAACGAGGATCGCCTCCGCACGCAGCTCGCTGCGACGATGGCTGACCTCGAGGAGCTGCAGAAGAAGATCGCGGGCGGCAACGTCGACCTCGATGAGTGGGTCAAGAAGTACGACGAGCTGAAGAAGCAGGTCGCGAACCTGCAGCTCAACGCGCTGCCCGAGGACCTGACGAGCGAGCTGAACAAGCTTGCCGCCGAGTTCCCCGACGTCTTCGAGTTCGACGCGAAGACCGGCATGCTGCGCTTCAAGAGCGACTTCACGTTCGACGCTGGCAGCGACCAGCTGAAGTCCGGCGCCACCGCGGTGCTCGGCCGCCTGGCGAACATCCTGAACTCGAACAGCGCACGCAAGTTCGAGGTCAAGGTCGTCGGCCACACCGACGACACCCCGGTCGTCCGCACGAAGGCGAAGTTCGGCAACAACCTGATGCTCTCGGTCTACCGCTCGGCCAGCCTGCGCAACGCGCTGGTCACCGACGGCGTGAACGCGGGCCGCTTCCAGATCGCGGGCTACGGCGAGTTCCGCCCCGCGGTCAGCAACGGCCCGAAGGGCGCCGTGCAGAACCGCCGCGTCGAGCTGTTCCTGACGCCGACGGCGTTCGACCTCTCGCCCACGATGACGGCCTCCACGCCCGCCGCCGCCCCGGCCGCCACCAAGGCGCCGACGGCCAAGGCCGCTGCCCCCGTCGCGGACGACGAGCCCACCAAGTGAACCTTCCGGCCCGCAACGGGCCGTGACCAGACGAACACGCGGCGGCAGGAACTCCTGCCGCCGCGGTTCTTTTTGCGGGTACCGGTCGCGCGCATGCGCTCCGCGTCACTTCGCAGGCAGCGGGCGGATGCGGATGTCGCGGAACTCGATGTACGCGCCCTCGCTCTGGAGCGCGATCGTTCCCGGGATCGCCTGCACGTCGATGGCCGTGTTCTGCAGCAGGCCGTTGACCCACAGCTCCAGCTTGCCGCCGTCGAGCACGATGCGGTAGTGGTTCCAGCCGCCGAGCGGCTTCTCGTTGGTCGGGTTGGCCTTCTCGGTGTGGCGGCCGTCGGTGCGGGCCATGTCCACCATCATCGTGAATGCGTCGATGTTCCAGATGTCGCCCGCCGACTGCGACTGCAGCTGCGCCTCGACGCTCTTGGGCCACACCTTGTCCGGCGCCTGCACGCGCAGCAGCACGCCGCTGTTGCCCGGGCCGCGCGCGGGATCGAAGCGCCAGTCCAGTTCCAGCTCGAAGCTGGTGAACTGCTCGTTGGTGCGGATGTAGCCGACGGGCTTGCCCTCGCAGCGCAGGACGCCGTCCTTCACGGACCAGGTCTTCGCCGGATCGGCCTTTGGGTCGGGCAGGAACATCGTCCAGCCGGAGGTGTCGGTGCCGTTGAAGAGCGGGCGCCAGCCGTCGGCGGCCGCACCGCCGGCACCCGGGGCGGCGTTCGGCGCGGCACAGCCGGAAAGGGCAAGCCCGGCGGACAGCAGGCCGGTGCACGCAAGCACGTGGAAAGTCTTCATGCGGCGGAGGCTACCGCCGTCATCGCGGGCGCACGAGCCCGGGCGCGGTGGCGCCGCTGGGGCCCCACTCCAGCTCAAGCCGCTCACGGCCGTCCAGGAAGCCGTCGAACCAGGCGCCGATCGCCTCTGCGCGCCAATCGTCCGCAGCGAAGAGCGCCGAATCGCCCTCGGAGGCTCCCAGGGCGCGCCCGTGGCGGCGCGCCTCGGCGTAGGTCACGAACCAACGGGTGAACGTGCTGCGGGTCACCGCCAGGTTCGCCGCCAGCCCGATCGAGCCGCAGCGCACCTGCAGGATGTTCCAGACCTGGTCGCACTCGGCACGCAGGCGCGGGTCCTCGAGCATCGAGCCGTTGGGCTCCCCTTCCGGGACCTGCGACTTGGCGCGCGCGACCGCCGCGCCGATCTCCTCGGCGTGCTCGGCCAGAACCCGCCGCGGAATGCCGGAGACCTGCATGAGCGCCCCGCGGTCCGTGGGCTTGCGCTTGCACAGCTCGATCAGCGAGGCATCGGGAAGCACGGTCCGCACCGGCAGGTCCATCTGCTCGGCCAGGCGGTAGCGCAGGTTGACCAGTTCGCGTGCGACCAGCACCTGCCCGGCGCGCATCGGCTCGGCGCGCTGCAGGCGGCGGAGCTGGCCGTCGGGGTCGAACGCCGCGCCGCGCAGCTGCTCGCGGCTCTCGGCCAGCGCCCACGCGCGGCGCCCCAGCGCGTCGAGGCGCTCGCCCAGCAGATGCCAGATCAGCGCGAGGTAGCGCACGTCGTCGGCGGCGTAGCCCAGCTGCGCGGGCGTCAGTGGGCGCGCGTCCCAGTTGGTGAAGGTGTGCGCCTTTCCCAGGCGGTGGCCCGTCAGGCTCTCCAGCACGTTCCCAAGGCTGGTCGGCCACGGCATCCACGCCAGCGCAGCGGCCACCTGCGTGTCGACCACGTCGGTGGGCTCCATGCCCGCGGCGCGCCGCAGGATGTCCATGTCGGTGTCGCCGGCGTGCACCAGCACCGTGCGGCCCGGCGCGGCGATCGCACGGAAGAGTGGCCGCAACCCCTCTCCGGCCGCGCCCAGCGGCAGCGGGTCGACCAACGCGATGCGCTCGGCCGTCGCCACCTGCACCAGGCACAGCTTGGGGTAGAAGCTCTCCTCGCCGATGAACTCGGTGTCGTACGCCACGAAGGGCTGCGTCTCGATGTGCGCAACCAGCGCCGCCAGCGCCTCGGGCGTCGTGACGAGCTCGGCTTCGTCCTGCAGCACCAGCGGGTGCTCGAACGCCGCCCGTCCCCCGCCCGCATGGCGGTCGGCGGCGGCATGTTCCTGGGAGCGCTTCTTGCGGCGGAAGTTCACGGGGACGCGGAGCCTAGCCGCGATGCGCGCCGGATGCGCTGGACGCTGGCCACGACGCCGCCGATCGTCGCCATGAACACCAGGCCCACGACCACCAACACCGGCCAGATGGCCATGCTCTCGCGGCGCCCATGTCCGACCTCGAGCGATTGCACGGCGATGAACCCGAAGAGGAACGCCAGCGGCACCGCCGAGATCGCGATACCGGCGCAACACGGCTCCAACGCCCAGCGACGCCCCCACGGGGTCAGGCGAAGCCAGAGGTCCTTGTCGGGCACGTTGACAAGCTGCGGCCAGCGCCCCGCCATCCAGGCGACCAGCCGGCCGGTGCCCAGCATCAGCAGTGCCGCACCCAGCCCCACCAGCGGCGCCATGAGCCAACGCCCGAGCGTGCCGGGCTCCCAGCGGTCGGGACGACCGGCGCCATCGAAGTGCATCGGGATACGCGCCGGCAGGTCACCGTGGTGCGACCAGACCCACGCCGCGACCGCGGCGATGGCGACCACCGACGCCACCTCGCTCGCGATCAGCAGATGCGGAACCCCACCCTCAGCGCGTCCCATGCCTTGCCCTCCCGC
>JBIKJV010000161.1:0-5515 GCA_044360755.1 Phycisphaerales bacterium
GTGCTGCCCGACGGGACGGTGTTGCGCGGGCGTGCGCTGGGCCAGGCGAACGACGGTGCGCTGGACTGCGGGCTCCTGCAGTTGGATACGCAGGGTCGGATGCTGGAAGCCGCACCGCTCGGCACCAGCGGCGGGCTTGCCGCCGGCGATTGGCTGGTGGCGCTGGGCTACACGCAGGGGCCGCCGGATGAGCAGCGGCCGGCGCTTGTCCGCGTGGGACGCGTGCTTCACTCCAGCCCGCGCGAGGTGCTGTTCGATGCGCCGATCGATGCCGGGGACTCGGGCGGCCCCAGCTTCAACCTGCGCGGCGAGGTCGTGGCCCTGAACTCGCGCTGCGGCCACCAGCCGTGGGAGAACGCTGCCACGCCCATCGACCGGCTGCGCGAGCGCGTCTGGGAGTTCCGCGACGGCCACGACGAGGCATCGATGGTGCTGCCGTTCACCTCGAGCGACGAGCCCGTGCGCACGCGCTTCATGGCGGGCACGTCGCCGGACGGTCGGCTGGCGGTCCAGCGCGCGACGCCCCTGCGCCCGGTCGCGGAGCAGGCGATGCGGGCGATGCATCGCGTGATGCGCGACGGTGCGGCCGTGGCGGTCGCCACCCGCATCGACGGCGCCGGGCACGCCGTGGCAAAGGCATCGCTGCTTCCGGATCGCGCGCCGGGCACCCTGGTGACGCTGCAGGATGCGGACGGGGCGCAGGCGTCGGCGCGGGTTGTTGCCACGGACCCTCGCCTGGACCTTGCGCTGCTCATGGTCGATGGCGACACGGCGCCGGGGGTCGACCTGGCGTGGAGCGGAGCGGTCACGCCCGGCGAGGTGCTGGTTTCGCCGCGCTTCGGGCCGAATGGGCCGGCACTCGGGTTTGCCGCGATCGAGGAGCGCGAGAGCGACCGCGACCCCTGGGGTGGTCCGTACCTGGGGGTCCGCAGCGAGCCGCTCGAGCCTGCCACCGCGCGCGAGCTGGGACTGAAGGTCGGTTTGCGCGTCGACGAAGTGGTTCCAGGCAGCGCGGCCGCGGAGGCCGGGATCCGCGTGGGAGACGTCATCGCGACCATCGACGGCCGCCCGCTCGGCGGGCGCATGGGGCTACGGCGGGCGATCCTGGAACGCGAGGTGGGCGACCGGGTCGAGCTGGGCGTGCTGCGGGCCGGCGAGCGGATGCAGGTCGAGGCGACGCTCGCACGTCGCGAGGACGGCCCGCGGGGGCGCCCGGTCCGCCGCGGCAACACGACCACGCCGATTTCCGAGGTCTCGACCGGCTTCGGGCGCGTTCTTGCGCATGACGCGAACGTCTGGCCCGAGCAGGTTGGCGGCCCCGTGCTGGACCTCGATGGTCACGTGGTCGGCATCAACATCGCGCGGTTCGACCGCACCGCGACGCACGCCCTTCCCGCCGCGACGGTCCGCGATGCGGTCCGCCGGATGCTGCAGCGGCGTGAGCTCACGCCGGCGGCTGCGGTGCCGGCGGCGAAGCGATCCCTGCCGAACGCAGAAGCTCCGTGAGGAACGCGGGCAGGGGGTCGGTGACCGTCGTCCGTGCGCCGGTCGCGGGGTGGTCGAACGAGATCGTCCAGGCGTGCAGCGCGATCGGCTGCGGTGGCCGCCCCTTCGGCGGGCGGCTGGTGTTCGGCGGCAGGTCGACGCGGTAGACGCGGTCGTTCACGACCGGGCAGCCCAGCTCCGCCATGTGTGCGCGGATCTGGTGCAGGCGCCCCGTCTCGAGGTCCACTTCGAGCAGCGTGCGCCCATGGCCCGTGCCCAGGGTGCGCCACCGCGTGATGGCATGCTCGACGGCTGGGCCGCCACCCCCGCGCCGGACCAGTGCGACCTTCATGTCTCCCCGGCGCGCTTCCTCGATCGGCAGCGTGATCTCTCCGGTCTTGGTCGGGGGGCGGCCTTCGACGAGCGTGAGGTAGCGCTTGCCGACGGTGCGGCCGGCGAACTGCGCGCGCAGCCGGTCATAGGCCGCGGCATCGCGCGCCACGACCACCGCGCCGCTGGCGTCCCGGTCCAGGCGGTGCACCAGGCCCCAGTCGCGCGCCTCGCCCAGCTGCGCCAGGTCGCGTGCGTAGACCGCGAAGAGTCCGTTCATCAGGCTGTCGTCGCGGTGACCCAGCCCGGGTTCCGTGACGACCCCTGCGGGCTTGGAGGCGACGATGACGCGTGCGTCCTCCAGGAGGACCGCGGGGCGGATGGCGGGGTTGGGCACCGGCTGCGACATGGTCCGTATCATCGCGATGGTAACGAACCATCGCAGGCACGGCATCCGATGCATCCCACCGACCCCACGATCCTGCTCAGCTTCGACGTCGAGGAGTTCGACGCGCCGCTCGCCCGCGGTCGCGACATGGGCATGGAGGAGCAGATGGAGGTCGGCGGCCGCGGCCAGGTTCGGGTGCTGGACATGCTGGACGGCCTGGGCGTGCCCGCCACGATGTTCACTACGGCCAGCTTCGCGGCGTGGCATCCCGCGCTGCACCGGCGCGCGGCGGCGAAGCACGAGATCGGCAGCCACGGGCGCGTGCACCTGACGTTCGAGAACGCCGACCTGGCGACCAGCCGGCAGGCGCTGCGCGAGTCGAGTGGGCAGGAGGTGCTTGGCTTCCGGCGGCCGCGCCTGCAGGCGACCGACCCACAGGCGATCCTGGATGCGGGCTACCTGTGGGACAGCTCGGAGAACCCCATCTTCCTGCCGGGGCGCTACAACAACTTGGGCAAGCCGCGCGTGCCCTATCGCAAGGGCGCGCTGGTCGAACTGCCCGTCTCGGCGAGCCCGGTGCTGCGCTTCCCGCTCTTCTGGCTGGCGTGGAAGAACTTCCCGATGGCGCTGGTGCGCGACGCCAGCGCACGGTGCCTGGCGCGCGACGGGCTGCTGAACGTCTTCTGGCATCCGTGGGAGTTCGTCGACCTGGCCGGAAGCGGCCTGCCGCGCTACATGCGAGCGGTGGACGGCGAACGCGCGTGCGACCGCTTCGCGGCCTACATCGATTGGCTGCGTCCGCGCGGGAGGTTCGGCACCTTCACGCCGTGGGTCCGGGCGCATGCGGCGTCGATATGATCCGCGCATGACGCGCGGTCTGCGGTGCTTGGCATTGGTGGTTGTGGCGGGGCTGATGGTGGCGGTGCCGCGCTCCGCGTCAGCGGTCTCCCCGCCGTCTGCCGATCGTGCTGCCGCTCCCGCGGACCTGGCCCGCGTCCCGACGCTGGCCGATGCGCGCGCGCTGGTCGCGCAGGCGGAGTCCGACCTCGCGGCCGTGTCGTCCCCCGCGTTGCAGTCGGTCGCGCGTCGGAACCTGGAGACGGCTCGGGCCCTCCTGGGGGCGATCGAGGCGATCGATGCCGACTGGGGCGAACTCAGCCGCCTCCGCGACCGGCTGGGCGAGGTGCAACGGCAGATGCGCGCCGACGAGGACCGCATCCGGCTCTCCGGCTCGACCGCGGGCCCGGTGGCGTCGGTGCTGCTGCGCCACCGCAGGGATCTTCCCGCCCAGCGAGCCGAGCGGGCCGCCCTCGACCGCACGAAGCAGCGCGCCGCCGATGCCGAGATCGCGCGCATCGACGTCGCCGACGAACTCGCCGCACTGGACCGGCCTGCGGCGGCGGCGGCAGCGGCAGCCGGGGACGACCCCGCGGCGGTTCCTGCGGTCGAGGCCGCCCTGCGCGAGCGCGCCAGGCGCTACCTCGAGCCGTTGCTTGCGGCGGATGCCCGTCGTTCCGCCCTCCTGGCCGAGTACGAGAACGTGCAGTCGGAGTATGTCGAGGCGGTCGATCGATACCGGGCCCTGATCGGCGCGCACGTCATCTGGCTGCCGAACATGGCGCCGATCGGCACCGCTGACCTGCGTGACCTTGCGTCGCAGGCCGCGGAGTACGGGGACGGGGCGTTCTGGACGTCGGTCTCGGACGGCCTCGGCGCCAGCGTGCGGCAGGTGCCGCTGCGCTGGCTGTGGGCCGGGATCGTGGTGCTCCTGCTGCTGGTGGCGCGCGGGCGGCTGCATCGCGCCCTCGCGCGGAGCGGGGGATCGGTCGGCCAGGAGAACGACCGCGCGCGTCACACCGTGCGTGCCCTCGTCGCCACCGCGCTGCTCGCGGCACCGATCCCCGCGGCGATGCGCCTCTTCGGGGGAGCGATCCAGGCGACGTCGGCCGCGGGTGCGCTCGGGCCGTTCGGCGATGCGCTCTCCGGCCTGGCTGGACTGGCGTACCTGGTGACGTTCCTGCACGCCCTGTGCCGGCCCGGTGGCATCGCGCTGGTGCACTTCCGTTGGCCGGTGGTGGCCGTCACCGCCCTGCGGCGGGCGGCCGTGACCATCGGAGTGGTGGTCGTGCCGTTCCTTTTCGTTGCCTTCACGGCCGTGCGGACGGACGAGGCGTCCGGCGGCGGTGCGATCGCGCGCTGGGCCGTCATCGTGGCGCTGGTGGTCATGACGGCCGTGAGCGCCCGCCTCTTTGCGCGCGACGCAGGCATCGTCGCCCCGCTCCTGATGCGGGCTCCGCGGGGCTGGACCGCGATCCTGCGGCCGTTCTGGTACCCCGCATTGGTGCTGATGCCCGCCGCGCTGGCCACGGCGGCCGCCGCGGGCTACGTCATCACGGCCTCGGTGATCGTCTGGAACCTCCCGCGCAGCTACTGGGTGCTGCTCGGGGTGGCGATCGCGCTCTCGATGGCGGCACGCGTGGGCACGCGCCCGCTCGAGCGGCTTGGCCTCGGCCTGGGCGGCGACGCGGAGGCGCAGGCCGACCTGCGCGCGGCCGAGCAGGTGGAACGCATCACGCGCCTCTTCACGTTCATCACGGTGCTGGTTGGGCTTGCGTGGGCCTGGAGCGACCTGCTTCCCGCGTTCGGCATCGTGCGGACGGTCACGCTCTGGAACGTCGGCGCGACCGACACGTCGCCCGGCACCGCCGTGACGCTGGCCAACGTCGCGGTGGCGATCATGTCGGTGGTCGTGACGGTCGCCTTGGTCCGTGACCTGCCGGGCGTCCTGAACATCGCGATCCTCCGCCGGTTCCCGTTCGACTCCAGCACGCGGTACGCGATCGTGGCCGTGGGGCGGTACGTGCTGGTGATCGCCGGCCTGGTGGCGACCTTCACCTCGCTCGGCATCGGCTGGGCCAACGTTCAGTGGCTTGCCGCGGCCGCGACCGTCGGCCTGGGCTTCGGCCTGCAGGAGATCTTCGCGAACTTCTTCTCGGGCCTGGTCATGCTGGCGGAGCGGCCGGTCCGTGTCGGCGACGTGGTCACCGTCGACGGGATCACGGGCCGCGTCACCAAGATCGCCACGCGCGCGACGCAGATCCTGGATGCCGACAACAAGGAAGTGATCATCCCGAACAAGCAGTTCATCACCGGCCGGATCGTCAACTGGACGCTTGATGGACTGCCGCTGCGCCACGTCATCACGGTGGCCGTCGAGCTGGGCAGCGACCTGGGCGTCGCCGAGCGGATCATGATGCAAGGGGTGGTGGGCGCGGACCGTGTGCTGGCCAGCCCGGCGCCGCAGGTGGTGCT
>JBIKJV010000046.1:0-17079 GCA_044360755.1 Phycisphaerales bacterium
CAGCGGCACCGAACACTCCCGGGTCGTGACAGGTGCCGAGCCAGCCGAACAATAGGAGGAGCGGAACCTGGTGGAGCGACGACGGTCGCGGAGGAAGGCCCCGAGCACAGCGCAAGGGCGCGGTCATGCGCAAGTGCCTTTCAAAGGCGCAGCGAAAGGGCGCGGCGCCCCAGCTCCGCCCTCACCACCCGCGCGCTTCGTGCGCGAACCACAGCTGCGGCACGACCACCAGCGGCTGGCCGTCCTTGCGGCGCACCATCGCCGCCAGGGGCGCGCGCTGCACCGTGGCCACCAGCGGCACGCCGCCCACGTCCAGCTCGACGGTCTCGGCCTGCCCCGCGCGTGCGGCCAGTTCGGCCAGCGACCATGCCGCCCGCGCGCCGCCCGGCAGGCGCGCCTCGATCACGGCGGCCTTGCGCGTGCGCGCGCGGCCCGCGGCCGCCTCCGCGATCGCCGCGTCGGCTGACGCGGGTTCCGCACTGCCGTCGACCAGGCGGTCCACCGGGAAATCGACACGTGGCGTCAGGCAGTAGCGCGCGTAGCTGATCTCCTTGTAGCGCTTCACGGTCTGTGGCTCGGGCAGGATCACCGTGGTGTCCGGGTGCGCGGCCAGCCACATGCGCCAGGACGCGATGTTCACGTCGGGCAGGGGCTCCAGGCGCACCGGGCCGCGCGCCGCCGGGCCCGCGATCGCGCGCATGCCCAGCTGGCTCCACAGGCTGGCGGCCGCGCCCGCGCGCCGCGCCGGGTCGGCGGGCACGTCGTACATCACCAGGTTGCTGTTCCACAGCAGCCCGCTGACGCGGAAGAGCCGTTCCTCGCCGGCGATGCGCCGGTCGAACACCATCACGCTGTCGGTCAGCGGCGAGAACGTCACCGCGATCGGCACGCCGCCCAGCACGTCGTTCACCACCTCGTGCCCGTTCAGCACGGCCAGCGGGTACGCGCGCGCCGCGCCGTTCACCACCACGCCGGCCACGCGGTCAGCGGTGACGACGTACTTCGACCGGCGGTCCGCGTTGAAGCGCAGCATCTCCGCCCCCGGGATCACGGCAGGCAGGTCGTATGCCACCAGGAAGTCTCGCGGGTTCCCGCTGCCCACCAGTGTCGCGCGCGCCTCGGGCGCCAGGTCCGACAGGTCGAATCCGTACGCGGCCGGGTCGTTGCCCCCGCCGACGGGGCGGGTGCCCCAGATCGCGCCGCTGATCGCCCAGAGGATGAACGCGGCCGCCACCACGACCGTCACGGCGATCACCCAGCCGCCGCCGCGGAAGGTCAGCGTGGGCGATCCGTCGCGCGTGCCATCGGGCTGCGTGCCTTCGGTCATCGGGGCTGCTCCTGCGTCGTGGCGGGTTGCGGTCCCTGCGGGGCGGCGGGCCGCTCCATCGCGCCCGCCTCCGCCGGCTGCGGCGGCAGCTCGATCACGATCGCATCGCCCTCGCGCCGGGCCACGGGGACCACGCTCCCGCGGTCGGCCACCATCGTGCCCATCAGGAGCGGCAGGTATGCCAGGCTTGCCAGGAAGAGCCGCCGCGCGCGCACGTCGTCGCGCACCAGCAGGAACCGCAGGCTGAGCCACGAAAGCCACAGCCCCAGCGCGACTGCCGCACCGGCGTACCAGTAGCCGGCGACGCCGGTCAACGTGGCCAGCAGCCCCACCGGCACCAGCATCAGGCTGGTCAGCAGGCACGCCTGCGCCGTCGCGCGCCCGCTCTCGTCGCGCGAGGGCAGCATGGCGAACCCACCTCGTTCGTAGTCCGCGCGGTACATCCACGCCAGTGCCAGGAAGTGGGGGAGCTGCCAGACGAAGAGGATGGCGAACAGGGCCCACGCGCCGGGCGACGTGCGCCCTGTGGCCCCGACCCAGCCGATCATCGGCGGGATCGCGCCGGTGACGGCGCCCACCAGCGTGTTCAGCGTGGTCCGCGGCTTGAGCGGCGTGTACAGGAACACGTAGAGCAGGATGTTCGCCGCCGCCAGCGCCGCGGCCGCCAGGTTCACCTGCCAGGCCAGCAGCGCGCAGCCGCCGTAGCCGATCACGGTGCCCGCGATGAACACCGCGCGCGGCGAGGCATGCCCGGCCGGCAGGGGGCGCCCGGCGGTGCGCTGCATCCGCGCGTCGCGGCGCGTCTCCGCCAGCTGGTTCAGCATGGCCGCACTGGCGGCAGCCATGGCGGTGCCCGCGCAGGTCCACGCCAGCCGCAGCCAGTCGATCGCCCCCGCAGGCGCGACCACGAACCCGACCGCGGTCGTCGCCAGCACCAGCAGGCTCAGGCGGGCCTTCGCCAACCGGCTCCAGACCACCGCGAAGCCCGGAGGCGCCGTGGGTCCGTCGGGGCGGGGGTCGGCAGCGTGTTCCATGGTGCGTGGCTCGCGTGGCGCCGCTTCGCCGGCGCAGGGTGAATAGGATAGGTCGCGCCGCCTTCCGCGGCTCCCCACGCATGCACACGCTCGCCCAAGCCGCCGAAACCGCCGCATCCGCCGCCGCTTCCGCCCCACCGCCGGCATCTGCGGGCAGCTTCCTGCCGGTCATCGCCGCCTTCGCCGGCCTGGTGGTCGTCGGCGCGCTGTGGTCGCGCTGGGTGCGGCCCGCGAACCTGGCGCTGGGCATGGCCGCCACCGTCGCCATGTGGACGCTCAGCTATGTCGCGCTGCTGCAGCCCGGCTTCCTGGCCAGCGAGCTGCTCTTCGCCGGCTGCGTCGCGTCGCTGCTGGCCGCGGGCTGGGTGGCGGGCCGTCACCCGTCGTCTGGCGCGTGCGGCTGGCGCGTCGGCCTGGTCTCGGCCACCGTCAACCTGATGATCGTCGGCGCGTTCCTGCGCGACGAGCAGGGCGGCACCTGGACGCGCCCCGCGCTGTACGTCGCCGGTCTCTTCGTCGCCAGCGGCGCGCTCGCCGAGATCGGCGCACGGCTGGGCGCGCGCCGCCCCTCGCCGCGGGCGTCCGCATCGCCGTCCGCGCTGCTTGCCGTGGTGCTCGCACTCAACATCCTGGCGATGGTGGTGCTGGGCGGCCTCGTCACCAGCATGGAAGCCGGCCTGGCCGTCCCCGACTGGCCGAACAGCTTCGGCCACAACATGCTGCTCTATCCGATCAGCGAGATGAAGGGCGGCATCTTCTACGAGCACTCGCACCGGCTCTTCGGCATGCTGGTCGGGGCGGTGGCGCTTTCCTCGCTGGTCACCACGTGGCGCCTCGAGCGGCGTCACGCGCCGCGCGTCCTGGCGCTCGTGCTGCTCGCCCTCATCATCCTGCAGGGCTACCTGGGCGGCACGCGCGTCACGGGCAACCTGACCACCAGCATGGAGGCCGCGGACCTGGCACCCAGCACGACGCGCGCGATCATCCACGGGATGCTGGGTCAGTTCGTCTTCGCGCTCTCGGTGGTCTACGCCGTGGTCACGAGCCGCGCGTGGGCCTCGGCCGTGCCCTTCGCTGCGCCGCGCGCCGCGCGCGTGCTGCCCGCCGTCGCGCTGGGCGCACTGGTGATGCAGCTCTTCCTGGGCGCCTCGATGCGCCACCTGCAGGTCCCGCCCACCGCGGACGCGGGCGCCAAGATCCCCGCGTGGGCGCTGCACGGGCACATCACGATGGCGATCATCGCCGCGGTGCTCGTCGCGGTGGCCGGTTTCCGCGCCAGCCGCGCGTCCAGCCCCGTGCCCGTGCGCATCGCCGGCAAGGCGGTGATGCACTCCGTCGGGCTGCAATTCCTGCTCGGCATCCTGGCGCTGGTGGCGGTGCTGGTGCGCCGCGGGCCGGACGTGCCGTGGTGGGAAGTCGGCGCCACCACCGCGCACCAGGCGGTCGGCGCGCTGCTCCTGGCGGCCACCGCGTCGCTGGCCGCGCTCAGCCTGCGCTTCACTGCGCCCGCAGGACGGGCTTGAGCGCTTCCTCCAGCGCCAGCACCGCGTAGGCGGTCACCAGTTCCGGCTTGCCTTCCTGCCAGCGGTCGGCGGTGTTCACCCAGCTGCCGTCGGTGCGCTGCAGGGCCAGCACGGTGTCCACCAGGTCGTCGCGCCAGTTGCGCGGCGCGCCGCCCGCGGCGGGCACGATCGTCGTGGCGTTCGCCGCCAGCAGGGCGCGCGAAGCGGCGTGCAGGTAGTACCACAGGCCCTGCTGGCCCAGGCCGGGGTTCTCGGCAAAGGTGTAGTGCGCGCGGATCCAGTCGAACGCCGCCTTCACGCGCGGGTCGTCCGGCGCCAGGCCCGCGTACAGCATGCTCTTGAACCCCGCGTAGGTCATGCTGCCGTAGCTGCGCAGCGCGCGCGTGCCCTCCGGCATCTTCTCGCCGTAGCGGCCTTCGCCGGCGGCATCGCTGGCGAAGCTCTCGCCGCCGTTGGCCGGCGTGTAGACGAAGCCGCCGTCCGCCGTGCCGTGCTGCGCCCACGCGGCCGTGTTGGTCTTCACGTTCTGTGCGCGCGCCACGAACACCAGCGCGCGCTGCACCGCGGGGTCGTCGGGGCTGACGCCCGCGTCGTGCAGCGCGTCCAGCATCAGCTGCGTGTTCGACATGTCCGGGCGGCCGTGGCTGCCGTAGCCCGCGCCGCCGAACCAGTCGGTGCGCGGCCCCAGCCCCTCGGCCTGGTCCCACTGGTTGCGCACGATCCACTCGCGCACGGTGCCCACCGCGCCGGCCAGCGCGGGGTCGTCCTGCGCGGCCAGGCCCATCAGCACCAGGCTGGCCACGTAGTTCGAAAGGCCTCCCCCGGCGTCCGGCGTGAACGTGCCGCGCAGGTCGGTCTTCTGCGCCACGAACTCCAGCGCCTTCGCCACCTTCGCGTCGCGCTGCGCGGGGTACCCCGCCTGCGCGAACGCCTTGAGCATCAGCCCGGTCACCGCCGCCGACGTTGCCTGCGACGCCTTCGCCTGGTCGGTGCCCGCCGCCGCGGTCGACTCCATCCACCCGCCGTTCGGCCCCTGCGCGCCGCGCAGGAACGCCAGTCCGCGCTCGATCGCGTCCTTCGCCTTGGCAAAGCGCGCCGCATCCATCGGGACCTCCTCGGGGCGCGCGGCGATCCGCATGACCACCGGCAGCGGCTGCACCACGCGCGCAGGCACGCTGGGGTCGTCCAGCATGGTGATCTTCTTCGTGTTCACCGTATCGCCGGGCTGGACCGTCGCGGGTGCGACGATCGCCTCGCGCACCGCGGCAGGGATCTCGCGCGACGTGCCGGCCGCGGGCGCCTTCGCGGCCGCGTCGTCCGTGCCGCGCACCGCTCCCGGCGCGACCGCAGGTTTCGCGTCCGTCTTCGTGGGCTCCACCTTCACGTAGACCAGGAAGTCCGCTTGCCGCGGCGCGGTCGCCGCGGGCTGCCCCGGCGGCACCGGCTGGCGCGGGTCGGGGCCCACGCCCGTGAAGCGCAGCGCGGCCAGCACCATGCCCTGCGTCGTGGGCTTCGCGGTCACGCGCACGGTGGTCGCCAGCGCGTCGGTGTCGGCGCGCTGGCCCACCAGCTGCGCATCGAGCCGCGGGTCCAGGCTGTCCACGCGGTCGATGCGCACGCCGTTGGCCATCTTGATCAGCAGCTCGAAATCGCGGCCGGCGCCCGGCGCCAGCACGCCCAGGTTCTCGCGGTACTGCTCGAAGTTGAACGCCGGGCTGATCCGCGTGCACTCGTGCCGCACGCGCAGGTCGATGAGCCGCGCGTCCGGCCGGTCGGTCTCGACCACCAGGTACTTCGGCACGTCCTGGCAGGCCAGCTTGCTGAAGTCGTAGCGCACGCGGTAGCTCTCGCGCGGGCCATCCTTCGCGGGGTCGAACCCGGCGAAGACCGGCGGCAGCCCGCCCACCGAAAGCACCGAGAACGGCTTGCCGTCCAGGCTCTCGACGGTGATCTCGCCGGCGACGTTCTGCTTGAAGTCGAATGCGTTGATGAACGGGTCCTTCGAGGGCTTGCCGTCACGTCCGGGGTTCAGCTGCCACGCACGCACCGGGTAGGTCACCTCGGCGCGCAGCTTCACCTCGACCACGCCCGGCACGCCGTCGAACATCATGCGCACGGCGGCGGTCTTCTCGCCGGTGGCGCCGCTCGTCTTCATCGAGACGGGCACCGTGATCGATCCCTTCGCGGGGATCTCCTTGCCCACCATGTCCACGGTGGTGCAGGTGCAGGTCGGGGCGCTCTTGATGCAGCGCACCGGGCGGTCCAGCGGGTTGACCAGCGTGGCATCCACCTTCACCACCGTGTGCGGCTGCACGAAGCCGGCATCCAGCAGCGCGGGCGTGGCCTTGACCGGGCAGACCGCCACCTGCGCGGCGATCTCGCGCTCCTGCTGCGCCAGCTGCTGCTGCTGGTTGAGCGGTGCGCCGCCCGGCGGCACCTGGGCGGCGGCGGTGGCGGCCAGCAGGGCGGTGGCGGCCAGGGCGTTCAGGGCAGCCAGGAGTCGTGCGCGGTGGGGGCGGTCGGTGGTCATCGGACGCTCGGTACGCATGGGTCGCATCGTAGATCGCCACCTTCCTACACTCCGGCCCATGCTCGCCATCGAGATCGTCCGCCAAGGCACCCCCGTCACCCCCAACGTCCGCGTGAATCCCGATCGGCCGGCGCCTGAGCCCCGCGCGGGCGAGGTCCGCGTGCGCACCGAGGCCTCGGCGCTGAACCACCTGGACCTCTGGGTGGGCCGCGGCCTGCCCGGCATCGACGTGCTGTGGCCCACGGTGGGCGGGTCCGACGGCGTGGGCATCGTGGACGCGGTCGGCGGGGGCGTGGACCCGGCCTGGGTCGGCCAGCGCGTCATCCTGAACGCCGCCGTCATGCAGCCCGAGCGCGCGGTCCCCGGCCGCGCGCCCGCCGGCGAGGACATCCTGATGATCGGCGAGCACGTCCCCGGCACGCACGCGGCGCACTTCACGGCGCCCGCCACCAACGTGCTGGCGATCGGCGACGCCGACCCCGTCGAGGCCGCTGCCTTCGGCCTGACGCACCTGACCGCGTGGCGCATGCTGGTCACGCGCGCGCGCCTGCAGCCGGGCATGACGGTGCTGATCCCCGGCATCGGCGGCGGCGTGGCCCTGGCAGCGCTGAACATCGCGCGCCACTTCGGCTGCACCACGATCGTCACCAGCCGCCATGCCGCCAAGCTGGAGCGCGCCACGGCGCTGGGCGCCACGCACGCCGTGCACGACACCGGCGCCGACTGGTCGCGTGAGGTCCGCAAGCTGACCGGCGGCCGTGGCGTCGACATCGTGGCCGAAAGCGTGGGCAAGGCCGTGCATCTGGCGTGCATCAAGAGCATGGCGCGCGGCGGCGTTCTTGTCACCTGCGGCTGCACCACCGGGCCCGACGCCACCACCGACCTGGCGCGCATCTTCTGGAACCAGCTCTCGATCGTCGGCAGCACGATGGGCACGATGGACGAGTTCCGCTCGGTCGTCGCGCTGTTCCGTTCCGGCGCCCTGCGGCCCGCCGTCGACGCTGTCCTGGCCCCCTCCGATGCCGCCGCGGGATACGGGCGGCTGGAAGCAGGGGAGCAGTTCGGCAAGATCGTGTTCAAGTGGACCTGATAACGCGAAGTGGCCACTTGATTCGGTCCCGCGTTCGTGTGGAATGACGCGTCTCATGGAATCCGCCACCGCCGTTCTGCCGGAAGCCCCCGTCGCCCGCCCCAAGCGCCTGCCTGGCTGGGCCGTGCTCCTGCACAACGACGACATCAACGAGATCCAGTTCGTCGTCCGCTCGGTGGTCGAGATCGCCCGTCTGTCCGTGGGCGACGCGATGGACCGCACCTTGGAAGCCCACGACTCGGGCGTGGCCATGCTGGTGGTGACCCACCGCGAGAAGGCCGAGCTCCTTCAGGAGCAGCTGGTGAGCCGCGGGCTGACGGTGACGATCGAGCCAGCGGCCTGAGGGCTGGCCCCCGGGGGGAGGGGGTGCTGAATGGCCAATAACCATGCGCCATCCTCAGGAGAAACCGGGGAATCTCCATCCGACCCGCGGTTTTTGCGGGCCCTCCTGCCCGGGGTGGCCGGCGCGGTCGTTTACCGATCGCCGGATTCAAGAGGTTTCCGCGGCCATTTGGCTCATATTCCGTTTGGCGCGTGTCGAAAGGGGAGCCATAGTTGTCTCGTATCCGCCGCGCCGACGGTCCGTCCGCACCTAGAGGTTGGGTGCACAGAGGCGTGGATTCACTAGGTCCGGCGACCTCCAGTCGCCCGTTTGAGGAGAACTTGTCATGACGAATCGTCGTTTCGTCCTCGGCCTGAGCGCGGCCCCCGCGCTGCTCGTCGCGGGACTCGCGCACGGTCAGGCCTGCTGGGACGGCATCCCGCCCGCTGGCGCCATTGAGCAGAACGACCCGACCTACGGTTGCGGTTCGTTCACCGACAACAACCCCGGCTGCAACCAGACCCCCGGGCTCTGGCAGGTCATCAGCGGTCTGCCGTCCGCGGGCGGCACCGTGACCGTGGTCGGCACCACCGGCACCTTCGTGCCCAGCGGCGGCACCTCCGGCAACACCAGCCGCGACCTTGACTGGCTGCAGATCGACATGCCCGGCGCCGGTTCGCTCACCGCGTCGCTGTGCATCCCCGCGTCGACGGCCTCGGTCCTCTTCGTGACCCGGGGCGTTGATTGCGCGACGTACACCACCCTCTACGGCACGCAGGGCGGCTCCTCGCAGTCGGCCGGTCCGTTCTACTACTCGGGTGGCAGCCAGGGCGTCATCGTCACGACCCCGTTCGAGACGACGGCCGAGGCCCCGGTCTTCGGCCCCTGCCTGGCCTACCGCTGCGACATCACCTACGCGCCGCTGAACTACGCGTCGTGCGGCACCAGCTCGTTCCCCTGCATCGCTGCCCACGCTTCGGGCGGCTGCAGCAACATCGGCTGCTGCGAGACGGTCTGCAGCTTCAACCCCGGTTGCTGCGACACCGCGTGGGATGCCTCGTGCGTCCAGCTCGGCGTTGATCAGTGCGGCCTGTTCATCTACAACTGCCCGCCCGTCACCGGGGCCCCGGCCAACAACTGCGCCACCAACGCGCAGATCGTTGCCATCCCGTCGACGACCAACTTCGACAACTCGGCCGCCACGACCGACGGCCCGAACGACACCGCCGTCTACTGCGCGGGCAACAGCGCGAAGGACATCTGGTACTGGATGCGTGCCCCGGGCAACGGCCAGCTGGACGTCAGCCTGTGCTCCAGCCCGGCGACCTTCGACAGCGTGCTGAACATCTACGGCCCGTACGACACGGCCGACGTGGGTGACCCGCAGACGCTGGCGGACACGTGGATCGGCTGCACGGATGACACCTGTGGCGTGACCGGCGGCCCCTCGACGCTCTCGCTCGTGGACGCCCAGGCCAACAAGTGGTACCTCGTCCGCGTTGGCTCGTGGTACGACACCGACCCGGCGGCTGCCGTTGGCAGCACGGGTACCCTCGTGACCAACTTCCGCTCGGTGATCTTCGACACCGGCGCCCAGAAGTTCGTCGTCCAGAACGGCACCACGAACGTGAACCTGGGCCTCAGCTCGGGTGCGCTCAGCGCCACCCTCCCGAAGCGCTGGCTGGCCCTCCCCTTCACCGTGCCCGCCGCCCCGGCCGGCACCGCGAAGTGGAAGGTGACCCAGTTCGAGGTTGCCGCGTTCGTGAGCTCCGGCACCGCGACGGCCTTCAACTACCGCGTGTTCCGCCGCAACGCGAGCAACGCGGCCCCCGTGGAAGCCGATCTGCTCTTCTCGGGCTCGGTTCCGACGCCGACGGCGTATGACTTCGGAGACGACAGCGCCGCGACGGCACGTTGGCCGATGAACATCGATCCCCAGATCGAGCTCGATCCCGGCAACTACTACTTCGTGTTCTTCCCGTCGCAGCCGGACGACTTCTCGAACGGCGGCACGGTGGCGTGCAACTACCCGTGGTTCATCTACGGCACCAACGGCGTGCAGCTGGTGGATACGACGGGCGCGTTCTGCTGGCGGTCGGCCAACTACCCGACGCCCGGCTTCGTTCGGTCCACCGTGCCCGGTTTCGCCGTCCAGACTGGCGACAACCCGAACGCGCTCTACACCACGGTCCTGAAGGTCCTGGGTGAGGGCTCCGGTTCGGTGGCCCCGCCGTGCCCGGCTGACCTGAACCGCGATGGCGTGGTCAACGGTGCCGACCTGGGCATCCTGCTTGGCGCCTGGGGCAGCTGCCCCGGCGGCACGCCGGGCTGCACGGGTGACATCAACAACGACGGCGTCGTCAACGGCGCCGACCTGGGCATCCTCCTGGGCGCCTGGGGCACCTGCCCGACGTAAGCCGTCGGCAGCGTGAATGCACCCAACCAAGCCCCCTGGCCGCAAGGCCAGGGGGCTTTCGCATGGGCTGGCCCTATGATCCGGGTCCCCACCCGGGCCCCACCCGGAACGCCGCCCATGCGCAAGTTTCTGATCGCCTCGCTGTCCCTCTTCCTGCTGGCCGTCCTGGTCGCCCTGTTCGCCGGGGACCGGCTGCGGAAGATGATGCCGTTCGGCGGGCCGGAGGGCACCCCCGTCCGCATCGAGCCCGTGGCACCAGGCGAGCTGGTCGAGATCGTCGCCGCCCCTGGCACGGTGGAGCCCAAGCACAAGGTGGACGTCTCGGCCGAGGTCTCCGCGCGCATCGTCGAGCTGCCCCACCGCGAGGGTGACCGGGTCCGCTCCGGCGAGGTCATCATGCGCCTGGACGACCGCGACCTGCGGGCCGCGCTTCAGAGTGCCGAGGCCCGCCGCGACGGTGAGCGCTATCGGCTGGAGGCCGAGCGGTCGCGCATCGTGGGCAGCCAGACCACGCTGGAGGGCGCCCGCGCGGCAGCGCAGCGACAGGAGGCGCTCTTCCGCACGGGCGACATCAGCCGCCAGGACTACGAGAACGCGACCAACCGCGTGCGTGACCTGGAGGCGCAGTACCTGGCCGCCAAGAACACGATCGTGCAGCTGGAGAAGAGCCTGGCCGCCTCGGAGGCGCAGATCGAGCAGGCGCGCGAGGCGTTGCGCCGCACCGTGGTCACCGCGGCGATCGACGGCGTGATCACGCAGCTGAACGCCGAGGTCGGCGAACTGGTCGTCGTGGGCACGATGAACAACCCGGGCACCAAGATCCTGACCATCGCCGACCTGGGCAGCATGAAGCTGACCGCCAAGGTCAGCGAGGCCGACGTGCCGCGCGTTGCCCCGAAGCAGCAGGCCGAAGTGCGCATCAACGGCTACAAGAACCGCGTGTTCAAGGGCAGCGTGGACGAGGTGGCGCTGCAGCGCACCACCGAGAAGGACGGCACCGGCTACTTCAAGACCGGCATTGGCCTGGAACTGGGCGGCGAGCAGGTCTTCAGCGGCCTGGGCGGCAACGTCGACATCGCCATCGCGACGCACACCGGCCTGCGGCTTCCCAGCCAGGCGGTGGTTGAGCGCAAGATCGAGGACCTGCCCGCCGCCGTGCGCGGCAGTCCGCTGATCGCCGCGGGGCGCAAGACGACGACGGTGGTGTTCCTGGTGACCGGCGGCAAGGCCACCGCGACCCCGGTCCGCACCGGGCCATCGAACCTGACCGATACGATCGTGCTTGACGGGATAAAGGAGGGCGACCAGGTGATCACCGGGCCCTACAAGGCCCTGGAGCGCCTGAAGGACGGCGACCGCGTGATGCAGGAGGAGCAGGCACCGGGTGCCGGCGGCACGGATTCCGGCGCCCCTGCGTCCGAACCCGCCCCCGCCGCGAAGTGACGAACCCGTCCCCGCCCCCACGCGTACTTCGCCCCCACGAACCGATGCAGCAGCCCATCATCCAGCTCCGCGGCATCACCAAGGTCTACCGCGTCGGCGTGGAGACCATCCATGCGCTGCGCGGGGTTGACCTGGACATCATGCCCAACGAGATGGTGGCGATCATGGGCAGTTCGGGCTCGGGCAAGAGCACGCTGATGAACACGCTGGGCTGCCTGGACAGGCCGACCGCCGGCGAATACAGCCTGGGCGGCAAGCTGGTCAGCGGCATGGGCGCCGACGAGCTGGCCCACATCCGCAACGAGGAGATCGGCTTCGTCTTCCAGAGCTTCGAGCTGCTCCCGCGGCAGACGGCGCTGGAGAACGTCGAGCTGCCGCTCCTGTACAGCGCCACGGCGGGCGGCTGGCGCGAGCGCCGCGTGCGCGCGCTGCAGGCCCTGGAGCGGGTGGGCCTGGCCAAGCGCGTCGACCACCGCCCGAACCAGCTCTCGGGTGGCCAGAAGCAGCGCGTGGCGATCGCGCGTGCGATCCTGAACGAGCCGCGCATCCTGATGGCCGACGAGCCGACGGGCAACCTGGACTCGGCCACGACGGCCGAGATCCTGGCGCTCTTCACGCGGCTGCACCGCGAGGGCCAGACCATCATCATCGTCACCCACGAGGACGACGTGGCCGCGCATTGCCGCCGCGTCGTGCGCCTGCGCGACGGCCGCATCCTGAGCGACCTTCCCGCCGAGCAGGACCCCGAGGTCGGCCGTCACGTCGAGTCGGCGCGCGCTTCGCAGGCCGCGGTGCTGGCCGAAGGGGCGGCGGCATGAACATCACGCCGTTCTTCGTCCTCAAGAGCGTCAACATGGCGCTGGCGCAGATCTGGGCCAACAAGACGCGGTCGTTCCTGACGGCGCTCGGCATCATCGTGGGCGTGGCCAGCGTGACGGCGGTGATCGCGGCGCTCACGGGCCTGAAGGCCAAGGTGCTGGCCGAGTTCGAGACCGTCGGCGCGGCGCGCATCTTCGTGTTCCCGGATCGCCCCGAGAACTCGCCGCGGCAGAAGTTCCCGTGGGAGAAGTGCAAGCTCAAGATCGCCGAATGCCAGGCGATCCAGGACCAGTGCCCGTCGGTGAAGGGCATCACGCCGCTGGTGGACGTGGGCCTGAGCGCCGAGAGCGACAACGCGTCGATCGACGGCATCAACGTCAACGGCATCTGGCCGGCGTGGCACGACGCCGTGGGCCGCAAGGTCATCAGGGGGCGGCCGTTCACGCAGATCGACGTCGACACCGCGCGCCAGGTGGCGCTGCTCAACGAGTCCGCCATCGAGGAGCTGAAGCTGCCCGCCGACCCGCTGGGGTCGCACGTCCTGCTGGGCGGGCGCCGGTTCCTGGTGGTGGGCGTGGTCGAGACGCTGCAGGCGCAGATGTTCGGCATGAACTCCAGCCAGGCGGAGATCTTCATCCCGTTCAGCGTGGCCGAGAAGCTGCTCGACCGGGACTTCTTCATGCGCTTCGCGGCGCTGGCCGTCAGCCCCGAGAAGGCCGACGAGGCGAAGGCCGAGATCGAGTTCGTCATGCGCCGCCAGCGCGGGCTGCAGCCCGGCGACCCGAACACGTTCCGCGTCGCGGCGATCGACCAGTACATCAACCAGTTCAAGACCCTGGCGGCGGGCGTCACCGCGATCGCGGGCGGCATCGTGGGCATCAGCCTGCTGGTCGGCGGCATCGGCATCATGAACATCATGCTGGTGTCGGTCAGCGAGCGCACGCGCGAGATCGGCCTGCGCAAGGCGGTCGGTGCGACGCCGGCCGCGATCCTGCTGCAGTTCCTGCTGGAGGCGGTCACGTTGACCGTGCTGGGGGGCTTCGCGGGGCTGGTGATCGGCAAGCTGATGGCGCTGGGGCTGACGCTGATCCCGGGCGCCAACCTGGAGCAGGCCGACGTGCCGTTCTGGGCGGTCTTCCTGGCGATCGCGTTCAGCGCGCTGGTCGGCGTGGCGTTCGGGATGTTCCCTGCGGTCAAGGCCTCGCGGCTGGACCCGATCGAGGCGCTGCGCCATGAGTGACCGCACCCTCCCGGTTCCGCTGCTGCTGGGTCGCACCGCCGTGCTGGCCGTCCTGCTGGTGGCCGGGTGCCAGAACGAGCTCTTCAAGGACGACATGACGCCGTACACCGTGTCGCCCGATCGGCTGCGCGCCCTTGAGCCGCTGGACCTGTCGAAGATCGAGTTCGGCCCGCCCGTGCCGCCCGAGCTGGCCATGCAGGCGGCCACCGCCGGCGGGTTCCGGCCGACCAGCTTCGACAAGTCCCGCACGCTCTCGATCGCCGAGGTCCGTGCGTTGACGCTGGCGAACAACCTGGACCTGCGGGTGCAGCTGGTCGCGCCGGACATCGCGCGTGCCACGATCACGGAGGCCGAGGCGAAGTTCGATGCGACGTTCTTCGCCGACTACACGCGCCAGGACCAGCTGCTCTCCACGCAGCTGCAGACCAACAGCGGCGTGTTCAGCGACCAGGGCGACATCGGCCTGCGGATCCCGCTGGCGACCGGCGGCACCGTGAAGTTCCAGCCGACGTACACGGACAGCACGGACATCTCGATCACCGGATCCGACCAGGCCGTGGTGTCGGCCTCGATCAGCCAGCCGCTGCTGCGCGGCGCCGGCGTCGAGGTGAACACCGCCTCGATCCGCATCGCCAAGCTGCAGGGGCAGGCGACGGACTCGCGCACCAAGCTCGAGTCGCTGCGCATCCTGGCGAACGCCGACCGCGCCTACTGGAACCTGTACCGCGCCTACCGCGACCTGGAGGTCCGCCAGCAGCAGTACGAGCTGGCGATCGACCAGCTGCGGCGTGCGCGCAACCGCGTGGAAGCCGGCGACGTGCCGCCGATCGAGATCCTGCGCGCCGAGAGCGGCGTCGGCAGCACGCTCGAGCGGCTCATCAACGCCGACGCCGCGCTGCGCAACCGCCAGCGCGACCTGAAGCGCCTGCTCAACGACCCGTCGATGCAGATGGACGACGGCAGCGCCGTCATCCCGGCCACCCAGCCCAACCCGCTCGGCCTCCAGCTGAACGCCCACAGGCTGGCGGATGCGGCGGTGCGCGACCGGATGGAGATGCTCGAACTGGAGCTCCAGGTGGCGGTCGACGCGACCAACGTCGAGGTGGCGCGCAACGCGGCGCTGCCCCTCGTGACGCTCGACTACGACTACAAGCTGACCGGCACCGGCTCCGGGCTCACGGATTCGTTCAGCGACCTGGGCAACAAGGACCAGTACACGTTCTCGATCCGTGCGGAGATCCCGATCACGAACGAGGTGCGCCTGAGCCAGCTGCGGCGCGCGGTGCTGCAGCGCGTCCAGCGCCTTGCCACCAAGGACGCGCGTGCGCAGGCGATCCGGCAGGAGGTGCTGAACGCGGTCGATTCCCTGGACACCGCGTGGCAGCGCATCATGGCCGCGCGCCTGACGGCCGTGCTTGCGGCTCGGACCTACGAGGCCGAGCGGCGGCAGTTCGACGTCGGCCTGCGCACCAGCACGGACGTGCTGGATGCCGCGTCGCGACTGGGGGACGCGCAGAGCCAGGAGGTCGCGGCGCTCGCGGGTTACGAGATCGCGATGATCGACGTGGCCTTCGCCACCGGCAACCTGGCGGGCGGCACGCGCCTGCGCTGGGACCAGCTGGAGATCAACGATCCCGCGGTGCCGTCGAAGCGCGGCCTCGACAGCGTGGTGGGCGAGCCGACGCAGGCTGCGGTGCCAGCCCCGGCTCCGGCGCGATCGTCGGCGCCTGCCGCAGCCGCCGCGCCCGATGCTGCGCCGTCGGCCGCGCCCCCGGCGCAGTGATCGCGGGTCAGAGCCTCGCGCCGTCCTCGCCCGGGGCGAAGAGGTGCGCCTGCGAAAGGTCGAAACGCACGGTGGCCGGGGCGCCCTCGCGCAGCGTCTCGTCGTTGGCGATGCGCGCCACCAGCCGGTGGCCCGCGGCATGCAGCACGACGTCCATGCGATCGCCCAGGCGTTCCACGGCGTCCAGCGTCGCGGCCGCGCCGGACGCGTCGCCGGCCGCCGGCGCGCCCGCCGTCACCCGCAGCTGGTCCGGCCGCACGCCGAGCACGGCAGGGCCGCGGTGCGCGTGCGCGAAGGGCAGCGCCAGGGCGCCTGCACGGAAGTGCGTGCCGTCCGACGTGCCCTCCAGGAAGTTCATCACCGGCGTGCCCACGAAGCCCGCCACGAAGCGGTTGGCGGGGCGGCCGTAGCACTCGCCCGGCGTGCCGCACTGCTGCACCACGCCGCCCTTCATCACCACCATGCGGTCGGCCAGGGTCATGGCCTCCTCCTGGTCGTGCGTCACGTAGACCATCGTCGCCTTCGTGCGCCGGTGCAGCTCGCGCAGCTCGGCGCGCATCTCGATGCGCAGGCGCGCGTCCAGGTTGGAGAGCGGCTCGTCGAACAGGAACACCTGCGGGTCGCGCACCAGCGCGCGGCCCAGCGCCACGCGCTGTCGCTGCCCGCCGGAGAGGGCGCGCGGCAGGCGGTCCAGCAGGTTCTCGATGCCCAGGGTGCGCGCGGTCTCGGTGACCGTGCGTTCGATCGCGTCCAGCTCGGCCCGGCGCTCCGCTCCGTGGAAGAGCATCCCGCCCAGGCCCCCGTGCTTGCGGCGGCGCAGCAGTCCGAACGCCATGTTCCGGCGCACCGTCATGTGCGGGTACAGCGCGTAGTTCTGGAAGACCATCGCCACGTCGCGGTCCTTGGGCGGCAGGTCGTTCACGACCCGCGCTCCGATCGCGATGGTGCCGCCGGTGATCGTCTCCAGCCCGGCGATCATGCGCAGCAGCGTGCTCTTGCCGCAGCCCGAGGGGCCGACCAGCACGACGAACTCACCGTCGCCGAAGTGGAGCGTGGCCTCGCGCACGGCCTTGACGTCGCCGGCGTAGGTCTTCGAGACGTCCTTCAGTTCGATCGTTGCCATGCGTGCTCCGTGGGCGTCAGCCCTTGACCGCGCCCTTGCCAAGGCCCTCGATGAACTGCTTCTGCGCCGCCAGGAACAGCAGGATGCAGGGGATCATCGTCGTCAGGCTGGCGGCCATCAGCAGGTTCACCTTGTTGATGCCGCCGAACTGGTTGCGGAAGCTGTTCAGCGCGACGCTCAGGGTGGCCTGGTCGTCGCTCTGCAGGTAGATGAGGGGCGAGAGGAAGTCGTTCCAGCAGCCGATGAACGTGAACACCGCGGTGATCGCGGTGACGGGCCGGGTGAGCGGCAGGATCACGTGCCACCAGATGCCCAGCCAGCCCAGGCCGTCCAGGCGCGCGGCCTCCAGCAGCGCCTCGGGCACCTGCGCGATGAACTGCCGGTACATGAAGATGAAGTACGCGCTGCCGAAGAAGGCCGGCACCACGA
>JBIKJV010000335.1:0-5441 GCA_044360755.1 Phycisphaerales bacterium
TAGATTGGCCCGTTGCTTGGAGGCAACCTCCTGATACTGGTCTCGCGTCATGCCGGATTGCGCAAAGCCCTCCGCTATCGCCGCGTTCGCGTTGATCTTGGCGACCTTGGCCTGATAGTCCGCCATCTGCTTTTGAGCAGCGCCGCCCATCACGGAAGACGCAGCACTCATGCCAGCGCCAACAATAGTCAAAGCAGGGCCGATCATGGGTCCGCACATCAGATCACCCCGTCACGTTTACTTCTGCAATGATGCCGAGAACCGTAAAGGGCAACGGATCGGCATGCTCAACATAGACATTGTTCTTCGAGCCCCAGCCCGTCCGCATGGTGACAGTTCGGTCTCCTGAAAACAGGGCATTAAGATTCGGCTGGTCGCTGTAGTCAACCGGATCAACAAGCCCCTCGGCACCGAGCGCCCCGCCAAGCGAACGATCAAGCCTTAGCGTTGCCGCCGAAATACGCTTCTGCCGCGCCTGAGAAGATCCGCCCGCAGCACCCGCCTCAAAATCAAGCGTCTTCAATTTGCCCGTATAGCCTGGACCGATGTGAACTTTTGTAGCCGCTGATGGCAGTGTCAAAACGCCCGTTGCCGATACGGTCGCCGTGCCGAAAGCATCGCCCGCGAGGTATTTCACCGTTTCGCCGCGAAGGTGCCAAAGCCCAGTAATGCTGGTTGTGCTGGGTCCGCTATAGGTAATTGCGCTGTCTACAAACACCCCGTCAGATTTTGCGGTCTGGTTGTCGAAATAAGACAGAACCTCGACATAGCGCACCGTCTGGCCGCTGATTGTCCTGCGCACTTTTAGCCATAACTCATCGCCGTTCGCTCCAGGTATCGAGGCAATCGACTCAACCGCCGCATTCGTGCCACCAAGAATATGCCGATGCCAGGGAGTGACCTCTTGTGAACGTTCATAGGTAATGCAGCACATAGAACCATCAGTCCTGACACCCCAAATCAACGCATCCGGATCAGATTGATACGACAATGCAGTCACGCCATTGCCCGTGATGTGCGGAGAAAAGATCGTCAGATCGTTCGACACATACGAGTCGATCTCAAACGAGTAGGCCATCTCGCGCATTTTGCGGCCCGGATTATCCGGATCGCCACGGCGCTGCATGAATAGTACCGCACTGCCAACGCGAACCGGATTGCACGGAGAAGAGCCATACGAAGATTCACGGGAAATTTTGATGTTCTTCGGCGTCACGGCTTCACCAAGCGATGATGCCGCCATGACGTATTCGCCGCTCGTCGTGCCAATGAGCAATTGCTTGCCGGGGTTCATCCAGCGGATGATGTCAACCTGTTCAGATGCAATCGTGTAATTCAAAGCTTTGTCATCTTCCGCGCCCTCATCGAAATTCGTAAAGTCGCCAGAGACAGAACCAAACACTGTCTGCGTTTTTGACAGCATCAAACGTTGCTCAAAGAACGTCACATTCTCAGCATATCCGCGATACGACGAAATAGCGCCTTCCTGCCAAAAAAGAGTTGGCTCTCGATAGCGGTCGTTTGAACTCAGGCCTCCCGGCATAGAAGGATCAACGAGCTGACGGGGAAGCTCAGAGTAACCAAAACCCTGAAAAACCGTACCTGTTACAACAGTCGGGGATGTGTATCCTGTTATGCTGACAATACCATAGCCTTGATGAAGAAAATTCACATCAACGTAAAAGTCGCCACCGACGCCAGCACCATAAAGCCTTACCGTTCCTTGCTTGTGTGTTGGCGGGTTGTAAAACCCAGAATTAAGAGCTGAATCACTGGATACTTCTGCTGTAATGTTATAAACATTACCGTTATAGCTCCAAAACTCTCCCACATTCACCGGAGTTGGCGACCCGAATTCAATTTCACCGTTCGTTCTGGTCGGCGTATACAGCTTAAACAAAGAACCTACATGACCAGCATTGAATATTGCCGATGATGATTGAAGCGTTGCATTGCCCCACTGCCTATTGGACTTTATCGAAATTTGGTTGTCGTTAGCCAATGAAAGCCAAGGGCCTCTGGTCAACTGTCTTTGAGAAAGCGTCCAGCTTGTCTCCGAATTTCGCACCAGCACATGAAGTGGGTGCGCAGGATGGGCAATGAACAGCGTATCAGCGGATTGCGCGAAACTCAAACCTGCCACCTGGGCAGCCGTATATGGCGTAGCGACTTCAATAATGTCCGCAACGGAGCCGCCTGACACATACGCGCCGAAAGTCGTCGAATTTATCCCTGAAAGCTCAAAGGTGTTGGCCGTTGTGTTGACGTTGGCAACCACAAACTCCCGGTTGTTCACCTCAGTCATTCCGGCCACACCAGTAATCGCAATCCGGTCTCCATTGGCAAACGTGTCCGCGCCCGAATACGTCACGACTGCCGGATTTGCTTGCGTGATACCAGTAATTGCTTGTGGTGCCGTGGTGACAATTCCACCATTGGCATAAAGCCGCACATAGCTATCACCAAATTCAAGGATGTAGGCTTGTTCCGCATTGTACTGAAAAGGCACAAGGCGAGATTCGGCAGCGTTGTTCCGGTCAGTCCACACAAAACGGGAGCCGGGCCGCTTCTTTGCGCCGCCACCCGGCATTACGATAAAGTTTTCAACCACTTCCATGCCGTTCTGATACTTCTGCGTATCAACGCGCGCATACAGAAGCGGCGAAACCTCGCCACCCGTCATGTTGGTTTGAAAGTAGTTTACCTTCGGCATCAGGCCCTCGAATTTATCCAGCCATCTGCGTAAAGACCATCAGGCGTACCGCCTTCCTGCGCATCGAACGTGCGGGCATCGCGGATCATGTCGCGGAAGTCTGCCTTTAGGCTTTCTTTGAGATTCGCGTTATCAGAAAGCTTGACTGAAATGCGTATCGCCAGCGCCAGCGCGAGTAGTTGCACAAATTGGCTGTCATACTTGGCCGCGTCCGTTTCTGCTTTAACGTACCGCACGTCAATCGGCGTGGAGTTGGTGAAAACTCGCCCGCCTTCAACCTTGTATTCATAGGCGTCATCATTGACAGACAGCACGCGAAGGCAGTCAACCGGAAGCGTGAACCAGTTGGCGTAGCCAAACGGTGGCGCGCCCGCTGCCGTCGTGGTGATCTTCACGCGCGTTACAGCGAAATTCCACGAATGCGACCTTAACAGTGCATCGCGGGCGGGTTCATAATGCAGGAAGCACTGACGGTTTTCTTCCGATCCGTTGCCGTCCAGAACCGTGATTCTGTTGGCAGACCCGATCAATGAAAGAGCCATGTTCGCAATTTCAACGGCAGTCGTCATTATTGTGTCCCGCTTGCTATGGAACCATTTTGATTACATTGCCTGCGGCGGTATCCCGCCACAGGTCTCCCGATGAAAGGCCGGTAGTGCTGGTCGGCAGGTTGGGCAGTGCTGCCCCGCGCGACGTCGCCCGGATGCGCGGCGTTCCCGAAGAGACAAGCGCGGCTTCACTAGCAGCAGTGTGAGCCAAGCCCGTGTTGTCGTCGGACCAGAACGAGAACGCCGGGTTGCTGGAAAACCCGTTGCGGTCGATGAGTTGCGGGTGCGAGCTACTGTTCTTTTGGCCCACCAACAAGCGGCCCGAGGTGTCCATTATGCCGATTTGCATCCACCCCGTGCCGTTCCACATTTCCAGCCGGTTGTTGGCGGTGTCAAAGAAAGTGGTCTGATACGGCACCAGGCGCTGCGTGGGGCGGCTTGCGGCAGCGCCGCTCAGCGGCAGGTTGCCGAGCTTCAGGAACGTGATCCAGCCATTGGAATCGCGCGGCGGATCGAGATACCAGGAGCGGTCCGTTAGGAAAGTGTACCAGGTCAGCTGGTCGACGCGCACATAGAACGGCCCGTCGTTGGAATAGCGATTGAACAGCCTCACATTGGCGGGCGTTGTCACGGGCACGAAATACGAGCCGCCCGCATCGTAGCCGCACAGCCCCTTCAAGTGGAGGATGCCGATGCTCAGGGAGTTGTTGGTGTATTCGACATCAGGGTCGCCCGGCGCCGTGTAGACGGAGTCAACCAAAGAGAAAACGTCACAGTTGGCACGGAACATCGAATAATAGACGGTCAGCGCACCGATGCTGACGGAGCTCGAGTTCATGTAGATCGTGGACATGGCGTTGTCGCGCGCGGCCCACTTCTCCACGTGCACAACACCCATCTGCACGGCCCGGCAGTTAGTGAATTTTATGGCATTGTAGCTTTCCAGCAGCTCGACATTGATGCCGTCGAGTGTCATTTCGCTGTCGTCCTGCCCTTCAAAGTTCATGCCGTAGGCGCACGTCAGCCCGCTGTTGGGATTGTTGGGGTTTTCATTGTTGATGTAGATATTGTTAAAGCTGTTCTGTGTGCGCAGGTTGGACAGGAAATTGAACCCCGCATAGCGCGCGCGCCGCACCTCGATGTTGGTGAACCCGGCGGAGAAAGTCGGGCCTGTCGAGCTCTGGTCGTGAAACGCGGTTCCGCAGTCATCGACGCGAATATTGCTGATCGACGCGCCCCGGCAGAACGGCGTGGCGGGGCTGGTGCCAAGCCACACGGCCACGCGCTCGCCCGCGGCTTCCGCGCCGGTGATGCGCCCGGGCGCGAAGCCCGTCATGATATGGCTGATACGCGAATGACTGCCGAGCCTGAACACCGGCAGCGCCGGATTTGTGCTATCGCCATAGACATAGCTTGGCTGACCGTCGCCCTCGATCGTCACCGAATTGCCCACGATCGTCCCCGTTACGCGGTAGGAGCCGGAGGGGATGCGCAGGCAACCCACATCGGCGATCATGGCCATGAAGGCAGCGGTATTGTCCGCGCCGGGGTCGCGCGAAGCGCCGTAGCTGAGCACGTTGGACACGCCATAGCGCAGCACCGCTGCCTTGAAGTGGTCCTCGGATGTCTTGGGGGTGATGAACTTCGTGGTGTTGGTGCCCGCCTCGGCTTCCGCCTGTGTGGCAGAAAATTCCGACAACTGATAATTGCGAAGCTCACGCCCGCTGGGACTCCAGCCGAGAAGTGCGTTGCCTTCGTTCCGGGGCCATTGCCAACCAAGAGGTCCAAGCCTGCTCATGTCGCCTCCTCAAATGGAAAGAGGCGGGAGCCGAAGCCCCCGCCAAAAAGTCACGATGCAGTGACGTACAGATCGACAATCAGCGTGCCGGACGCGGGAAGCGACGCAGAGCCAATCGTGATGATGATGGTTTCCTCCGCCGTCACACCAGCAGCCGAGCCCACCGCAGCGGCGGGACCGAACATGGTGGGGGTATCGACGGCAGTGAACGTAGCAGCCGCGCGATAACGGCCCGTAGCGCCAGCAACGCCAATGGCGATGGTGGACGTTCCGAGCGAAGCAGAAGACGTCAGAACTCCGTAGGCGAAATGGCTGGCCGCAGGAATACGGCCAACAAGGATCGTCTGCGAAGTGGTCTGACTGTTAAGCGTGATCGTGCCAC
>JBIKJV010000162.1:0-5429 GCA_044360755.1 Phycisphaerales bacterium
CGCGTCGAAGGCGAAGCAGCTGACGCAGGAGCGCGAGCGCCTGCAGTCGGAGCTGGAGCCGCTCGAGTTCGAGTGGAGCCGGAGGTAGGGAGCAACCCGGTTGACCGGGTTCACCCGCCCAATGCACGTGTCAGCGCGGGTAACGGGCACATGAACCCGGTCAACCGGGTTGTCGTTACGTCCCCAGGACGACCTTGCCGCGGGAGTCGACGATCTCGAGCGCGCCGGCGCCAAGCGCGGCCAGGTCCGGCGAGCGGATCTCGGCGTAGGCCACGCGCTGCTCCGGCGTGAACGTCCCGATGACTTCCTTGCGGCCGTCCTCGCGGGTCACGCGCAGCTGGTACGTCTCGCCCACCTTCAGGCCCACGGCCAGCAGCATCGCGGTGCCGGCCTTGGTGTCGCCCAGCAGCGTGGCCGAGCCCGTGCCGTCCGACGCCACCGCGCGCAGGCCGCGCACGATGTCCGACTGCTCGATCTGGACCGCCAGGCCCGGGACCTGCAGCTCGTTGGTCAGCTCATCGGCGGCGCTCTTCGACAGCGCGATCTCGCTGACGCGGATGGCGCTCTTGGCCGTCTGCCTCTCGAACCAAAGCACTACCACCAGCGCCGCGATCACGGCGATCGCGGCCGCGCGCCAGTAGTACGACGCACGCGCGAAGCGGTCGCGGTCGGCGTTGGCCGTGGCCAGCGCCATCGCCTGCTCGACCAGGTCGCTGGCGTCGATCGACCGCACCGGCGTGCGGCCGGCGCGCGCCGCGGTGCGCCCGATGTGCGCGATCGGCGCGAACGCCGTCTCCTGCATGTCCACTGCGGTCATCACCGCGGCCAGGGTGCGCACCTTGAGGTCGGGCGCCGGCTCCTCGCCGGACAGGAATGCGGGGTCCGCCACCGCCGCGGACTGGATCTCGCGCAACTCGGCCTGCAGCGCAGGCGAGGCGGCGCGGAACGCGCGCTCGAACTGGGCAGTCTCGACCTCGTCGAGAAGCCCAAGCGCATCCAGGACGGCCGTGTGACGGAGGTCGGCGCCGGCCCGCGTGGGGTCGACGGGGCGGTCGCCGGGGTTGTTCGAATCGTTGAACTGCATCGTGTCCTTCACTCCAACGCCCTATTCGCAGCACCATGCCGAAGGGCTGCGACAAAGGGTCGAATTCATCCGCCCTCGCGCAAGTTCTCGGTCCCCAACCGGTCGCGCAAGCGCGCCAAACCCCGGCTGAGGGCACTCTTGACCGTTCCCAGCGGCGCGCCCAGCTGCTCGCTGACCTCCCGCAGCGTAAACCCCTGCAAATACGTGCGTTCGATCACCACGCGCTGCAGTTCGGGCAGTTCCGCCACCCGCCGCCGCAGCAACTCCAGGTCCGCGTGGGCCGCGGGTTCCCGGGGGTCGCTCACGGGGCCAAGCATGTCGATCGCGGGATCCAGGCCCAGCTGCTCGGGCCGGGCCCCCTTGCGGCGCAGCCGGTCGATCAGGTGCCGGCGCGCGATCAGCATCACCCAGGTCACCAGCTTCGCCCGCGAAGGATCGAAGCGGTCCGCCGTCTGCCAGAGCCGGATGAAGGTCTCCTGGACCGCGTCCTCGGCCTCGGCCCGCGAAGGCATCGTCTGCCGCGCGGTCTTGTAGACCAGCCCGCCGAAACGGTCGTACAGCTCGGCCATCGCGGCTTCCTCGCCGTGGCCGACCCGCTGCATGAGCATCCAGTCCTGCTGTTCCTGGGCGTCCATATCGGGACCCTCGCACCCGTTCCTTCGGCCCAAACAGGGTCCGAGGATCGCCCAACCATTCAGATTCGCCCAAAAAACCCTTGAGGTTCCCGTGGGCCGTGCCAAACTGAAGCTCGACCCCGGGATTTCCTCCCGAGATCCACATGCGGAACCAGAGCCGCACATCCCCACGACGGGCCGGTACCGCCGGCCCGGCCAGTAGCGGGCCCCGGGCCGGCCGCGGGTTCACCGTCGTCGAGCTCCTGGTCTGCATCGGGGTGGTCGCGCTGCTCTGCGGCATCCTGCTGCCCGCCCTGCGCACCACGCGTGAATCGTCCATGCGGCTGAAGTGCCAGGCCAACCTGCACACGATCGGCTGCGCGCTGGCGGCCTACGCCAACATCCACGACGAGCGCCTTCCGCCCAGCGTCTTCGCGATGCCCGGCCAGCGCGACCCCGCGTCCATGAACACCGCGTGGCTTGGCTCGGTGCAGGGCGTCGCCGCGACCAAGCGCTGGGACGGCATCGGCCTGTTGGTCGCCGGCAACTACCTGCACGACGGGTGCCAGTGCCTGTACTGCCCCAGCCACCACGGCGACCATCCGTACGACCGCTACACCGAGTCGTACAACCAGCCCGCGAACGATCCGATCGTCACCAACTACCAGTACTCCGGCCACATCGACCGCGCGGGCAGCCGCATCTCGATGAACGACGGCTCGGACCGCATGCTGGTCACCGACGCGCTGCGCAGCCGCGCCGACTTCAACCACCGCTGCGGCGCGAACCGCCTGTTCGCCGACCTGCACACCGACTGGTGGTACGACTACATGGACTCGCTCGCGAAGCAGCTGCCGGGCACCAGCTCCGACGGCGTCCTGCCCTCGGCCGCGCTCTACGAAGACTTCTGGGCGACCGTCGAGCAGACCGGCGAGCAGTGACCGCCGCCGCGCACCGCGCGCGCGCGCCTCACGGCCCGTTCCGCTCGAACGCCCCCTGCTGCGCCTTGTGCGCGCCCACGCCAAGATCGATCGTCCGGTACCGCGACCAGAGCAGGCGCGAGGGCTGTGCCAGCATCGCGTCGATCCGCCAGAACGGCCGCTCGCGCGGGTAGGTGGGCAGCCAGCCCGACGCGCGCCACGGCTCGCAGCGGCCCAGCCGCGCGAAGCAACGCCCGAACACCACGCTGCCCGGCGTGCAGTTCGTGTCGCCCACCACCAGGTCGGGGTCCGCGGCCTCGGGGTGGCGCGCCAGCATCGCTTCCAGCGCATCGGCCACGCGGCCGCGCGGCTCCTTCGGGTCCGAGGGCAGGTCGATCACCAGGATGCGCACCTCGTCGCTGCCGGCGCCGGGCGCCACCGTCAGCCACGCGGCCCACACCACGCCGACCTCCGGCACATCCTGGTATTCGAGCAGCCGGAACTCGGTCACCGGAATGCGCGCCACCACCGCCACCGGGCCCAGGTCGCGCACGAAGGCGCCGGCCGCGCGCGCATCGCGCGCATCGCCACCGGCCCCGCCCGCGCGCACGTCCTCCGGCAACCACACATCCGCCACGACGCGGTTCACGATCGCGCCCGGGTTCGAGATCACCGTCACGTCGCCCAGGACGGGCGCCAGCGCGCGGCCGCACTCCAGCGCCTGCCGGCCGGGCCACCGCGCGTTCCAGTGCGTGACGGTCAGCTCCGCGCGCCGCGCGGCGCCCCAGCCGCCCCAGCCCACGTCCTGCGTCACCATCACCAGCAGTGCCCACGCGCCCAGCGCCACGGCCACCACGCGCCCCGCCAGCGCACCGCGCGCGCCGCGCCCCGTGAGCCGCAGCACCAGCCACGCCGTGCCGCACGCCACCACCGCCGCCAGCGCGGGAATCCAGAACAGCGCCTGCCACGGCCACGTGCGGTCGCCGGCCACGCGGCCCAGCGCCCACGCGCACGCCAGCGCCAGGAACGGCGCCGCCGCCACCCAGCCCGCGGCCGCCAGCCCCACGCCGCGACGGCGCGCCTTGGTGGCCAGCGGTACGCCCCCTTCGGCCATCACGTCTCCGCCTGCGATGCCGTGCCGCGCGCGATCGGCGCCAGCGCCTCCACCGCACGCGCGTGCAGCCCGGCCGCCGCGCACAGGATGCCCGCGTTGCGCTCCAGCGATTCGCCGCAGCCGAAGTCGAGCGGACGCCCGCACACGTCGGTGACCACGGCGCCGGCCTCGGCGGCGATCACCGCGCCCGAGGCGTGGTCCCAGATGTTCTCGCTGCTGCCGCCGCCGCGCGGCATGCGCACGACCAGGTCGGAATCGCCGCGCGCCACCAGCGCGTACTTGCACTGGCTGTCCATGCGGAAGCTCTCGACGGCCGGCGCCAGCGCCGTCACCGCGGGCTCGGTGCGCGAGGGGATCTTCGTCGCGCTGCGGTTCAGCGAACGCGCCCAGCGGATCGTGCCGCCGTCCCACCGCGCGGCGCGCGCGGCGCGCGGGCCGTCGGTGCCGGGCACGAACTCCCACGCGCCGCAGCCTTCCGCCGCCGCATACGCGGCACCGGGGCCGTCCGAACGCAGCGCAAGGTCACCCGCCGCGCCCATGCGCGGGCAGCCCAGCACGCCCACCGTTGCGCGGCTGCCCTCGATGCGCGCCAGGCACACGCTGAAGTGCGCGTCCACGATGAATCCCTTGGTGCCGTCGATCGGGTCGATCGTCCAAAACGGCTCGCCCGCGCGCAGCACGTCGCCATCGATCGCGCGCAGCGCCGCGGCGCGGTCGCGCCAGCCCAGCGTGCTGCGGATCGCGTCGATCACCAGGCGCTCGGCGTCCGGGCGCCCGCACGCGGCCAGCGAGTCGGCGTGCTCCTCGCCCATCAGCGGCACGCGCCCTTCCGGCAGGCGATCGCGCAGCGCGGCCACCACCAGCGCCTGCACCACGTAGTCGGCCGCCGTCACCGGGGAACCGTCCGGCTTCTCGATGGGCGGCACCGCCTTCAGCGTGCTGCCCAGCAGGCGCGCGATCGGCATCACCTGCAGCACCGCGGCGGTGGCGGCGGTCAGGAGCTGCTGGCGGGAGGTGCGCTCGGAGGTGGTCGTGGTCACGGGTCGCGGATCGTAGGGCGACCACCCCCCGCCACGCCCCCCTGCCAAACTGGCAGCACCCTGCCGGACCCGCGCCGAACGGACAGGCCCGCCCCGCCGCAACGCCGCGGAATCACGGGGATTCCGCCCCGGCCCCGGCCGCCCGCGATTGGCACGGCAGTTGCACCAAGGGGGCAGCGAAAGGACGAACACCCCTATGAGCAACACCGGAAAGATCATCGGCATCGACCTCGGCACGACCAACAGCGTCGTCGCCGTCATGGAGGGCACCCAGCCCAAGGTCATCATCAACAGCCTCGGCGGCCGCACGACCCCCTCGGTCGTCGGCTTCACCGAGAAGGGCGAGCGCCTGGTCGGCCAGCCCGCCAAGCACCAGCAGATCACCAACCCGCAGAACACCGTCTTCAGCATCAAGCGCTTCATGGGCCGCCGCCACAGCGAGGTGGGCCACGAGGAGAAGCTGGTCCCCTACGCCGTCAAGGGCGGCGCGGACGAACTGGTCAAGGTCGACATCCGCGGCAAGCAGTACACGCCGCCGGAGATCTCGGCCATGATCCTGGGCGAGCTGAAGCGCCAGGCCGAGGACTACCTGGGCGAGAAGGTCACCCGCGCGGTCATCACCGTGCCGGCGTACTACAACTACGCCCAGCGCCAGGC
>JBIKJV010000163.1:0-5412 GCA_044360755.1 Phycisphaerales bacterium
CGCGAATCTCGGCGCGCGCGCCGCGCCGCGTGCCGAGCACGGTGACCCGGACCGAGCCCTCGGTGGTGAACTTGACGGCGTTGCCCACCAGGTTCAGCAGCACCTGGCGGATGCGCACCGGGTCGCTGCGGACGGCCAGGTGCGCGGCGTCGCCCTCGACGCCGTAGGAGAGCGCGACGCCCTGCGAGACCGCGCGCACCTGCAGCAGCCGGACGACCTCGCGCACGATCTCGGGCACGTGGACGTCCTGCGTATCCAGGCGGAGCGCGTCGGCCTCGATCTTCGAGATGTCCAGGATGTCGTTGATGATCGCCAGCAGGTGGTCGCCGTTGCGGCGGATCGTGTCGATGTAGTCCGAACGCTCAGACGACGAGAGCTTCGGGTCCTTCAGGAGCTCGGCGTATCCCAGGATCGCCGTCATCGGCGTGCGGATTTCGTGCGAGACGTTCGCCAGGAAGTTGGTCTTCGCCTGGTTCGCGCGCTCGGCCTCGCGGCGAAGCTCGCGCTCGGCCTTCTCCTTGTCCTTCAGGCGGCCCACCAGGCGCTCGAGGTCCGTCAGCTGCGTGTTGGTGGCCTCGATCACCATCGCGTAGTCGGCGCTGGCGTCGTGGGCGGCGTAGTCGCCGATCGTGACCGGCCAGCTCCACGCCGACGACTGGTCGACGATGCGCGGCGCGCCCGCGAAGACGAAGGTGTCGCCCACGCGGAGGAACTGGCCGCGGAGCTGCAGCCCCGACGCGCGGATGGCCAGCAGCGTGACCTCGGCCAGGTGGGCCGGCAGCGCGGCGACCGAGCGAACCACGGGGCGCTGGCATTCGAAGACGTCGAAGAACCCGGCACCGGCGATGTCGCCGACCACCTTGCGCAGGCTGCTCCCAGTGTGCAGGATGCGCCCGTCTGCACCGATGGCGACATTGAACGGGAAGAGCGAATCCAGGAGCTGCGCGGACTGGGGCTCGATCATGCGGCGCTCCCGAAGGAGACCAGGAACACGTCGTGCGGCGCGCCCGCGGCGCGGTCCTCGACCTGGGTCACGCGGACGGGCTCGCGGTAGAGGTCGCCGAGGGCTTCCAGCGCGCCATGGACGAGCGGCGCCAGGCCGGGCCGCGGCGAGAAGTAGTGCACGCGCATGCCGCCGGGCACGTCCTCGGCGCGGAAGTGCGGCATCGTCACGCCGGGGAACGAGATCGCGATGCGCGTGTGCATGGCGTCGAGCGCGGCGATCAGCGACCGCAGGTCGGACCCCATGCTGCGCATCACCTTGCCCCATGGCTGGCGGTCGGAGTAGGCGATCCAGTAGCGGCCGAAGTCGTGCAGGACCTGCGCGGGCGGCGCGCCGGTCTCCTCTGCCACCGCGCCCACCAGTGCGTAGGTGAGCTCGTCCGGGTACTGCTTCATGACAACGAACACCGGGTCGGAATGCCCCACGCGCGTGCAGACGCGCTCCCAGGCCTCGGCGCCGAGGCGCTCGACGACCATCTGCTCGATTGCGTGGTTCACCATTCCGAGCATCGGGGCTCCTCGGCGTCAGGCGGCGGGCGCGGGGCGCACCAGGAAGCGGTCGTGCGCGGCGCCGGCTTCGCGCGACGCCACCTGCATGACCTCGATGCGCTCGCCGAACATCGCGCCGATGCCCTCGATCAGGCCGACCACGAAGGGCGCCAGGCCCGCGCGGTGCGAGCGGTACTCGACCTCGGTGCCGACGGACGTGTCGGTCACGCGGAACGACGGCGGCTGCAGCTCCGGGAAGCTGACCGCGATGCGGGCGTGCATGGCATCCAGCGAGGCCAGCAGCTCACGGGTGCTGCGGCCGCTGTTCATCATGACCTTGGCCCACGGGCCGCGCTGGGCGTAGGTGATCCAGTAGCGGCCGAAGGCCTGCAGGACCTCGGGGAGCGGCTTGCCCAGCTGCTCCGAGACGGCGCCCGCCAAGGCATAGGTGACCTCGTCGGGGTACTGCTTCATCGCGACGAAGACCGGCTCCGAGACACCGGCGCGGGACTTGATCGATTCCCAGGCGTCCGCGCCGAAGTTCTCCGTGACCATCGCCTCGATCGCCTGGTTCACCATGCCGTACATGCGGGGCTCCTCTGGTCGGACGTGGGACGGCACACGGCGTGCACCCCTCCCACCGCGGGAAGCGTATCCGGCGGTCGACACGCGGGCCGGGATGCTGGGAGACTGCCTCGCATGGAAGCCCGCGTCCACAAGTGGATTTCCCTGATCTTCGCCTTCCTGGCCGCCGGCGCGCATGGCTGTGCGGCCGTGGGGGCGGCTGCCGACCCGCGCCCGGGCAGGCGCCCGCCGAACGTGGTGCTGGTGGTCGCCGACGACCTGGGAGCGGCCGAACTGGGCTGCTACGGCCAGGCGCGCATCCGCACGCCGCGCATCGATGCGCTGGCGCGGGAGGGCGTGCGCCTGACGGACTTCGACGTCGCCGCGCCGGTGTGCGCGCCCAGCCGCGCGATGCTGCTGACCGGGCTGCACGCCGGCCACGCCCCGGTACGCGACAACCGGGAGGTGGGGGCCGAGGGGCAGTTCGCGCTGCCGCGGTCGGCGACCACCGTGGCGCAGGACCTGGCAGCGCGCGGGTACGCGACGGGGCTCTTCGGCAAGTGGGGCCTGGGCGGGCCAGGCTCGGGCAGCGAGCCGGGCGACTTCGGCTTCGGCCGATTCGTCGGCTACCTGTGCCAGCGCAAGGCGCACGACCACTACCCCGATGCGCTGTGGTCGGACCGCACGCCGCTCCCCTTGCCCGGCAACGCGGCGGCGAAGGACGCTGAGGCGGAGTACGCGCACGACGTGATCCGCGACGCGGCGACGGCCTTCGTGGCGGCGAACCGCGACCGGCCGTTCTTCCTGTGCTTTGCGTCGCCGCTGCCGCACCTGGCGCTGCAGGTGCCGCCGGCCGAGCTGCGCGCGTACGAGGGCGCGTTCTCCGAGGCGCCCTACGACGGATCGAAGGGCTACCGCGCGCACCCCACGCCGCGCGCGGCCTACGCGGCGATGGTCACGCGGTTCGACCGCGACGTCGGCGCAATCGTCGACGCGCTGCGCGCCGCGGGCCTGGAGCGCGACACGATCGTGCTGGTGACCAGCGACAACGGCGCGACGCACGACGTGGGCGGCGTCGACACGGGGTTCTTCCGCAGCGTGCGCGACCTGCGCGGCCGCAAGGGCAGCCTCTGGGAGGGCGGCCTCCGCGTGCCGTTCGTGGCGTGGGCACCGGGGCGGCTGCCCGCGGGCCGCGTGCTGGACGGCTTCGCGTGGACGCCGGACCTGCGCGCCACGATCGACGCATGGTGCGGCGCCGCCGCGCCGGCGACCGACGGGCGCGACCTGGGGCCATGGCTCGCGGGCAAGGCGCCGATGCCGGTCCCCGCTGCGGCGTACGCGGGCTACTGGGAGTTCCCCGGCTACGGCGGACAGCAGGCCGTGCGCTTCGCGATGGACGGCCGCGCGTGGAAGGCCGTGCGGCGCGACATGGGGAAGGCGGGCGCGGCCGCGCCGGTCCAGCTGTTCGACCTGGCCGCCGACCCGAACGAGCGGACCGACGTCGCGACGGCGCACCCCGCGGCGGTCGCGCGCGCGTTGGAGCTGATGCGCGCCGCGCACGCACCCAACGCCGACTTCCCCATGCCCGGCCTGGACACCAAGTGACGCGGGGCGGGCACCGCGCGAACGCGTGCACCCGCCCCGCCGCACATGCCGCCTTCCGCACTCAGCGGAACGGCTGCGCGCCCAGCCCGGCGCCGATCGCGTCGAGGAGCACCTCGTCGCGGTCGCCGGTGAAATCCCAGAACATCGCACCGCCCAGGCCGTGGTCGTTGGCCCAGTCGATCTTCAGCGCGATCGATTGCTCGTCGTCGAAGCCCACGAAATGCCCGCCGTAGGCGCTTGGGCTGTAGAGCCAAGGCGACTGCGAGACGGCGTCCCAGTACCGCACGTAGCCGCTGCCCGGCGCCTGGAACGTGTTGCGGATCTGCGTGAAGTCGTTGACGCCGGTGACGCCGCTCGACCAGTCGTCCCACGTGCCGGGCGCGGGCCCGGTGCCTGGCTGGAAGAGCCCGTTGTTGGTGCCGGGCACGCCGCGCCACGAGCGGCCGTAGAAGGGCAGCCCCATGCAGAGCTTCGCAGCCGGAACGCCGGCGTCAAGGTACTGCTGGATGCTGGATGCGACGTTGTACTTCGCCGCCAGCTGCGGACCGGCGGGCATCGCGGGATTCGGCAGCAGCGGCGCGTGGTTCGCCGTGAAGCTGGGGTCCCACGCCCCGAAGTAGTCGTAGTTCATCACGTTCACCCAGTCCACCGTGGCGGCGATCGCGGCGGGCTCGATGTTCGCGATCTTGTCGTACCCGGCCGGCGCGGCGATCGTCAGCAGGTAGCGCGTGCCGTCCGCGGTGCCGGCGGCGTCCAGCTTCTGGCGCACGGCCTGCAGCAACAGCGTGAAGTTGTGCTTGTCCTCGGGGCGCGCGACGTTCCCCTCGAGCCCGCCACCGCCCGGGTACTCCCAGTCGATGTCGACGCCGTCGAAACCGTACTGGCGGATGAACGCGACGCAGCTGTCGGCGAAGGTGGCGCGGTTGGCGGCCGTGAGCGCGGCGTCGCTGAAGCGACCGCTCAGGGTCCAGCCGCCCACCGAGATCAGCGTCTTCAGGTGCGGGTACTGCCGCTTCAGGACGTTGTTGATCTGGTTGTACGCGCCGCGCAGCGGCTGGCTCCAGGTGTCGCCGGGGTACGCCTTGTCGGTGGCCGCGTAGGAATCGAACGGCACGACGCGGTACGTCGCGTCGATGTTCGCGAACGCGTAATTGAGGTGCGTGATCTTGTGGAATGGCGTGTCGGCGGGCTGGTAGTTGCGGCCGTAGATACCCCACTCGATCCAGTAGCCGATGATGCGCTTGGGTTCGGGGCACGCACCCCACCGACCGAGCATGGTGGCCATGTCGGCGCCGTCGACGCTGCCGCTGCGGTCGAAGTCGGCCGGCGCGTTCGCCCCGGCCGGGCCCCACGCCGCCAGCAACGCGCCCAGGTCACCGCCGTCGGTGGAGCCGTCACCGTTGAGGTCGGTGAAGCAGTCGAATGGCCCATGCGGGATCGTCGGGTCGGAGCTGCCGCCGGAACCGCCGCCGCCACCGCCGCCGCCGCCGCCACCGCCCGAGCCACCGCCCGACGAGCCGGAATACGCGACCTCGGCCGCGCTGCCGTTGACCGTGCAGCTGCTGACGTTCTCGTTGAGGGTGCCCGACCCGTTCAGCCCGATGGTCACCGTGGCGCCCGCCGCGATCGTGCCGTTCCAGCCGGCATTGATGATCGTGACGCGCCCGTTGGCGGTGGACATCGTGCCGTTCCAGATGCTGGTGATCGCCGGACCGCCGTCGTACTGCAGCTGCCAGTTGGCGATGGGCGCCG
>JBIKJV010000279.1:0-5410 GCA_044360755.1 Phycisphaerales bacterium
CTTGTCAGTAGTTCCCGTGCTTTCAAATAGCTCGACCCCGGCGACGGTGCCACGGACGAACCAGTTGGGCGAACGCTTGGGGTATTTCTTGAGGCGGAGCATGTGAGGAACCCTAGGAAAGCTTGGACCTGGGTATCGGTAAATCCTATGCCCCGCCCCAGCTTGACGCAACAGCCCGCTTCCTTGGCCTTGGCAATGAGGCGCTTCAGCGACGGGCGGCGGCTTTCAGGAAACATGGCCTGAACGTCTTCGGGACTGTGCAATTTCACCGTTCTACCGTCCTTCCATCCAATGTCTTCTTCCAACGTGATCCGCGCCCGCCTGGGAATGGCTGTTTCTTCCTCACGCCAGCGTGCGCTTTCATCTGCCTGTCTGCTTTGCGAATAATCTTGATCTCACCGCGCGTCTTCCCGGCATGGCAATCAACATGCGCAGGGGAAAGATTGTCGGCATCATTCGTGCCGCCGAGCGCAAGAGGCTTGCGATGCTCGATTTCCCAAATTTCTCCGGGTGCGATCTTCCGAGAACACAAGTGGCAAATGCCGCCTGCGTCCCGGAATATCTCTGCCCTGCGCTTTGGTGTTATGGTGGTGCGTTTCGTCATTCAGTTATTTGGCAAATTCAATTCCATCCAGTGTGTCGGAAACATCACGTCACAGTGTTGATGGCTGATCCATCCACACTCATCGTCTTCGGAGTCCCACACGCCCGTGAAAATTTCGATCACATCGTTATTGATGATAGTTGCAAGAATGAGCGTGTGATCCCTGACCTTGGGTGCCGTCGCAATTGGCTTAAACGTCATCACCGAAACTCCGGGGCAAATGGGATTTCATCCGACAGATCAGCATTCGGGAAAGCCTGCTTCACCGCCTGCTTAAACTCCGCTGCCTGATCAGGACGGGCGGCTGTGCCGTCTTTGCGCTTGACGGAAAGGCTGAAGAACTTGCCCTGCTTGCCGTCCTTCAACCAAGCGCTGATCCAGAGGTCACGCCCATCAATGCGAACGCTGCCAGAATAATCAGGGTGAGTATCCTTCTCTTTTCTGGTGTTTTTAAAAAGACTTCCTGTGTTATCTTTAGCTTCGTAGGCCACTGCTGTTCTCCTGTTGTGAAATTTTAAATTCGCCGTGTATTTGTTCAGCGGCGGCATTCCATGCCGCAATTGCTTCTGGCAAAGTTTGGAACGTCCCGAGATGGTAGGTTTTACCGTTGCCGCGTATTCTGGTTTGATATTGCCCGCTTGGCATCTTTCGAACACCCTTCACGCCAAGTCTGTTTGTAGATTTGGCGCGGCTGTTCATCATATTCTGAGAGCGACTAGCAAGACGCAGATTGCATATCCTGTTGTCTTTTCTGTCGCCATTAATGTGGTCAATTTCGCCGTTCGGCCATTCGCCATGTTCAATTAGCCACGCCAGCCTGTGTAAGAAAAAGTTTCGGATCCCGATTTTTGCCCTTAGATACCCGTCACCTGTTGGGTATCCGGCTTCATCACCAATTTGTCTACGAGCCGAATTTCTTACTCGGTAAAACTTGCCAGTGTGCTTGTCGTATGCCAAGGCCTCTAGAACCTGTTCCAGAGTCATGCTGCTTTCAGGCTCCTTGCGCTTGCCGTGAGGGACCGCCAACATTCAATCCGGGCCATGGCGGCATCTTTTAAGGCCCGCATAGTCTCCAGCTCACCAGCTGCCTGCGCTTCTGCCGTGATAGCCAGCAGATAGGCTTCAGACGCCAGTGCATCCCGTTCCTTCTCTGCGACGGTCTTTGCGTCAGACCGGGCCATTTCCAGGGCGCGGATTCTCTTTGTCATGCTCTCAGCGAGAACAGCTTTCTCTTTCGCCTTGCCGAGTGCGCGGGCGTTGCCAACAAGCCAGTTGAGCGCGTCCGAGGCGGCTTCGTCGGTTACGAAGGTCATGCTGCCACCTTGGCCTTGAGGTTGTCCTTTGCCTCGTCCTTCATGGCCTCAATCTCTGTCTTCCAATTGGCGGGAAGAGCGGCAATCGTCTTGGCGTTGTTCTTCCAGAACAGGGCGAGGTCTTCGACGTTGCCGGACTGCTCAATCTGGCGAATGCCGTTCTGTAGCCGATCAAACTCACCCTTCACGATCGGATTGCGGTCGTATGTCGGCGGGGGCTTCTCTGCCTTCGGTGCAGGTTCCGGGGCGGCTTCCGGCTTCTCGTCAACGTACTTGTTGCCGTCCCACAAGCCCATGTGAACATCAGCGCCAGCGCCAAGCATCTTGAGGGCGTTTGTGAGCGCGTCAGTGTATGCTTTCTTGAAGGCTTCATCGTCATTGCGCGGGCCGCTGCCGAACATGGCGCGCACCTTGTCGCCACCAACGCCGTAGAAGCGGCCTTCAGCTTCTCTCGAAATCCAAACGCCGACCGTGCAATAAACGAGGATCTCATCGCCAGCGGTCACAGTCTGGAACGACGGCGGGTCGATTCCCCATGCCTTGCCGACAGGGCCATAAACTTCCGTCATGCGGTGAATGGTCCACATGGGCTTAATAGCAGTTCCCTTGAAGCCACCAGCGCGCTGGAAGCCCTTCAGGTGCTCCGGAGGTACGCGCCTGAGCTTGTCCCAAATCTCGGTGTTAGCGGTCACGGCGCGGCTTACCTTGTTCCAACTTTCAGTATCAGCGGTCACGGCGCGGCTCCTGTGCATAATCGGTTGGCTTGGAGTGGTGAGGCCTGAAACAGACCTGCTCATAACATTCGTCATCAGACGCTTCCGGGTGTTCCGCGCGGTATTCCTCCATCAGATCAAAGAGGCTTTCGTAGGCGCGGCGGTCAAGTTCCAGGGGGTCAATCTGTGTGGTGGCGTATTTCATGTGCGGGCCTCGGCTTTGGCGATGGCGGCATTTGCGCGCTCGTCCCAGTTCCAGGTCGCTCTCTGGTGATTGTCGATAGAATGCCGATGGCGCGTGTCCACAATCCCTTTCACTAGGTCAAGAAGCTCTTGTTTGCACTTTGTCAGTTTTTCGATCTGCCGATCTCGCCGCTCAATCATGTCGAGCATTTTGTCGGATACGTCGCTCATGCTTCACCTGTAGCCTTGAGAATGACGGCGCGGGCTTCGTCTAGCGACTCTTTGTAGCTATCGGAAAATGTCGTTTCATCGCCACCGTGCTTGAACCACTCCTCGGCCATCCACAGGACACCTTGCAACGCTTCCAACAAGCATGGCGCTGCCGCTATGAGGCGGGCGTTGGCATCACGTTCGTCACATTCTGCGCGATGACCAGAACCCCGCTTGAATGGTGTCTGGCACGATACCGTGCAGATCCCAGTTTCTGCGGCCGAGACTGGAACGCTGCCATCGTTGTTGATGTAGCGGGTGGGTTCCAATCCAAGGCTACGCGCCTCTGCCAGCATTTCGTCTGTCTGTGCATATTCGCGGAATTTCCACGGTCCCGGCGTATACTTTACGGCCATGTGTATGCTCCGAGTGTTATGATTGAGAACGAGTAGATAACTGTCGCTATCCCGTAGATAATGAAGCGCATGGTCATCGCCCCATCGTGGTATCTTGCTGAACCGCGTCGAGCTGACGTTCGTTCAAATCCATGAAACGCATCCGTTGGATAAAAAACGACACAAGATCGGCAAGCTGATCATCGGTTATGTTGCGTCCGTCGCGGCGCTGAAAATCGGCGGCATAAACGACAAGGTTGATGACTGTTATGGCTTTTTCGATCAGCCATTCTGGCCCAGACCAAGAACCGGGTTCACGGTCCCATAGTGGCGCAAGGGCGTTGCGATAACCACGCTCGTTGCACTGGCCCAGAAGGTTCAGAATCTCAAGCGCGCGAGGTGATGCCAAGCCCGCCGCTGCGTCAAACGCATTCACTGCTAGCGTGCTGTTCATCACACGCCCTCCGATTTATCAGGGGCCTCGATCAGGCGGATGCAGCGGATACGGTCACTTCCCGCCGCTTTATCCGCATCCTGTTTTGTGGGATGTACGTTGCGAAGTACTTTTGCACCGTTTGAGTCAAGGTACTCGTTAACCCAAAGCTCAAGCGGCTTGGATTTGGCGCGGTAGGTAACTGGCGAACCAAGGCTTGAGAAGTCTGCGTAGACGGCCTCATGCCAGCCATTGGCAAAAACCTCGACCTCACCCCCGGCAGCGAGGTGATCGCGCAAGGCTCGTTGCGTTTGGGAATCAAGAAGCCCGAAGGGAGTAGTGATCTTGGTAAGGTCGATCATCACGCGGCCTCCCTCAGCAGCTCGTGAAGCCGTTCCGCAATGTAGTCATCCTCGTGCTTCAGTGCGCGTAGGACGACTTCCCACATGGCCGGATCGGATTTATCGTCGAAGCTGTGCTGCTTGTAGAAGTCACAGCCTGTCATCGTGACTTTGCGCGGCTCCCAGTCCCATTCGTCAGTTTTGTATTCCCAGCAGGCGAAATCAATTTCGCAGTCAAACTCGCAGATAAAGTTTCCGCGCTTGGTGAGGACAGGAAGGGTAGTTCTGAGGGTGATGTTTTGTTCGTTGTCTTGCATTGCGGTCTCCCGTGCTGATGACCAATGTCTATCACACGGTGTAATATATCGCAAGCAAAAAATAACAGACCGTTATAACAAATGACGCGCAAACGAAGAAAAGCCGATATCCGCCAATGGGATAACGGCTCCAAAAAAAACGAAAGGTTGAGTTACGCCGTGGCCAGAACTTGCAGGCGAATGGGCATGCCGGAGGCTTCCCCAAAGTAAATCCAGTCGAGCGTGACGCCGTGCCGTCTAACCACAGTGGCGGCGACATCTAGCGTAATCCGGCGCTTCCCGCTCTCAAACTGGCTCCAGGCAGGCTGGGTAATCCCCAAGGTCTCCGCAAACGCTTCTTGGCTCAGATTCGTAAAGCTGCGGAGAGCAGCGAGCCTTGGAGCGATTCTGGCGGCAGGGTCGATCATGATCCTGCCTGACCCTTTTCAGAAAAATGCGCAAATAACACGATGTGATGCTTGCATGTGATAACACGCTGTGATAATACGGCGACATGGATCAAGTTTCAGACATCAAAACCTTTGTTAAGGCCCTCGGTGGGGCAAAGAAGGTTGCGGCGTTGGCGGGCGTTCAGCCCGGTGCCGTCTACATGGCCATGTGGAGGGGCGTTATTCCTCACAGAATGCGGCTCCCGATGTTTGTGGAGGCAAAGGCTAAGAAGATCATTTTTGACCCGACGCTCCTCGGACTTGAGGACGCCTAATGAATTCCTCCCCCACCACTCACGCGAAGCCTTGCACGGCGGGTTTTTTTCCTTGTCCCGCCATGCAGATTTGCGTGAAGCGCGCCACTTCCCCGCGCGGTGGTACCTTGGCCTCCGCTAATTCCCCCGGCGGAGGCCATTTTCTATTTCTTGAGCCCGCGGACAATCTCACGGCTCACGTCGGCAATCCGAACGAAG
>JBIKJV010000164.1:0-5355 GCA_044360755.1 Phycisphaerales bacterium
CCGCGGCGATGGGCGCGGCGCGCTGGTCACGGCCAGCCGCTCGGTGATCTACGCATTCGACCCGGCGGACCGCGCCTGGACGGACGGCGTCCGCCGCGGCGCGGACGAGCTGCGCACGCAGATCGGCCAGGCGCTGGGGGCACGTGCGTGAGGCACTGGGGCGCCCCGCTGGCGATGCTCGCGGCGGTCGGCGCGCTGGTCGCCGTGCCGGTGGTGCTGCGGCGTGACCGCCCCGCGGTGCTGTCGGACGCGGCGCAGGTCATCGTCATCACCCCGAACAACGAGCAGATCCGCCAGGAGTTCGGCGACGCCTTCGCGCGCTGGCACCAGCGCACCTTCGGCACGCCCGCCGCGGTGGTGTGGAACACGCCCGGCGGTGCGGGCGACATCCGCCGGCTGCTGGAGGCCGGCGCGGTGGCCGCGCTGCGGGACGGCCGGCCCGTCGGAGGCGACGCGGACCTCCTCTTCGGCGGCGGCAGCTACGAGTACGAGCGCCTGAAGCGACCGATCAGCGTCGAGGTGGGCGGCCAGGTCAGGTCCGCCAGCATCCTGGAGCCGCTGCGCTTCGACCAGGCGTGGCTCGACGGCATCTACGGGCGCAACGAGATTGCGGGCCGGCCGCTCTACGACCCTGAGGGCGCGTGGTACGGCTGCGCGCTCTCGGCGTTCGGCATCGTCTCGAACCGCGACGTGCTGGCGCGGCTGGGTGTGCCGGATCCCACCGACTGGTCCGCGCTGGCCGACCCGCGGCTCCAGGGCTGGGTGGCGCTGGTGAACCCCGCGCAGAGTGCCAGCGTGGCCACCGCGATGGAGACGATCCTGCTGCGCGAGGGTTGGGACGCCGGCTGGGCAATCCTGCGCCGCGCGGCGGGGAACGCTCGCTCGATCGCGGCCAGCGGCACCAGCGCGCCGATCGAGGTCGCGCAGGGCGAGGCCGCTGCGGCGATCGCGATCGACTTCTACGGGCGCTTCCAGCAGCAGGCGGTGGCCGACGGCGGATCGCCGGGGCGGATGGCGTACATCGATCCGGTGGGCAAGACCGCGGTGGATGCCGACCCGATCGCGCTGCTGCGCGGGGCGCCGCACCCCGAGACCGCGCGGCGGTTCGTGGAGTTCGCGCTCTCGCGCGAGGGCCAGTTGCTGTGGCAGCTGCCGCCGGGCCAGCCGGACGGCCCCGCGCACTTCGGCCTGCGCCGCCTCCCCGCCAGCCGCGCCGTGTACGCCAGCGACGGCGCGCGCTTCGTCGACCGCGTGGACCCGTGGAAGCTCGTCAGCGCCATTCCCGCGCCGGACGCCGACGTTCGCGCGTTCGTCGCGCCGCTCTTCGTGGCGATGGCCGTTGAGGACCGCGCGCTGCTGCGCGAGGCGTGGCGCCGGATCGCCGCGCACCCCGCGTACCCGCGCGACGGGCGCGTGCTGCGCGCCGCCGACGCCACCGACCCGCGCCTGCGCGAGATGCTCGAGGCCTTCGACGCCATGCCCGCGGTGCCCGGCCCCGACGGCGCGTCGCTCAGCCTGTCCGACCCCGCCGCCCGCGCCGCCGTCGCGCGCGGATGGCTGCGCGGCGAATGGAAGGACCGCGGCCTCTGGGCCCCGGACGATTCGCCCGCCGAGCGGTTCCGCGCGTGCTGCGCGGCCGCGATCGCCGCGAACCTGCGCCGCGTGATCGCGCTGGACCAGGAGGCCCCCCGATGACCGTTCCCGACCGCCGCCCGCTCCGCGTCGCCATCCTCTCGATCGGCGACGAATTGGTGCTTGGCACCGCGCTCGACACCAATTCTCGCACGGTCAGCATCGCGGTGCGCGACCTGGGGCACGACCCCGTCGAGCACCGCACCGTGGCCGACCGGATCGACCCGATCGTCGCGGCGTACCGCGAACTGGCCGCGCACGCTGACGTCGTGATCTCGACCGGCGGCCTGGGCCCCACCGACGACGACCTGGTGCGCGACGCGCTGAACGCGATCGTCGATTGCGGTGCGCCGATGGTCGAGGATCCCGACGCCGTGGGTGACGTCGAGGCGTGGTTCGCGGGGCGCGGGCGGCCGATGGCGGCGATCAACCGCCGGCAGATGATGCGCCCGCGTTCCGCGCGCATCATGCGCAACCCCAACGGCACCGCGCCCGGGGTCGCGTGCACGATCGGCGCGGCGCGCGTCTACGCGATGCCCGGCCCGCCGCGCGAGATGGTGCCGATGCTGGAGACGCACGTGCTGCCCGAGTTGCGCGCGCCCGGCGCGCCGGCGCTGGTCCGCATCGGCTGCGCCACGTTCGGGATCGGCGAGAGCCAGCTGGCCGAGCGCCTTGGGCACCGGATGGCGCGTGACCGCGAGCCGTCGGTCGGCACCACCGCCAGCGGGTCGGTCGTCTCGATCCACGTGGTGACGCGCGGGCCGGACGCCGCCGCGCGCGCCGAGCGCGAATTGGCCGAGTGCGCCGCGCTGGCCGCGCCGTGGGCGTTCGGGCCGCTCGAGAGCACCGTCGCCGAGGCCACCGTGCGCACGCTCCGCGAGTCGGGCGCCACGCTGGCCGTTGCCGAGAGCTGCACCGGCGGGCTGGTGGGCGCGATGCTCACCGCCGTCCCCGGCGCCAGCGATGTCTTCCCGGGCGGCTGGATCGCCTACGCCAACGCCATGAAGGAACGCGAACTCGGCGTGCCCGGCGCCACGATCGCCGCCGAGGGCGCCGTCAGCGCGGACGTCGCGCTGGCGATGGCGCGCGGCGCGGCGGTGGGCGCGGGTGCACGCATCGGCGTCGCGCTCACCGGTATCGCTGGCCCGGGCGGCGGCAGCGACGCAAAGCCCGTCGGCACGGTGTGGATCGCCGTCCACGACGCCGCCACGGGCGCCGGCCGCGCGCGGCGCTTCGAGTACCCCGGCCCGCGCGAGACGGTGCGCGACCGCGCCGCCAAGACCGCGCTGCAGCTGGTGCGCTGGCACCTGCGCGGCGAGGACGCCCCCGTCATCTGGGAGCGCACGTGACGGGCCCCGGCCGGCCCGCGTTGCTCGACCCTGAGGCCGCGCCCGTCGCGCCGGTCCTGGCGTACGTCGCGCTTGGCTCCAACGTGGGCGACCGCGCGGCGCACGTGGCGGCCGCGCGCGCCGCGATGGCCGCGCTGCCGGGTACCGCGGTCGTCGCGACCTCGCGCGTCGTCGAGACCGCGCCCGTCGGCCCGCCCGGGCAGGGGCCCTACCTCAACGCCGTCGACGTGGTGCGCACCACGCTCTCGCCGCGCGCGCTGCTGGCATCGCTCCTGGACATCGAGCGCACCCGCGGCCGGGACCGCGCGCGCGAACTCCGCCACGGGCCGCGCACGCTCGATCTCGACCTGCTCGGTTTCGGCGAGGCAGTGCCGGGCGGCACGGCTCGGATCGACGCCCCGGGCCTGCAGGTGCCGCACCCCCGCATGCACGAGCGCGACTTCGTGCTGGTGCCGCTCTCGGACGTGGCGCCGGAGCTGGTCCGGGCCTGCCAGCGCGGGTGACCGGACCTTCGCGCCGAACCAGCCCTCCGTGCAGCCCGTACACTTCCCGCTCGCCTGGGGCGGCCGGTGCCGTCCCCGAACGTCTCGCTTCACCAGGAGCCTGCATGCGCATCCGTCCCGTGGTCGTGTCCGCCAGCCTCGCCCTCTCGATCGTCCTCCCGTGCGCCGCGCAGTCGCCCGCCGGCAAGGGTGACCCCTTCGCGCCGCCGGCCGATGCGCCCGTCGAAGTGGTGATGCCGAAGATGGCGATGCCCGCCGACGGCTGGACGGACGCCGACAAGGGAGAGGCTGCGCTGAAGCGCGCGGCCGAACTGCTGGAGAAGGTGCAGAAGGCGTACAGCCCGGCCGCCACGCCGTTCATGACCGACAACGCGCAGATGAAGCTGGTGCTCCCGAACGGCGAGATGACCGAGTCCATCGAGCTTGCCTTCGGCAAGGGCAACGACACCCGCATCAAGCAGGGCGGCTTCCAGATCATCGTCGTCGGCGACACCTTCAACCTGGTGCCCGAGCGGCCCGCCGAGCTCTACCTGAGCAAGAAGTTCGAAGGCGGCATCGGCGACGCCATCGACGACGTGCTCGACGGCTTTGCGCTGCCGATTCCCGATTTCGCGCTGCGTCACCCCGCCAAGGGCACCACGGTGCTTGATGCCTTCACGATGGGCGGAAACAAGAAGATGAAGCTGGTCGGGTTCCGCGAGCGCGCGGGCCTGGCGGAAGTGCTGATGACCGGTCCGGACGGCGACACGCTGGTCGGCGTCGACCCCAAGACGAACTTCGTGCGCTCGATGCGCGCGATCATCCGTCCCGAGGGCCTTCCCACCGCGGTCGGCCTGGAGATCAGCATGACTCCCGCGGCCGAGGAGCCGAAGGCGCCGATCGCATTCGCGCCGGGCTCGCGCAAGGCCGTGGCGTCCTTCGAGGAACTCTCTGCGCCGCAGGCGGCGCCGGCCCCCGAGTCGAAGGTCAAGGTGGGAGATCCTGCCCCGGTCGCGAAGCTCAAGGACCTTGACGGCAAGGAAGTCGACCTGGCGTCCTACAAGGGCAAGGTGGTCGTGATCGACTTCTGGGCGACGTGGTGCCCGCCGTGCCGCAAGGGTCTGCCGCTGCTGCAGCAGTTCGCCGACCAGATGAAGGACAACGACAAGGTCGTCATCTGCCCGGTCAGCACCCGCGAGAACGCCAAGGGCGACGAGCTCAAGAAGGCGATCACGGACTTCTGGTCGCAGCAGAAGTTCACGATGAAGACGCTGGTCGACGCCGACTCCGCGTTCATCTCGGCCTACGGCTTCGAGGGCATCCCGGCGTTCGTCATCATCGGGCCGGACGGCAAGCTGGCCGCCACGCACCTGGGCTTCGATCCCAAGCTGGTCGAGACGCTGAAGGCCGAGGTCGAGAAGGCCCTGGCCGGCGCGTCCAAGTGACCGTGCCGGTGGGTCTGCCCGCCGCAGTCCATGCAAACCTCCCGCGGCGCCGCCACGTGCGGCGCCGCGGTGCTTTTGCGCGTCGCGCTGCGTAGGATCCCGGCGCCATGTCCGACCACGGCGAACCGAACGTGTCCCGCATCCCGCTGCCGCAGCTGGGCCCCGAGGCCCGTGCCGCGGAGGCGCGCCGCGCGCGCCTGGCGCAGGCGCTGCGCGACGCGGGCGTGGCGGACGTCCGCGAAGGCCGCGCCGAGCGCATGCTCTACGCGACGGACGCCAGCATGTACCAGGTGGACCCGGTGGCGGTCGCGGTGCCGGCGGACGTCGCGCAGGGGATCGCCGCCGTGCGCATCGCCGCCGCGCAGGGCGTGCCCATCCTGCCGCGCGGCGGCGGCACCAGCCTGAACGGGCAGTGCGTCAACGCGGCGCTGGTGGTCGACTTCGGCG
>JBIKJV010000165.1:0-5315 GCA_044360755.1 Phycisphaerales bacterium
TCTCCCCGGCCACCACCGTCTCGATGTGGCAGATGGACACGTGCTCGCAGACGTGGGCCGCCGCGCTGGCCGCGTGGGCGGGGCTGGCGGCATGGGACGTCTTCGACGCCGCCGCGGAGGGCCGCACCGCGTGGGGCCGCATCGCGCTGCTGGCGGCGCTCTTCATCGCGGGCTGCACCGTCAAGGAGATCTTCTACGGCTGGAGCTTCGGCATCGGGTTGGCGTGCGGCGCGGCCCTGGTGGCCACGTGGCGCCGCTCGCGCGTGCAGGCCATGAGCGCCGCGTGGGTGCTCTTGCCCGTGGTCGTGCTGCCCGTCGTGCACCTGGCCGTCCGCTGGAAGACCAGCGCGCTGGGCGGCGTGGCAAGCGGCACCGGCGGCGGCGCGCGCTACAAGGTGGAGGTCGGCGAGAACCTGGTCATGAACGCGGTGCTCAGCATCGGCGGCCTGCTTGCGGGCGGGCCGCTGCACCTGATCGCCGACGACCAGGCACCGCTGCCCCTGCGCGCGCTGCCCTTCCTGGGCCTGCTTGCCGCGGTGTGCGTCGCAGGCGCCGCGCTTGGGTTCCTGGCGTACCACCGCCGCTCGGCGCCCGGCATCCGCTGGCGTGCGGTCTTCCTGTGCGCGTTCGCGGGGCTTGCCAGCCTGGCGATCACGCTGCCGATGGGATCGGTCTCGGACCTCTACGGCTTCGGCGCGAACGTCGGCTCCGGCCTGCTGCTGGCGGCGTGCGCGGCCAGCCTGTGGAACCCGGTGGCGCCGGACGAGCGCATGCTGGGCCGCGGCATCGCGGCCACGATGGTCGCGGGCATCGCGTTGGTGGGCGCGTACGGGCTGGCCAGCCGCGCGTACCAGTTCCGGGTGACGTGGCGCATGACCGCGATGGCGAACGACGCCATGCTGGCCGTCCAGGACGCGCTGCCCGCGGATGCCGCGCGGCCGCCGGTCGGCGTGCGCTTCGCCGAGGACTGCTACGCGCGCAGCTTCTACGGGCAGGTGATGGTCTCGCCGATCCAGTCGATCGACCTGGAGGACACCATCGCCTGGATGAACCGGCGCGACCCGGCCCGGCGGATCGCATGGGGGCCCGACGCGCCCTTGCCCCGCGAGGGCGACCCGCGCCCGGTGATCGATTGCGCCGGGTTCCCGGTGCGCGAGCATCGCTGACAATCCCGGATTCGCAGGTCCGTGATCCGCAGAAGGCTCCTCGGACGTTATAACCTTCCGACCTCGCCCGGGATCCCGGGCACCGGAGAAACCATGCTGCACGGCCTGCTGATCGCGCTTCCCCTCCTCTTCCAGAACGCCCCCGCGGCACCCGCGCCTGCCCCCGCGGCGGCACCCGCCGCGCAGCAGCCCGCGAAGCCGCTGCAGGAGGAGGGCAACGCCAAGCCCATGCCCCAGAACATGAAGGGGCTCTCGTGGTTCGGCAGCGACCCGCCGGCACCGCGCCCCGCGTTCCAGGAGCCCCGCGACATCCGCAGCAAGGACGGCGTGCTGAAGACCACGCTGCACCTGCAGAAGCAGACCGTCCAGGCCGGCGACCAGACCGTCACCACCACGTGCTTCGACGGCGGCTACACCGGCCCGACGCTGCGCCTGAAGCGCGGCGACACGCTGGAGCTGACCGTCATCAACGACGGCGAATACAACACGAACATCCACTTCCACGGGATGCAGATCTCGCCGGACGAGTACGGCGACAGCGTGTTCCTGATGATCCCCCGCGGGCACCAGTTCACCTACAAGATCAAGATCCCCGAGTACCACAACCCCGGCATCTACTGGTACCACGCGCACGCGCACCAGACCAGCCAGCGCCAGGTGATGCAGGGCGTCACGGGCTGCGTGATCATCGAGGGCGCGCTGGACCAGTACCCCTCGCTCAAGGACAAGATCAAGGAGCGCGTCATGGTGCTCCACGACTACCAGCGCTCGGTCACCGGCGAGGTGACGCTGGGCATCCAGACCTCGTGGCCCACGTACCGCGTGGTGAACGACCAGAAGTTCCCCGAGGTCCCGATCCGCCCCGGCGAGATCCAGCTGCTGCACCTGAGCGCGCAGTCGACCAACCTCTACTACTACGTCGACTTCGGCGGCGAGCCGTTCTGGGTGGTGGGCGTCGACGGCAACGCGACCACCGAGATGAAGAAGGTCACGCGCTGGGCGCTGCCCACGAGCGCGCGCGTGTCCGTGCTGGTCAAGTTCGACAAGCCGGGCCGCTACAAGCTGCACACCTCGGAGATCCGCACCGGCCCCGCGGGTGACGGCTACAGCGCCGAGAACCTGCTGACCATGGTCTGCGAGGGCGAGCCCGTGACGGATTCGCCGTCGCTGCCGATCGCGCCGCAGGGCCCGAGCCCGATCGAGGACCTGCGCAAGGCCAAGATCGACCGGACGCGCACGATCGTCTTCCAGGAGACCGACGTCGACTTCCGCATCGACAACCGCGTCTTCGACGGCACGCGCATCGACCAGCTGGTGAAGTACGGCGACACCGAGCGCTGGATCGTCCGCAACTCGACCGACGAGCTCCACGTGTTCCACATCCACCAGCTGGACTTCCAGATCGTGAAGATCAACGGCAGGGAAGTGCCGTTCTGGGAACACCGCGACAACTTCAGCATGCCGGTGCGCGGCGAGGTGGAGATCATCATCCCCTTCACCCGCCCGTGCACGATCGGCGACTTCGTCTTCCACTGCCACATCCTGTGCCACGAGGACAGCGGCATGATGCAGAAGGTGCGCGTGTACGACCCGTCGAAGCCGATGCCGCCGGTGCCCGCGTTCCCCGCGTGGAACGACCACCAGCCGCTGGCCGCGAAGGACCCGAACGCCGTGGGCGGCCCCTTCCGGCTGCATGACGGCGCCGGCAAGGAGGTCACCGACGGCGACCTGTCCGACGGCCTGGCGCTGATGTCGTTCGGCTACACCAACTGCAGCGGCGCGTGCCCGCGCATGCTCTCGACCTACGGCGCGGTGAAGGACCTGCTGGGCGAGTCGCCCGACGGCCCGGCGCTGCGCTACGTGTTCGTCAGCGTCGACCCGGCGCGCGACCAGGGCGCGGGGCTGGTGCAGTACGCCAAGGACGCGCCGGTGCCGCTGGTGGCGATCAGCGGCACGCCGGAGGAGGTCGCCGATGTCTCGAAGACGTTCGGCGCCGCCTACGAGCCGCAGCCCAAGCGCGAGGACGGCTCGTACAGCGTCCGGCACTCCACCGACATCTGCCTGGTGGGCCCCGGCGGCCGCATCTTCAAGCGCTTCGACCTGACCGACGACCCGAAGGCCATCGCCGACGCGGTGCGCCAGTACGCCGCACGCGTCCCGCGGAAGGCACCCGCCACCGCAAGCGCCGAAGCGTCGACGAAGGGAGGTGCCGAGTGAACCGCAGCACCCGCACCGCGTCCGTCGCCGCCGCGCTGGCCGCCGCGGCGTTCGCCTCGACCGCACTCGCCCAGGCCCCGCAGACGGGCCGTGGCGGCGGCGGCGCGAACCCCGACGTCCGCTCCTACGCGCTCTTCCGCGACCTCTTCAACACGTTCGGCGAGTGGCACGGGCCGATCCTGAACGTCGCCTACCAGCCGCAGCTGCAGTACCAGTACTCCAGCAACCCCAACGGCAACGGCAAGGGCATCAACGACTTCTACGGGTCCGTCGCGCTCGGCGCGTACATGTGGATCACGCCCGAGCTGTCGATCAACGCCAACGTCAGCCTGGACCAGGTCGCCTCGCCCCAGAATCCCGACCAGTGGGCGTTCTATGGCGAGGGCATCCAGGCGGGCGACATCTGGATCGAGTGGACCGACCAGCGCACCGGCATCATCGCGGGCCGCTTCACGTCGCTCTTCGGCCTGGCCCCGCGCCTGCTTCCCGGCGTGTTCGACACGAACATCGTCAACAACTACAGCTTCGGCGGCCTGCTGGGCGTGCAGGGCAGCCTGTCGACCGGTGACGAAGGCGGCGGTATCCACTCGCTGAACGTCGAGGGCTTCGGCGTCGACACGACGTTCCTCTCGGGCAGCGTGATCACCCCCACCCCGCGGCCCACCGGCCCCGGCACGGGCGGCGGGATGGACAGCTTCTGCATCAACTACACGGGCGCGAACATCCCGTTCATCTTCCCGACCCTGCAGGTGTCGGCCTCGTACATCCAGTTCGGCACCGGCGACGGCGCCCCGGTCCAGCAGAAGGGCATGGACATCGGCTTCAGCTGGCAGTACGTCATCGACGGCTCCTCCGACGCCACGCTGGACGCGAGGTACTTCACCGTCGGCCCGCTGTTCGAGTACGCGCACTTCTGGGATGCGGGCGGCGTGGCCAACGCGTGGAGCGACTACTACACGTTCGGCATCATCGGGAACTACGGCAACTGGCAGTCGGACGTCGCGTTCACCTGGCAGCCGCAGTACACGCCCGGATCGTCGAACGACGACGGGTTCCTGGTCTCCGCCAACATCGGCTACAACTTCTTCGGACCGCAGTCGCTGGTGCAGCTGGGCTATGCGTACCAGCAGACCGGCGACCAGGACAACCACCAGATCGGCCTGCAGGTCAACCTGCCGATCAACATGCTGCAGTACTTCCCGATCGGCGACTGAGCCGGGCAAGGAATCGCGCAGCATGCCGTTCCGCAGCTTCAACGACCTGGTTGCCGACGCGAAGCGCCGCATCCACGAGGTGGACGTGGACGAGCTGGCCGAGCTCCTGGAGCCGGACAGCGACGTCCCCGAACTGCTGGTGATCGACGTCCGCGAGACCGACGAGCGCGGGCGCGGCTTCATCCCCGGCAGCGTGGGGATCCCGCGCGGCGTCCTGGAGCGCGACGTGGCCAAGGTGGCCTTCGGCGGCACGGTCGGCGAGGGCGACCTGGTGCGGCCGATCGTGTGCGTCTGCGCGGGCGGATCGCGCAGCGCGCTGGCCGCCGACGCGCTGCGCGCGATGGGCTTCACCAACGTCCAGAGCCTGGACGGCGGCTTCGGCGCATGGGGCAAGGCCGGGCGGCCGATCGAGCACCCGCGGTCGCACTGACGGAAAGTGTGTCCGGGGTAGCCAACGACCAATTTCGGCGGCGTTGAAGGCAGGTGCGTGGTCACCGCGCCCTTTCGCTGCGCTTGGCCCCCTCCTCCGCGAACTTCCTCGCTCCACCAGGTTCCGCTCGTCATCGTCGTCGGCCAGTTCGGCACGTGGAACGACCCGGGCCGAATCGGACCGTGGTACGCGTGCCTCACGGCCTCGTACGTCGCTCCGGAGGAGGCCAATGCTCGCTGCGGGCGCTCGCCCGCCGACGTTCGAACGTCCAGATGCGAGCGCCCGGAG
>JBIKJV010000333.1:0-5312 GCA_044360755.1 Phycisphaerales bacterium
ATGTATACATTGTCGGTCGTATCGGGCGTGATCCCGAACTGCGATTCGCAACATCAGGTAACGCAGTAGCAAACTTCAGCGTCGCTGTAACCCGCAAGCCAAACGGCCAAGAAGAAACCACATGGTTTGACTGTGTCGCATTCGGTGAGCAGGCAGAGAACTACTGTGCTGACTTCGTCAAAGGCAGTCGCGTCATCGTTATTGGCCGTATTGAAATCAAGGAATACACCAGCAAAGACGGTGTTGACAAGAAGAAGACACAGATCGTTGTTGACGAAGCTGGCTTGTCTTCACGCTGGAAGAAGAGCAACGCAAGCAACCCAGAAGATGTTGCAACATTGAAGAACTCATTCCCTGAAATCGAGGAACCATTCTGATGGCAACTTTCGGCAGCCTTTTTGCCGGTGTTGGAGGGTTCGATATTGGATTTGATAACGCAGGCTGGGAATGTGGATTCCAAGTTGAATGGGACAAGCATTGTCAACAAGTACTTACTCACCATTGGCCTGAAGTGCCGAAGTGGTGGGATGTTTCCGAAGTCAACGGTGCAGAACTTCCACCAGTTGACCTAATCACTTTTGGCTCACCATGCCAGGACTTATCACTCGCCGGCAAAAGAGCTGGTCTCATGGAAGGTTCCCGTTCGAACCTTTTCTTTGAAGCAACACGAATCATCAAGGAGATGAGAGATGCAACCAATGGACAGTACCCAAGATGGGCTATTTGGGAAAATGTGGCTGGAGCCTTCAGCTCCAATAAAGGAGAAGACTTTGACGCAGTCCTCCAAGAAATGGTCAACATCGGGGGTCATCACGTCGAATGGCATTGCATGGACGCACAGTTCTACGGAGTCCCCCAAAGGCGTAGACGAGTGTTCGTCATCGCTTGCTTCGATTCTGCAATCCTCGAACGAGGTGGAGAAGCGTTACTACCTGTCGGCGAAGGCCGCCGCAGGAATACTTCGACGCGCAACAAGGAGAGGAAAGCACTTGCCGCCACGCTTGGAGAAAGCTCTGATCCAAGTAGCGGGAGACTTGATCAACGAATAGAACCTGAGTTGCCTTGGGCTGCTGGTTCTACGGACGATGATGTTTTAACTACATCTGTGACATCCAAATGGCACAAAGGTTCAGGTGGCCCTAGTGGCTCTGAGCATTACAACCTTGTCGTTGAACCATTTGTAAAAGTTGTTCGCTCTGGTGCTAGAGATGCCGAAGGCACTTTGCCAGCTGAAGTGTGGCGTGGAAACGAAGTTGCACCAACGCTAAACGTTTTTGACAACACAGGTGAATCAAGAGCAACTGTTGTTATTGCAGAACCAATGTTGATTGATGGCACACGCGTTGACGATGTGCGTATCTATGAATCACCAGTACAAACTCTTGCTGCCCGAATGGGTACAGGTGGAAACAATGTTCCGATGGTCGCCGTTGATGATCAGCCTGTGCTGATGCGTCAGCGTGAAGGTAAACCAGGCGGTGGAAAAGGTCCGTTGCTTTCGGATACTTCGTTAACCCTCGCCGGCAGTAACGACCAAGTGTTGTTCCAACCAAATGCCATTCCTATTCAGGATGGTCGAGAAATTGAAAAACACCAAAACGGTTTAGGCGTAGGCAATGAAGGTGATCCTTCGTACACGCTTGACCAAACAGGTGGACAAGCTGTCGCATACCCAATACAAGGAACAATCATCGGACGCTCAGATACCGCAGGCCCGCAAGGTCGTGGCGTTGGAGAAGATGGTGACCCTATGTACACGCTTGACACAATCAGCGCACACGGAGTAGCCGTTGCCTATACAGGCACATCTTTTGCACAATACGCAGAAGGTCTAGGAACACTCAAAGCAAATGGTGGTGACCTCGGTGGAGGAAGCGAATCGTTAATCGTTGAAACAGACATCGCACCAACGCTGCGATCAGGTGGCGATGGTGGCGTACCATCATCACGCGGAGAACACCTAGTAGTCGAAGCATACGATGAATACAACGATGCCTTAGGCGGTCATGTTCATCAGGCTCTTCGTGCCGGCACCAAACAATCAACGGGCATACTTGCCGACATGGTTGTTCGCAGGCTCACACCAGTTGAATGCGAACGCCTCATGGGATGGCCCGACAACCACACGCTGTATCGAGCAGACGGAACAACCAACTCCGACACCACCCGATACAAGATGTGCGGAAATGGCGTTGCCTCACCAGTAGCTGAATGGATTGCAAGGCACATTCTTGGATTCCATACCGCTCTTTGAGTTCACCCGCTCACACCCAGACTGCACCCATTGCGGAACCATCCAACGTGCAATGACAATTTGGCCACCTGAAGTACATAAAGAATGTGAATGCATATGTCACCAACATCGAAAAATAACGAGTTTGCCCCGGTCTGGTGGAAAGACAAAGCCGCGTGCAAAACGCTCCCGATAGAAGTCTTCTTCCCTGAAGAATCGGGAAACTCCAGCCCTCGGCTTTATGAACCAGGGAAGCAGTTCTGTGATGGGTGCGAAGTCCGTGATATGTGCCTTGCCTTTGCTATGCACCACGAAAAGGATCAATGGCGTAGGTTCGGTTTATTCGGGGGCAGAACCCCCAAAGAACGACTCCAACTCCATGCCATTGACCCCTATAAAAACTGGCTTAAAGAATTCCCCTAAATCAACTTGACAGGGGAATATTCGTCTGTCAAAATTCTGTTGTCGCAATAACGCGATCACAACGGAAGGGACTCCGATGGAAAACCCGAATTGCCCTGATACCCAGTATCCAGAATTCAACCCCGCAACAGGCGAATGCTTTAATGTCACATCAGTAGCTGAAGGATTCAAAGAATTTCAACAGCAAACAAACCCAGCACCAATTTTTCTTGGTGCATTCGTCCTCATTGCCCTCGCTGCAATGTTTATCAAAAGGAAATCATGAACGCTCAACAAGAAATGATGAAAATTCTTCAGGCCACAAATGCCTTCTACACATCCCCAATTCAGAACGGTTGGGAACTTTGCAAAATGTCAAAATCTGTATTTGCAACTCACAATGTCACCGGCATCAGTTATTTTTTCACTCTAAATCCTGAAAGCAAAGTCATCAAAGCTGAATCCTGGCACATGGATCAAACCCATTCGATTACTTTGTACACAGGAACAATTTCCCTCGGCGGTCGTCTAATTGCCCCTGACATGATTTTGACTTTGCACAAATTATTCAGTTTTGATTTCGCTTCCGATGACGTGTTCGTCGTTGAAAATAACCGCGCAAAAAAAATCCCGCCGGCAAAAGCAAAAAAGAAGTTCAGTATCGCTTCCGATGATTCGCTAGCGGCCCAAAAACTCAATGCTCTTCCTGCCCCGGAATCTAAAAGTTTGTGGGATAAAAATATTTCTGCCGTTCCTAGTCGTAGCAAATTTTCCAAGTTTGCGCGTCGCATTATCTACCCCAGTTTTCGTCGTTCAAATTCTTAAAAGTTTGTGCTAGCGCATTCGCTTCGCTCAATTGCTCTCTAATTGTTGGTTGCCGTTTTTCCGCGATCGTCAAAGGGTTACGATCGCCAGCGGGTTACGATCGCCAGCGTGTAACGTTCAAAATCTCCAAACGGTAACGATCTACCCGAGTGTGATCCTTCGCCAGTTGTACCCCCGCCTTCGGCGGGGGTACTTCGCTTGACTTGACTCAGCCAAAAATCCGTGCAATAATTCTCTTAGTCGGAATTCGCCGACACAGTTGGAAGGGACTCCAAATGAAAAAGCAACTGCAAGAGCTAGGTCGCCAAAAGGCCCTAGAAGTAATGAAGCATCGTCTACTTAGTGTCGGACGATGCCCCGAGTGCAAAGGTAAGGATCTTTGGCTTAGTCGCCATAGTTGGGAGGACGAGTCAGAAGCTCTCTGTTCTATGTGCCTTTCTCGCGATCTTCAAGACTCTGAGTACAGCGGAGGACATTCCTCGGAATGGATATTTGAAGATGCCTGCCGTATGCCTGATGAAAAGTCACGCACCTATCGCATCACGATGCATGCTTATTTTTCACGCATTGAGCGAGGCTATGAACCACGCAACCGCCACAAGGAAACGATCGTAAACGCTGCCTTTTCCATTCATAAAGAATTAACCAAAATCTACGAAGCAGTAGAGGCATATTCGCCGAATATGTCCACCTATCTCGGACACGATGAATGGCTATGCCGTAAGTATCCCTTTACCGGTGATCTGTTTGAATTCATCGCAGAGGTACAAGCATGGGCAGAAGACATGAACGAGAACGGAGACACAAAATGAAAAAGCACGATTCAATGCTTCATGCATTGTCAATTAAAGTTCCCGAGTTCACATGGGAAAGAATCTCGACAGGTGGTGGATGTACCGCTATTTGGGGTAGTGATGCTAAAGGCCTCAAGCGTTCAATCATGATTACAGATGGCGACGCTTCAGAGCCTGCAGGATTCGCTTCACCCGCTTGCGCTATTTATTATGAAGACCACGAAGATAGCCAAATGCGAGCATCAAAAGAATACACAATGATCGGTCATTTTTGGGAGTTGCTTGACTGGCTAGTCGTCGACGTTCAGACATGGAACGAAGAAAAAACACCGACCGACCGACTCATCGATCGTCTTACATTGTGGGCAGAAAGATTTGAAACCAACACATTGCCTGAATTAACAATTTACTTCCGTACAGAATTGGCTGATGATCTCCATACCGCTATCCATTTAATAAACACTCATGCAAAGGCAGACTAGAAATGAAAACACCAAACCAAATTGAAAAAGCCCTAACCGATGGCGCAGCTAAACTGCACCAACTATTAAAGACAGACCACCACGCATATCACGCACTAGTTCTGCAATCTAAAAAAGAATTGCAGGACATTCGCAAAAGCTACGGATTCAAATCTGCAGGCAGTTTGCTGTCGGGAGATATTTCCAAATTGCAAAAAGATGAACGCACTACGCTCGGACTTGCATTGCTTCCCGCGATCCATTCAGGCCTTGGAAATGTTTGCGCCTTTGCTGATTCATGCGCTGATACTTGCGTAGCGTTTTCAGGTAACGGAGGTTTTTCTACCACTTACAATGTCCGACTGGCTCGGACTAGTTTTATGATCGCAAATCCTCAAGGATTCATGGCGCTGCTTTTCTCTGAAATCTTCGACGCATACACCAAAGCGCAAACCTATGAGCAAGGCTTAGCGATTCGCCTCAATACTTATTCCGACATCCGATGGGAAAAAGTCGCACCGTGGCTCTTCGATATGTTCGTCGCTGTCAAGTTCTACGACTACACGAAGCACCCGATGTCAAGTAGGCCCGAAGCAA
>JBIKJV010000329.1:0-5306 GCA_044360755.1 Phycisphaerales bacterium
TCATCATCATAAATAATATCATTGATCATTTGATCATAGTTATTATCTTCTTCTGAGGTATCTTGCATGCTAGTATCTTCTACAATATCTGCAATAGGTTCATTGGTTACTTCTTGTTCTTCTTCCTCTGGTGCAGATTTTTCAAATACAGCTGATACAAATTCTAAAATTTGTGGCTCATATTGAGCATACTCTTGTGAAGCTTTATCAAACCCATAGATGTTTTGTAAAAGATAATCTTTTATTTCATCTTGCCCATATCCTTGTTGAGCTAATGCGACAACAGTTTGTAAAATTTGTTCTTGAGGATCTTGCTCAGGTTGTTGTTGCATTGCTTGCTGTGGTTGACCACTTTGCATTTGTTGCATAATACCTTGAGTAACCGGAGTAGCTCCAGTTTCAGCTCCATCTTGAGCCTTTCTTAACCACTGAGCAGTTTTGTTTATGTAACCCCCATTTCCAAATGGGTCTTTATAAATTCTTACTTTTCTTTTCATTATAACGCGCTATAATATAAATATAATAAATAAAAACATAGTAACTAAACTTAATAAGTTTAATCAAGTTCCTCTATAATAAATCCTCCTTTTCTGTATCTTTCTATTTCTTTATCTGTTAATTCCATAATGAATCCACCATCTTTCATTTGACCTTGAATATTAGCATTGTATTGTTCAAATACATTTTGACTACTTGGTTCCATTATTTTAGAATACTGATCTAGTATCTGTTGTCTAGGATCTACTACTTCTGTCTTAGCTGGTTTCCAATTACTATAATCATCATCATGTAATTTTCTTTCTCTTTCAGCTAACTCCTTTTGTTTTAATTCAAACTCAAGGTTTTTATCTTCAACCATTTTGTCATACTCTTCCTGAGTAGTTGGTTTAGGTTGATCTCCAAATGTACCAACTTCATCATCATGCTCATGGTCATGCTCATTTTCTTTATCAGAGTTTGATTTAGTTTTTTCTATAGGTTCAATATGCCAAGGCTCATGACCCATTCTAAAATGTAAACCATACTTCTTAGCATTAGCATGTGCCCATTCTGTAGCCTTACTATTTGCATCTTTTCCTAAGAACTGACCATTTGCATTTAAGTCTACTGCAAGACCTTTATTATGGAATGATCCTCCCGGAGGAGCTACCCATTTTCTTGCTTTCTCTGGAGAACCATATTTCTTAAGAGCTTGTTGCCAAAGCTTCTCTTGTTTCTCATATGATCTATATCCTGAACCAACTCCTAAGTCTACTCCTTGTGCTCTAGCATCTAAAATCATTTGAGTAAGTCTCTGTGAGAAATCAGCTGTTAAACCTTGAGTACCACTAACAGAACCTCCGTCATCTTTTCTAATAAGATTACCTACAGAGTGTCCATAACTAGCTTTAGTTAATGAAGGTACAGAAATATCTTCTACTATGTATCCACCTCTTCTGTATTCTTCTATCTCACTATCATCAAGTTCTACATCCATGAATCCACCTTCTTGTCTAAATCCAATACCTCCAGGTCTACCTCTTGTTTGACTTAAATACTCAGCTTCTCCTTCCATTGTATTTGCATCTTCATACATAAGAGGTTCAACTGCTCTATCATACTTTATTTGATCTGGTATGAATCTATCAAGATCTTCTGTCCAAATATTACCTGTCATTTCAGGATAAATGTTTTTTAGATTACTTATATACTGGTCTACTTCATCACCCTTTCTTGTATAGTATGATGCTGCTTGTTCATCTGATGCGACAATTGGAGGTCTTTGTTGTGGAAGATTGGGATTACTTCTTAATCTTCCAGTTCTATTTTGCCAAGCATGAACTAACTCATGATTAAGTTCAGCATCATTTGCATTAGGATTTAAATTAATTGTATCTGATAATGGATCATAATATGATCTACCATCTTCTGGTAAATAAGCTATACCTACATTTTGTGGTAAATCAATTTCTCCTCCTGGTTGAAAATATGGAGAGTATGGATCATAGATCTTATTCTTTGCAGACTTTATTTTTTTAAGTAAAGGGTTCTTTGAAAACAATCTATTCTTAGCCATCAGGCTTCTTGAATATTTCTTAGATGGTTTTTTACTTCCTCCCTTCTTTGCTTGTGGTATTTCATATACCATGTCTCCCTCAAACTGATATTCATTACCAGGAGTCATGTATTGTGTGTTACCTAAGTTATCTATACCTAGTAGATCATCTTCTACTCCTTCCATAGTTATTCTACCACTAGGTGTTGGTACTGCTGTAGGTTGTCCAGGATAATCCCATTGTCCTCTCTCAGAAATAATAAACCCATTAGTAAATTTTTTTAATTCATTGGGTCCTCCTGGCAAACCTAAAGTTTCATAGTCTTCAAAAAAATCTTCCATTATCTAAGTGATGCTTGGTTCTTACTATTTACTATCTTAAGTATAAAGTTAATATCTCTTTCTTCTTGAGTTGCAAGTTTTGACAAGAACAGATAGTTTAAGTAATGTCTGAATCTTTTTCTTTGTAACTCAGGTTTTGCATAGTTTAAGTTATTTGCATTTAGAGTTTTGATATATCCATTTGGTTGTGTATTCCAAATAACTTGATCTGAATAATTACCAAGAAGCTGAGTTGTTCCTGGAACTAAAGGTCCTGTTGGAGGATAATCTGATCCTATTGGAAACTCTCCTCTGTCTTTTGTAATATCCCAGAACTGGTTGAATCTATATTTGTTTTCTTCTTTTGAGAATAATATATCAAATGAAGCTAAGTTAGATTGATTTAGTTTAGGATAATCAAGTGAAAGAGTAATGTTGTTCTTAGGGAATATATTTAAGTTTAAGTAACCAGATACTTGCTCTGTGTTAGATACCACAGCTTGATTAAAGTTTGCATCTAGAACATGGAACTGATCTACACAGTTAAACTGTGAGTATCTGTATGCCTCAAGAATATATTCAAATGATTTAACTACTGTAGGTGATTGCCCAGTAACTATAGGATATTCAATCTCAAATGGATATTGAGTTCCATAAAAATTACAAAAGTCATCACATGAATTATTATGTTTCCATATTGTATTTCCTTTAACAGTAAATACATTTGATTTTGCTGAGAATGCTAAGTCTGGATGCCAGTCATGATAACTAAGGAATACATTCATCTTAGGGTCATAACTTACTGTCCAAGATGCATTATCAAATATAGCTGGATCTCCCAATGGATAATTAACTCCTAGATAATTAAATGTATTTTTATCAGAATTATATGATATCTTACCTAGTCCAGATTTTAGTTTATAATCTTTCTTTGTAAAATATAATATAGAGTCTTTATTATCATACATTGCTTGTACACCAATACCTGCAACTGGATTATCTATATATGGGAAATCTGGAAAATCATCTGTAAGTTTATATGGTAAAAATAAATTAAACCACCACTTAAGACCATTTTGAGAAATCTCTTTTAATCCTTCACCGTAAGAAAAGATTTTTCCTTGGTTCATAGATACATAGTAAAGACCTGCAGGAGCATATATAACTGATCTAATATTTTGTGATGAACCATATTCAAAAGATGGGTCAGCATTAGATGAAGATTGAGGAGGTGTAGAAAATAAACCTCCGTCACCTATAGTAACTTTCTTACCTAAGTTTGTAGTCAACTGATCTATACCTTGATAGAATAATGGTCCAGTAGTAGGGAATGTAAATATCATACCCGTCATACCTGTAGGCTTAACTGTAGTTATCCTATCTCTAAATTGTACATAGTTAAGTGGTAAATAAATTAACCAGTTATTTTCATAAGACTGATCATCTTGATACAATGAATATAATGATCTATTAGGATAGTATGTAAAACATAAATCTGCCACATAAGGATTGTAATTAATTCCCTGTAAAGAACCGGCAGATATATATTGCGTAAAGAACTTAGTAACACTTAATGAGTAATCATAGTTATAGAAGTTACCTTTAGTAATTACCTCTGGATCCATATCAAATAACTCCCGCATATCTGTATACTGATATGGAATATAAGGTTGTTGATATTGGAAAGTTCCCTGTGATCTAAAATCTACAAGTACATTGCTCTCTACAAAGAAATCTCTTACACCTGAATTAGCTAGATAGAAGTATGAATTCTTTATTGACAAGAAACCATCATAACCTAAAGGTCCACCTATCTCATTATCATCAGATCTTCTATATGCATCATTATCTAAATTATAATAATCTATAGGCATTGGTCCTGTACCAAAAGTTGGTTGTGCTGTAATTAAAGATTGTATTGTAGATATAACACTTAGAACACCACCAGCAAGAGGATTCTCATCTTTGCTATAAGGTTGTGTATTCATCCAATATCTTGCAGTTGGGATATTATTATATAAAGCATAATTCCAAGGAGTGCCATCTGGAAGATTATATAACCAGTTATAAAAGAACAACATTGTATTCTTTTCAGTAAATCTATTTATATAAGTATCTCCACCAAAAATTGTTTGTGTAGGTAACAATACTGTATGTTTAACTTGTATTGGGTTTGGAGTTTGTGTATTACAAAAAGATGATGTAGTTACAATTGAAACATCTCCACCTGGATTTGTTGCTGGATCATAAACATTGTTAGGATCAAATCTTACTTCACATGATGTAGCAACAACTTGTTTAATACTTTCTAATTGCCCATATTGATTTTGAACATTATATTTTAATCCAACATAGTGACTAGCAATGTTTGACAAGAAACTATTAAATCTTGTTTCATTATCAAATGACATTCCAAAACTTGAAGTAGCAACAGCCTTACCAAGATTAATTAAACTATTATCTTCTTGGTTACCTGGAACTATAACACCACCCGCATAAGTACCAATTAAGTTAGGTCCTTCAATTGGAGCAGTAAGTGGGTTTAAATTATTAGGTGCAGCAGTTCTTAAAAATGCTGTCTTAGTTCTATTAAGATTGTTTATACTATATCTCTGAAATGCACCAGTACCATCAAGAAAATCTGGGACCTCTTGATTACTATCAGTAAGATAAAAACCTTCCTCTAAACTAAATCTTTGTAATAAGCTTCTTACTGGCGGTACAAATCTTGCATAGAAACCATGTGCAAGAGATTGTAATGCGTATTGTCTAAATGGTAAAAATGCTTGTATTACTCTAATTGTAGTATTAAATCCTTCTGAGAAATAATAAGGTATCATTACTGAAGGATATAAGAACGTAGGAGCACCAGGAATATTCTGAAGAACTGATGCAGCAGTTTGTTCGTATAATAATGTTGGTGTTGTATATAATCCTGCATCATTAAACT
>JBIKJV010000166.1:0-5284 GCA_044360755.1 Phycisphaerales bacterium
GAGAACTTGTTCGGCCTCACTCGTGATGGTGATAGTGGCCGGTGCCGCCAAATCGGCTTCCGCTGACTTCGGACTGGGGCTTCGGCTCTGGGGCGACAATTCCTACGGTCAGGTTGTGTTGCCTTTGCCTGCGACAGGTGCCACGGCATTGGCTGGTGGCGACCGGCACTCGGTCGCTGTTCGTCCGGACGGGCGCGTTCGGTGCTGGGGCTGGAACGGTAGTGGCCAGTGTGACGTGCCGCCCCAGGTTGGGTTGGTCGCAGATGTGGCGGCCGGGTGGGTGCACACCGTGGCTCGCGGGTTCGATGGAACCGTCTACGCGTGGGGCGGGAACGGCGCGGGCCAGTGCGCCGTTCCGGCGAACCTTGGGTCAGCGACCGCGATTGGAGCGGGGTACGTCCATACCCTCGCGGTCGTCGGTGGTGTGGTGCGGGCGTGGGGCGACAACTCGCAAGGCCAGCGAACTGTCCCCGCGGACCTTCCTCCCGCAGCGAAGGTCGATGGCGGCGACTTTTATTCCATGGCACTTTCCGTGACCGGCACTGTTCGGTGTTGGGGCCAGAACAACAAGGGGCAGTGCAACGTACCACCGGCGCTTTCTGGCGTCGTCGGTATCGCTGCGGGCGGCTACCACGCCCTGGCACTACGATCGGACGGCACGGTTCACTGCTGGGGGTGGAATTCGTATGGGCAGTCGACGATCCCTCCGAATTTGTCCGCTGTCGTCGCAATTGCCGCGGGATACGCCCACAGTTTGGCCTTGTTGTCCGATGGCAGCGTTCGTGCATGGGGGCTATCCACGAGCGGCCAGTCCGCTCCGCCGCAGGATCTGACAGGTGCTGCGGTCATCGCCGCTGGTGGCGTCCACTCGCTCGCCGTCGCAAAGGTGCCCCCTGACGCAGATGCCGACGGCTTCGCGGACTCCAGCGACAACTGCCCATCTGCTTTCAATCCGGGTCAGGCGGACTGTGACGCGGATGGAATTGGCGACGCGTGCGAGAGCGGGGCAGACGTCAATCAGAACGGAGTCCCCGACACGTGTGAGTGCATCGGCGACATCTTCGTGGACGGTCGCGTCGACGGGGCCGATCTTGGCCCGCTTCTTTCCTATTGGGGACGCGTGACCACATCCGCTGCGTCTCGCGCCTGCGACCTCAATGCTGACGGGGTTGTCGATGGATTTGACCTGGGCATCCTGTTGGCTCGATGGGGCGTTTGCGGGAAGTGATTTGCGAGATCGTCACCTGCCGTCGACAGGCGCAGTGTCAAAGCCTTGTATCGATGGCGTTTTGTGCGATATCGATCAGGTGAGGAACTACGTATGAGCCAATCGGCCGAACTTCTGTGCGCCACCAACCGCGTGGTTCGTGCGCTTGCCGCGGGCTCCGGGCGGCGCGCCGTGCTGCCGTTCGTCACCGCGGGTTACCCCAGCCTGGAGTCGACCGAGCGGCTGCTGCCGCGGCTCTCGCAGGCCGGTGCGGCAGTCATCGAGGTCGGCATCCCGTTCAGCGACCCGATCGCCGACGGGCCCGTGATCGCGGAGTCGATGCACGAGGCGCTGCTGGCCGGGTGCACGCCCGCCAAGGTGTTCGCCGCCGTGAAGCGCGTGCGCCCGCAGGTGCAGTCCGCGCTGGTGGCGATGGTCAGCGTCTCGATCGTTGACCGCATCGGTGCGCAGGCCTTTGCGCGCCAGGCAGCCGAAGCGGGCTTCGACGGTTTGATCGTCCCCGACATCGACCTGGAGGACGCCCCCGCGCTGCGTGCTGCCTGCGACGCCGCGGGCATCACGTGCACGTTCCTGGTCTCGCCGACCTCCGGTCCCGAACGCACGGCGCGCATCGCGCAGCTCTGCACCGGCTTCGTCTACGCGCTGGCGCGCCTGGGCATCACGGGCGAACGCAGCGAGGCACCCGACGTCAAGCCCGTCGTCGACCGCATCCGTGCGGCCACCGCGCTGCCGGTCGCCGCCGGCTTCGGCATCTCGACCGCTGCGCACGTGGACGCGGTGATGGCCCATGCCGACGGCGCGATCGTGGGCAGCGCCCTGGTCCGCCGCATGCGTGAGGCAATCGCCGCCGGCCGCGCGCCCGAGGACGCGGCGGTTGAGCTGGTCACCGCGCTCGCCAAGTAAAGCAACCGCCCGGAGGCGGCTGCGGTGATCGTTGCATGGGGCGCGTGGGGCGCGCGACTCAGTACCGCCGCATCACGCCCACCACCACGCCCTGGATCTGGCAGTCGTCGACGATGATCGGCTCGAAGTCCGGGTTCGCGGGCTGCAGGCGGATGCGGCCGTCGCGCTCCTTGAAGAACGTCTTGAGCGTGGTCTCGCCGTTCGGCAGCAGGGCCACCACGCGCTCGCCGTTCCTGGCGACGTCGCGGCTCTCGACGATCACGTAGTCGCCGTCGAAGATGCCCTCGTCGCGCATCGACCAGCCGTCGACCTGCAGCGCGAACATGCCGGCCGACTGGCCGCGGCGCGGGCCGAAGAGGTCCTCGAGCCGCAGCGTCTCGTCCTGCTCGAACTTCTCGATCGGCGCACCGGCGGCGATCTTGCCCACCAGGGGGAACTGGAGGGGCAGGGCGCCCATGGCCGTCTTCGTGACCGTGCGGGCCGACTCGATCTGGAACGTGCGCTCCTCGTGCGGGAGCTGGACGTCGTCAGCAATCGACAAAGAGCGAGCCAGGTTCCGGTCGCGCGTCAGCGCGCCCTTCTTCACGAGCGCCTCGACGTGCTCGAAGATCGTGACCTTGCTGACGCCGACCGCGTCGGCGATCTCCTGCATCGTCGGCGAGAAGCCGTTCGTCGTGCGGAAGTCGCGGATGAACTCGAAGATCTGCAGCTGTCGTGGCGTGAGGTTCATGGTGGTTCCGGGTGATGGGGCGGACGGAGGTGGGATCGGCCTGGTCGGCCAGGAAGCGCGAGAGACGGTGCCGGCGCGTGCGGAGCCGCAGGTCCGACTCCTGCAGGCTGTGGCACGCGGGCACGACGGTCACGAGGCCGCCGTCACGGGCGACCACGTGCTCGGTGAAGTCGCCTCCGGGGCCAAGGACGACCAGCGGGCAGTCGTCGGCGACGGGGGCGAGGAGCGAGCGGATCGTGGCAAGGAGCTTCATGGCGTGGACCTCGTTTCGGGTTGCTGCGCCGGACCGGACAGTTCGGCGTCTGTTTGGTTGTCGGCAGGCGTCCTTGCTCACCTGCAGATTTTGTTCGGCGGATGTTAGTGCGAACGGAGACCGAATCCAACCCGCTGTGCTGAATTTCCGGGCGGTTTTATCGGCGGGTGGCATGCGGTACCGTCCGGGCATGTCCTCGACCGGCCTTCCGACCGCGATTCCCGCCCCGCCAGCGCCCCTTGCGCCGCGCCTGGAGCGCCTGTGGGCGCTCGACCCGACCTACACGTTCTTGAACCACGGCAGCTTCGGCGCGGTGCCACGGGCGATCCGCGAGGCCTTCATCGCCGTCCAGGACCGCATCGAGTCGCGGCCGATCGAGTTCATCGACCGCCGCATCCAGGAGCTGATCCTGCCCGCCCGCGAGCGCGTCGCCGCGTTCCTGGGCATCGCGCCGGACTCGTTCGGGTTCGTCACCAACGCCACCGAGGGCGTGAACGCCGTCCTGCGCTCGCTGGACTTCCGCCCGGGCGACGAGCTGCTGACGACCTCGCACGTCTACAACGCGGTGCGCAACGCGATGAAGTACCGCGGCCGGCAGACCGGCGCGGTGTACGTCGAGGTGCCCGTCCCGCTGCCGATCAATCGCCCGCAGGAGATCGTGGACGCCCTGGTTGCCGCCATGAACCCGCGCACGCGGCTGGTGGTCGTCGACCACGTCACCAGCCCGACGGCGCTGGTCTTCCCGGTGGAGCAGCTGGCGCGCGAATGCCGCGCACGCAACATCGAGCTGCTGGTGGACGGCGCGCACGTCCCAGGCATGCTGGACGTGGACGTCGACGCCATCGGCTGCACGTACTGGACCGGCAACCTGCACAAGTGGCCCTGTGCGCCCAAGGGCTCGGCCGTCCTGTGGGTGGCGCCCGAACGCCGCGCCGACATCCACCCGGTGACCATCAGCCACTTCCTGGACCAGGGGTTCGTGCGCGAATTCGACTGGCAGGGCACCCGCGATCTGGCCGCGTGGGCCGTCAGCGGCCAGGCCATCGATTTCATGGGCCAATTCGGCTGGGACAAGGTGCGCGCGCACAACCGCCAGATGGCCGCGTGGGCGAACCGCCTGTGGTGCGAGCGGTGGGACGTGGAGCCCATCTCGCCTGCCGACCACTCGATGCTTGGCTTCATGGCGACGGTGCCGCTGCCGGCCGAGATCCCGGCGCGGTACGCCACGCCGATGGACTTCCAGAAGGCGCTCTACGCCGAGGACCGCATCGAGGTGCCGATCATCGACTTCGGTGGCCGCTGGCACGCGCGCGCGTCCGCGCAGGTCTACAACCGCGCCGAGGAGTACGAGCGCCTGGCGCAGGCCGTGCTGGAGCACGCGCGCCGGGCATGATGGTGGCGGTCGGTGCGGCGCGTGGCGCGGCGGTCAGCGCGGCGCGCCCGGGGGCGTGGCGCCGCCGCCCGGTACGGCGGGCACGGCCTTGGCCAGCACCTCGTCCTCGCGCTGCTTCATGGGCACGTACTCGGTGTTGAACCAGCGCCACCACGCGCGCATGTCCCATGCCAGGTGCGACGTGTCGGTCCCCGAGTCGTAGCTCGACATCGCCACCAGCGAATCGTGCACGTCGCCGTGGTAGATGGTGACGTTGCATCCGGCCACCTCCATGACGACGCCCTCGACGATCTGCCCGATCACCGGCTGGTACGCGCCTGAATTGTCGCCCACCACCGGGATCACGTTCTGCACGTAGCTGCGCACCTTGCCGATCGCGATCCACGCCAGGCTCCGGCCTTCGCGCGCGCTGCCGTCGGTCTGGCCCTGTGCAAACTGCGCGAAGATCAGCCCGGGGATCGCCTCGATCGCATGCACCGATCCCGCGAGCAGGCCGGCCTGGTCGATCCACTCGGAGTTCTCGGCGCGCAGTCCCTCGTCGATCGCCGCCAGCACCGCCTGGCACGGCGGGCGCGGGATGCGGCGCGTGGCCTCGGCGCGGATCGCCTTGTCGGCGTCCTGGATGGCGATGCACGCCAGCCGGTACTGGCCCTCCTCGCGACCGGCGGCGAAGGCGTCCAGTGCCACCAGTCGCACGTCGTCCTTCTCGGCGCGCATCACGCTCCAGAGGGCCTCGAAGGCCTTCGGGTCGCGCACGGCGGCCACGGCCGCGACGCC
>JBIKJV010000167.1:0-5272 GCA_044360755.1 Phycisphaerales bacterium
ACGTGCCGAACCGGCCGACGACGATGACGAGCGGAACCTGGTGGAGCGAGGAAGTTCGCGGAGGAGGGGGCCAAGCGCAGCGAAAGGGCGCGGTGACCACGCACCCTCCTTCAAGGCCCTGCGAAATTGGTCCGGCGCCATCCCGGACACCATTTCGGGACTCCGTACGATGCCCCACGTGACCACCCCTGCCACCGACGAACACGCCGGATACCGCTCCCCGCTGGAGGCACGCAACGCCAGCCGCGAGATGCGCGCGGCGTGGAGTGCGCGGCGCAAGTTCGGCACGTGGCGCCGCATCTGGCTGGCGCTGGCCGAGGCGCAGCACGAGGTCGGGCTGCCCGTCACGCCGGCGCAGCTGGCCGAGCTGCGCGCGCACCTGGACGACATCGACTTCGCCGCCGCCGAGGCGCACGAGGCACGCCTTCGCCACGACGTGATGGCCCACGTGCACGCGTTCGGCGACGCCGCGCCCGGCGCGCGCGGCATCATCCACATGGGCGCGACCAGCCAGGACGTGGTCTGCAACGCCGACATCCTGGTGCTGCACGAGGCGCTCGCGATCGTCGCCCGCAAGCTGGCCATCGTGGTCGACCGTGCCGGGCGGTTCGCCACCGCACAACGCGACCTGCCCACGCTGGGCTTCACGCACTACCAGCCCGCGCAGCCCACCACGGTGGGCAAGCGCGCCACGCTCTGGGCGCAGGACTTCGCGATCGCATTGGGCGAGGTGGAACTGCGCCTTGAGGGCCTGCGCCTGCGCGGCCTGCGCGGCGCGACCGGTACGCAGGCCTCGTACCTGGGCCTGCTGGGCGGCAACCGCACGAAGGTGGACGACCTGGAGCGACGCTTCGCGGGCAAGCTGGGCTGGCCCGCCGACCGCACGTGGGCCGTCTGCGGCCAGACTTACCCCCGCCTGGCCGACGCGCAGGTGCTGGGCAGCCTGGCTGTCGCCGCAGCCGCCGTGCACAAGTGCTGCAACGACCTTCGGCTGCTGGCCAACCTGAAGGAAGTCGAGGAGCCGTTCGAGAAGGACCAGATCGGTTCGAGCGCCATGGCCTACAAGCGCAACCCGATGCGCTGCGAGCGCGCCACGGGCCTGGCGCGCTTCGTGATGAACCTGCAGCACAACGCGCTCGACACCGCGGCCACGCAGTGGTTCGAGCGCACGCTCGACGACAGCTCGAACCGTCGGCTCTCGCTGCCCGAGGCATTCCTGGCGCTGGACGGAGCGCTGGACATCATGGCGAACGTCATTGGCGGGCTGGTCGTCTACCCGAAGACGATCGAGGCCCACCTGATGGCGGAACTCCCGTTCATGGCCAGCGAGGACATCCTGCTGGCCGCGACGAAGCGCGGCGCCGACCGGCAGGACGCGCACGAGGTGATCCGCACGCACAGCCTGGCCGCGGCACACGCGGTGAAGGCGGAAGGCAAGCCCAACGACCTGCTGCAGCGCCTGCGCGGCGAACCGATGTTCGCGGGCCTGGACCTGGACCGCGTGATGGACCCGTGCGCCTACGTCGGCCGCGCGCCGGAGCAGGTCGACCGCTTCGTCGCCGAGGTCGTCGAGCCGATCCGCGCCCGCTGGCGCGACGCGCTGGCCACCGAGCCCACCCTGCGCGTCTGACGCGTGAAGGCCCACGATCCATGCCCATCCAGCGCCTGCGCCCCGAGACCACCACGCTCCTCGTGATCGACATCCAGGAGCGGCTGATGCCGACGATCGCCGCCGCCGACCGCGTGGCGACCAACAGCGCCCTGCTGGCGCGCGCCGCCGGCCGCCTGGGCATGCCAGTGATCTGCACCGAGCAGTACGTGCGCGGCCTGGGGCACAGCGTCGCCACCGTGCGCGAGGCGCTCCCGCCCGGCACGCCGGTGATCGAGAAGACCCGCTTCAGCGCGATGGTGGACGACACCCGCGACGCGCTCCGCGCCGCAAACCGCCCAACCGTCCTGGTCTGCGGCGTCGAGGCGCACGTCTGCGTGCTGCAGTCGGTGCTGGACCTGGTGGCCGGCGGCTGGACGGTCTTCTACGCCACCGACGCCATCAGTTCGGGCCAGGTGGACCAGGTGGCGCCCGCGTTCCGCCGCATGGAGCGTGCGGGCGCCCTTCCCACCGGCACGCTGGGCGCGATGTACGAGCTGATGGCCGACGCCGCGCACCCCGCGTTCAAGGACATCCTGGCGCTGGCGAAGCAGGTGCAAAAAGAAGCCTGACGCGCCGAAGGGCGCGTCAGGCAGGTTTCCGGACGGGATCGTGACGCGAGGTCAGGCCTTGTCGCCGCCCTCGGACGCGTCGCGCATGTTCAGGACGTCCTGGCGGACCGCCTGCGCGCACTCCTTGATCTCCTGCATCGTCTTGCGGACGCGGGTGCCGGCGGCCTTGTTGCCGCCGATCGCCTTCTTGACGTCGTCGTCGCACTCCGCGATGAGCTTCTTCATGCGCTCGTAGGCTTCCATGACGTGTCTCCTGTATCTGGGTGATTCGTGGCCGGGCGGCGGGATTGCCGCAGCGGCAGTCTAATCGACCGAACGTCCCAATTTCCGAAAATAGGTGATTTGACCCCCTCTGGAACGCCAAAAACGGGGTGTGATCCGCCCTGCCGGGCCCCGGCGCAAGGGATTATCCTGTTCGAATCGGCTTGGCCCCCACGGGCCCCGACAGAAGGAACCCCGAGTGGCACAGGAATTCATCCTCGACCTCGCCTCGATCGACCCGAACGCCACGCTGTACGGCAAGCCGGAGCTCGACGAGTGCCTGCCGCAGACCGGGCACATGCGCCACTGCGACGCCATCGTCTGGCATGACCCCGAGTTCACGAAGGGCATCGGGAAGAAGATCGTGCGCCCGGACGAGTTCTGGGTCGAGGGACACATCCCCGGTCGACCGTTGCTGCCGGGTGTCATCATGATCGAGGCAGCCGCGCAGATGGCGAGCTTCCTGAACACCAAGTCGGGCAGGGTGAAGGGGTTCCTGGGCTTCACGCGCTGCGACGACGTCAGCTTTCGCGGGCAGGTGGTGCCGGGCGACACGCTGTGGCTGCTGGCCGTGCTTCTGGAGGTGAACCGCCGCCGCTTCATCAGCCACTGCCAGGGCGTGGTGAACGGCAAGCTGGTGTTCGACGGCAAGATCACCGGCATGACGATGTGACCCGCCGATGCCGCTGCCCCCCTTCCGATTCCGTCCGATCCTGAAGGCGCGGACATGGGGCGGGCAGGCGCTCGTGGGGCTGGGCAAGCCCGCGCCCGCCGGTTCGCCGGGGCCCTGGGGCGAGAGTTGGGAGATCGCCGACCTGGCACCGCCCGTCGCCGACGGCGTGAGCCACGTTGCAGGCGGCGCCTACGACGGCTGCACGCTGACGGAGCTGGTGCGTGCGCATCGACGCGCCCTGCTGGGGGCGGTCCCAGCGGCCGATGGCGACCGATTCCCGCTGCTGGTCAAGTTCCTGGATGCGGCGCAGCACCTCTCGGTGCAGGTACATCCGACAGGCGGCTACGCCGCGCGCCACCCCGGCGCGCACCTGAAGACCGAGGCCTGGGTGGTGCTGGATGCCGCACCAGGCGCCGTGATCTACCGAGGCCTGCGCCCGGGCACGACGCCGGACGCGATCCGCGCCGCGCTGGCCGGCGGGACCTTCCGCGACCTGCTGCGGGCCCAGCCAGTGCATGCCGGGGACTGCGTCGCGCTGGAGAGCGGGCTCTGCCACGCCCTGGGCGCCGGCGTGGTGGTGGCCGAGGTGCAGACCCCGAGTGACACCACCTTCCGCCTGTACGACTGGGACCGCCACGACCCCGCGCGCCCCCTGCACGTGGACGCCGCCCTCGAGTGCATCCTGCTGGGCGAGGCCGAGCGCGCGGCACTGGTGCCGGTGCGCCGGTTGGCCGCGGACACCCCATGGACCGACGGACTGCGCGCCGCCGCCCTCTGCCGCACCGACCGGTTTGCCATCGAGGCGATCCACGCGTCGCCCTCCGGCGACGCCGAGCCGTTCCCGGTGGTGACGGATGGGCGTCCGGTGGTCGGCATCGTGTGCCGCGGCGAGGCGACCCTGCGAACCGTCGATCACCCCGAACAATCGCTGCGCGCCGGTGATACCGTCCTCTTCCCCGCAGACCTGGTCCCGACGACTTGGATGCCGGAGCCGGACTGCCTGCTCCTGCACGCCACCCTCCCGCACCCGGCCGACCGCATCCGCGACGGCCTCCCCCACGGACAACGACTGGCATGACGCGCCTGGCGATCGCCGCCGCACTCCTGAGCCTGCTGCCCGCGCTGCCCACGGCCGCGCAGCAGTCGCCCCGCGCCCCGCAGCCGCCACGGCCGCCCGTCGCCGACCAGCCGGCCGGCGCCGGTGGCGCCGCGCGCACACCGATCGCGCCGCCCTTCGTGCCGGACGTGGGCGCGATGCCGCAGAAGCCCACCGGCAGCGACGGGCAGATGCCCACGCCCTACATCGCGGGCGCGCGCCAGTTCCTGGTGCAGCCGACGCAGGCATGGGTCCACATCGCGCGCGAGGCCAAGCCCGGCGACGAGATCATCCTGCCCAAGGGCTTCCACATCTCGCAGGTGATCGAGGGCCTGCAGGGTACGCGTGAGAAGCCGATCTTCATCCGCAGCCGCGACACCCTCCCCGCAGGCGTGGTGTGCGACGACACCGGCTGGGTCTTCCGGCGCTGCAGCCACCTGGTGATCGAGAACATCCTGTTCATGAACCCGGGCAAGGCCGCGATCGTGATCGACGGATCGCCCCTGGCCGGCGCCCCAGCGGGTTCGCCGATGGCCACCGACGACGGCACGCCGTGGCCGGCCGAGATCACGGTCCGAAAGTGCACCGTCGCCGGATCGCGCGGGCCCGACCAGGACGCGATCCTGGTGCGGCGCTGCTCGGACGTGCGCATCGATGCCGTGCGCGTGGACGGCTGGAACCACGCCGCCGTGGCTGCGGAGGACACGCGTCGCCTGCTGGTGCGCGGCCTGATGATGGTGCCCGGCGACAAGCAGCGCCAGGCGATCGGGATCGCGATCCGCGGCGCGTCCGGCGAGGTCTCCGTAACCGGGTGCTCCTTCAACAAGTCGATCCGCACGGGAATCAGCGTGGGCACTGCCGCGCCTGCCACCTCGGACGGCAGCCGGCCGATGCAGCAACCGGTCGAGCGCATGCGCATCGACCGCTGCATCTTCGAGGAGACCGGCACGCCGCTCGAGATCGTGAACGTGCGTGACTTGGTGCTCTCGCGCGCGACGATCGTGAACCCGACGCGCGCGATG
>JBIKJV010000324.1:0-5268 GCA_044360755.1 Phycisphaerales bacterium
ACCGCCATCGTCGACTGCACCACTTTCGGAATAGGCCGTGCTGTGCGATGCATCATGGAAGGCGACGTGCTCGATGGCAATGCCCGCTGCTGCGGGGGACGCTGCGAACATGGCTGCGACAGCGATGGCAACGCAGCGGAACCGTGGCTGGGAATCCCGTGGCATGAGCTTCATGCGCTCCGCCGACGGCGGTGAAGGGCCGCTGCGGCCACTGCGCTCAGGAGGAGTGAGGATGACGGTTCCGGCACGCCGGCGAAGGCGACTCCATACATGTTGCGGCCTTCTCCGAAGGATCGGACCGTGAACTGTGTTCCTGTGATCGGCTTTGCGTAGATCGAAGCATACTGATTGATGCTCCCATCGTTCCCTTCATCGATTCCGAGGATGTCGTTGTTTCCTGTGTAGTCCGCGGGCTTCGCTCCTGTGTTCACGAGGACCCAGCCTTCGTCGATGATCCACTGAGCGGCGTTATCGAGGACCAGCGAGGGATTCGGTCCATCCTGCGCTACACCGTCGCCAAGGCGGTTGTCGATGAAGAGATAGGCTGTTCCCGGGACCGCGGTCGTGATATCAATGCTGAAAGGGGGAATCACGTTATCGCGGTTTCCGTTCATGGTCATCACGTAGCTGAGGCCATTGAGGTACGACGGGAAGTTGCCGGCGTCCTTCGGTTGCCCAAGCCCGGATCCGTAGCCGGCCCAGACATGCGTGCGGTCGGTGTAGGCCAGTGCATTGTGGCCCATGGCCTGGACCGTGTGATTGCCGACCGCTGCCTGCGTGCTCAGGAAGGTCGTGCCGGTGAACTCCGTGCCAGTGCTCGGCGCATTGGGAAAGGCATCGCTGTTCAGCGGCGTCACGGAGAGAATTCCGGCTGCATGGACGGCGGATGCGAGAAATGGAAGCAGCAGAATGAGGCGCGTGGTTTTCATGGCTTATGAAAACAGCATGACTGACGCTGAAGGCGCACGCTACTACCCGGCCGGGTAGTAGCTCGGGATAAGGGGACGCTTGTGCGTGGCTCGCGAGTCCCGCATACTCCATCCGTACATTATGCTGATAAGATGCTTTCTCATGTTCCTTGCGCTCGCATGGCATGCGTCGGCACAGGAATCGCCGCCACTGCGTCCGATCGCTGATGTTCTGCGCCTTGACGCTGCGGCGCTCCAGCGTGGCGAGTCGGTGAGGATCCGGGCAGTCACTACCTATGTGCGTGAGGGAATTGATCGCGATCTGATTGTGCAGGATGCCACCGGCGGAATCTATGTAGCCGGCAGCCGCCTCGCCGGGGCGGAGCATCTGGAACCGGGCCGGGAAATCGAAGTCGAAGGAGTGACTGTTTTCGGGAATTTCGCTCCGCGCATCGTAGCGCGCGTCATTCGTCCGCTTGGCATGGTGGCGCTGCCGTCTCCTGAAGTGGTGAGCTTTGATGATCTGCGGTCGGGTCGCTGTGATTGTCGCCGCGTCGAGATCGCCGCGGTGGTGCGCAGTGTGTCCATTGAGGATCGTTCTCAGCCTCCGCAGGCGGTCTTCCTTGTGGCGACGCCCGCCGGTTCGTTCAACGTCTGGTGTCTGGAGGCTGACGAGACCATGGCGCATGCATTGGTTGATGCCTCGGTCCGGGTGCAGGGCGTTGCCTTTGCATGGGATACGAGTCGAAGGCAGTTCCGTGGCTTCTACGTGCTGGCAAACAAACTGTCCGATTTCAGGATCACGCGTCCGCCATCGGGTGACCCCTTTGCGGCACCTCTCAGCACGCCTGAAAGCCTGCTTCGCTTTCACCCGGATGGCCTTGCGGCGAACCGGGTGCGTTTGCGGGGTGTCGTCACATGGGTGGGATCGGGTGATTCCCTCGTGCTGCAGTCCGGTGATCTGGGACTCCGCATTCGTACCGAGGCAAGGGATCTCCCACCCATTCTGACAGAGATCGAAGCTGCAGGATTTCCCGGGCTGACTGGAAACGTTGCGGAACTTCAGGATGCCGTCCTGCGTCCGCTTGGTCGTGGTGCGCCGGTCGTTCCGCCTGAATTCAGAGCGCGGCAGCTTCTGTCGCAGGAGGACACGCCGGACGTCGATCTGCGGCTGGTGAAGGTTGTGGGTTTGCTCCGGACGGTGAAGCGGCGGTCGGCGGACTGGGAGTTGTTGCTGGAAGACGATGGCGTGTCCTTTACAGCGCAGTTGCCCGCCAGCGAAGCCCCGGTCGATCTCAAGCCCGGCAGTCTGCTGGAACTGACGGGAGTCTGCGATCTGCGGCCGAACCTTGACCGGGTCGCTGTACTCATGGCGATGGATGGATTTAGTCTACTGCTGCGCGGGCCCGCGGACATCCGTGTCATCAGAGGTGGTCCATGGCTTGATCGATGGCGGCTTCTCATGTTGGTGGTGGCCAGTGTGGTGGCGCTGCTGGCGGCTCTGGTATGGGCCTTCAGTCTGCGTCGGCGTGTCCAGCGGAGGACAGCGCAACTAGCCCGCGAGGTCCGTTTCCGGCAGGATGCGTCGGTCGAGGCGCGGGCGATTCTGGCCGAACGGGAACGATTGGCTGCGGAACTGCACGATTCTCTGCAGCAGAGGCTCACCGGCGCCGCGCTGCAGTTGTCGGCTGTCGAGCTAGCCAGCGAGGAACAGGATGTCGAGCGGGTGCGAAGGCACGTTGCTTCCGCACAGTCGCTCCTTAAGCGCAGCCGGGATGACCTCAGAGATTCGGTCTGGAATCTGCGCCATGATCCGGGTGACACGACTGATCTGGCTGAGGAACTCCGTGAACTGGCAGCCGGCATGACGGCGGGTGGCGGCCCCTTGATTGAAGTCCGGGGATCCGCTCCGCCTCTCCCGGAACCCATGGCGCATCATTTGATCCGTATTGCTCAGGAGGCCATGACGAACGCGGTGAATCACGGCAACCCAAGGCACATCAGCATCGATCTGCAATGCACAGACCGTGAGGTCGTGCTGGCCATCGCTGATGACGGCTGTGGCTTTGCTCCAGGCGGATCGACGGGAACTGGCGTCGCTCACTTCGGCCTTGGGAGCATGCGGAAGCGTGCTGGTCTCCTCGGTGGCACCCTTGCAATCGATGGTGGCCCTGGGCGGGGCACCACGCTGACGCTGACCGCGCCCCGGTCCATGCCGTCATGAATCAAAGCCCCGCTCCGATCCGGCTCCTCGTTGCGGACGATCATCATGTCGTGCGTGCCGGGCTCGCCGCGGTACTGCATTTCGAGAAGCGCGTTCTGGTGGTGGCCGAGGCCGCCGATGGGGAAGAAGCGGTGGCCCTTCATGCGGAGCATCGACCCGACGTGACTCTCCTTGATGTGCGCATGCCTCGTCTGGACGGGCCGGCTGCCGCGGCCCTCATCCGTGCCGCCAATCCCGGGGCGCGGTTGCTCATGCTGAGTACCTCCGAGGCCGACGAAGACATCCGCCGAGCCTTCAAGGCTGGTGCCAGTGGCTACATTCTGAAAAGTGCCAGTCCGAGCGACCTCGTCGAGGCCATCCTTGCCGTCCATCGAGGGGAACGCTGGGTGCCCGCCATGGTTGCGCGTCTCGCAGCCGAGGGCCGTGCCCAGCCAATGCTTTCCGCGCGGCAGTCCGAAGTGCTCGAATTGCTCGCCAAGGGATTGTCGAACAAGGAAATCGCTACCGTGCTCGGCTTCACCGCAGACGGAGCCAAGGCACACCTCAAATCAATCTATGCCAAGCTTGGCGTCAACGATCGCACCGAGGCCGTGGTCGTCGCCATCCAGCGTGGTCTCATCCGGGTCGATTAGGAGGCGGTTGAAAAGCCGGGCCCGGCAGCGGATCCGGCTTTCACGGTGGTTGGATGAGCGGCTGCGCCGTGGGTTTAGTGACGGGATCCCCTGCGGGCGGCGGGCCCTATTCCACACGGCTTCGTTGCGCCGCAGTCGAAGGTCTTATGTGGGGTCGTCGGCGGACGCGGGATCTGCTTCCCCCCATTCCGGGAAGGGATCGGGCAGCAGCGTCCATGCCGCTGGACCTTTAGCGAATTCGGCATCGGTGAGGAGGGCGGCTTGCAGTGACGCGAGCATGCGGTCGCGCGGCATGTGCTGACCGATGAAGACGAGTTCCTGACGCGGGGTGTCGGACCAGTATCCAGCGCATTGATGCATGCCGGAACCACCGGCCAGATTCCAGAGTCCCCCGAGCGCGGGGCGCGATGCCAGCCAGAACCATCCTTTGCTGCGGAGCATGCCGGGCCAGTGGGCATGCAGGAAATTCCAGAAGCGCTGCGGATGGAACGGCCGGTCGGCCCGGAAGACAAAGCTGCTGATCCCATATTCTTCGGTTTCCGGTTGCTCGTCGCCACGCATGACGGCCAGCCATCCCGGGGCCTCGGCCGCGGCGGCGAAATCGAAGCGTCCCGTGTTCAGTACTTCGCCCAGCGGCAGCTGTCCCCATTCCGTCGCCACGATGCGCGCCCGGGGATTGAGCCGCCCGAGAATGGCCCGCAGTTCCTGCAGTTCCTCCAGCGTCACAAGGTCCGCCTTGTTGATCACAATGACATCGCTGAACTCGACCTGATCAGTCAGGAGGTCCGTTACCGTCCGCGTGTCGGCCTCCCCCAGCGATTCGCCCCGCTCGGCAAGATAGTCGGCTTCGTGGAAATCCACGAGAAAGCTGCGCGCATCGACCACCGTCACCATCGTATCGAGTCGCGCAAACTCACCCAGCGAAATGCCGTCGTCCCCGGCAAACGTGAAGGTCTCCGCTACCGGCAACGGCTCGCTGATGCCCGTGGATTCAATCACAAGATAATCGAACCTCTGTTCCTCCGCGAGCCTCCGCACTTCCTGGAGCAGGTCCTCCCGCAGCGTGCAGCAGATGCAGCCATTCGTCAGTTCCACCAGCTTTTCCTCCGTCCGGCTGAGCGCCGCCCCACCCTTCGCCACCAGCGCCGCATCAATGTTCACCTCGCTCATGTCGTTCACAATCACCGCCACCCGCAATCCCTCCCGGTTCGCCAGAATCCCATTGAGCAGAGTCGTCTTGCCAGCCCCCAGAAACCCGGAAAGAACCGTCACAGGCAGTTTTGCATAGTTCGTCGTCGTCATATGAAACGCAAACAACTTGCAACAAACGGCCGCGTCAAGGCGAATCGTGCGGGCGTGTCCCGGCATGGCTCGCTGGGACGGGGTGCCGCGTTCCCATGGCCCGCGGCGTGTCTTTCAGCTACCTGAAAAGTGGGATAGATGGCTTGGGGAAATGGATTGCTGCGGGTGGGTGGGGCTGATGGGATGGTGGGTGATGCATAAA
>JBIKJV010000283.1:0-5265 GCA_044360755.1 Phycisphaerales bacterium
CAGGCTATTTGCATTCCATCAAGGAAACGATGGGCGCAACCCAATTTTCCTCGCTGTTCCAAGATTCCTACCGGGTGCAGGGTCTGATCCAATTCGGGGTTCGCCCCCCTAACAACAAACCAGGAGAATAAACTCTTATGTCACAGAATGATTCGGCTGTCGTAACAGCGGCAGTCGGCTACGTTTACGTCGCCGCACCGGGCACCCCCCGCCCGACTCCGGCGCAGTTGTCCGATCTCGACCCCGAGGCGTTTGGTTCGTCGTCCAGCAAGGTCACCGCTTCCGCGGTGCCGACCGGCGGCACCTTCGCGCTCACCGTTGGTGAGGGTGCTGTCATCCCGAAGCAGGCCGTGGAAACCGTTCCCGGTAAGGCCGACCCGCAGGACGCGGTCACCCTTGAGGCGACCGGCGTTGAGCCGCCCGCCGCCACACCGGACGCCAAGGCCGCGAAGACCACCTCGAAGACCGCTAAGACGGTTGACGCCCCGGTCGCTTCCGACGCACCTGTCGGCACCACCCTGGATCTGCCGTTCGATTGCGGTGCCGCCGAGGTTCAGACCGCCCTGGAGAACATCGAAGGCGTCGGCGCCGGCAACGTCAAAGTCACCGGAAGTGGCTTCGGCACCGATGGTTTCGTCATCGCGTTCATCGGTAAGCTCGCCGGGGAGAACGTCGCGGTCACCGTCAACTCCAAGCTGGAGCCGGCCACCGTGGCGGTCACCTCCGAGGTTGCGACCGCCCCCAACGGGTGGCTAACCGTGGGCCATACTTCCAGAAATGATCTTCCGGAATTCGGGTTCGATGGTGGCGACACCGAAGTTCGCGGAACCTGGCAAAATGAAAACCTGCGTGAGGTTGTCACCAAGCCCATTTCGGACTTCCTGACGATCTTCCTCCAGCAGTGGGACATGGAGTCTCTGACCCTGTACTACGGTCAGGACGCCTCGAAGCAGGCCGGTGTGTTCGGCGTCAAGGGCGGCACCCCCACCCCGGTCGAGCGTGCGTTGTTCATCGTGATTGTCGACGGAGACACCAAGATTGGTTTCTACGCCCCGAAGGCGTCGATCAAGCGCGACGACTCCATCGAACTCGCGACCGACGAGTTCGCTTCGCTGCCGATCCGTGCGACGTTCCTGAAGTACGGCAGCAGCAACGTGTTTGAGTGGATCAACGAGGACTTGCTCACTCCCTGATCCGCTTGTTTTGACCGGGGGGAGGGGAGTCCTTGGCGGGCCGCTCCCCTCCCTCCCCCAAATTGTTCCACCAGGCCCGCCACCCAAACTTTAGAAAGGCTCGCCATGCCCAACAACATTTTCACCCTCGACGCCATGAGGGCCGAGATCGAAAAAGAGTTCGCCCCGTTCCAGATTGAGGTCGACGGCGAAAAGCTCACTCTGCGTAACCTTCTGCGCGTCCCGAAGAACCGCCGGGATGAGGTGTACGGTCTGCTGGACGAACTGTCGGCCGCCCAAGAGTCCGATGAGGGCACTTTGTTGGTGACTGAGAAGTCGGCGCAGATCGCGTTGAAGATCATTCCTTTAGTCGCTGATAATGAAGCTCTTGCCCACGTTTTGGTTGAGCGCATTGAAGACGACCTGGCGTTGACTCTGCGGCTGTTCAACGTGTGGATGGAGTCGACGCAGTCGGGAAACTCCGAGGACTCATCGAACTCGTAGATGAGTACGGTGAGTTCTTGGCCGGCGACCTCCAAGAGTATTACGGGGTTGATTTGCGTGACTTGTTCCGCGACGACGAACGGCGTTTGACCCCGCTGTATTTGTTGTCGTTGGTTCGCGGCCTGCCGATGGAGTCGCGGTTCAACGCCGAGCGCCGGGGCGGTCAGCAGTTCCGCGGTTGGGATGCGGGCCGGTACATCGACGTTGCCACGGTGAACGCCGTTCGGGCGTTGCAGTGGACTTACGTTGCGGCCCACGCCAAAAACAAACCCAAGGCGCCTGAGCCGTTCCCGATCCCTGATAAGACGGTTCGCCGCAGGGATAAGGGACCTGGGTCGTTTGCGTTCATCGCGGCTCAAAAAATAGCTGCTGCTAGGAGGAGTAAGGCTGATGGTTGCTAGTGGCAACGAAGTCGGAAAGATTTCCATTCGGGTCGTCCCGAACCTGGATGACTTCCGCAGAGACTTACGAGAAGCCCTCGAAGAAGAAGAGCGCAAACAGCTTGAGTCGAAGGTCGGGGCCGACACCGACGAGTACGAAGAAGGCATCGACAAAGCCAACAAAAAGGCCAGCGACACCAGCAAGGTAGCCCCCGGGTTTGACGGGTCGAAGTACACCAAAGAGTACGAGAAGGCCACTAAGAACCTTCCGACTCCTGACCCGCCGGACACCGACCTGAAGGTCAACCTCGACCGGTTCAAACGCCGCTACAAAAACAAGTTCCAGGCGTTGATCGCTGACTTCGAGTCGAACATCCCGCTCACCGCGGACGGCGAACTGATCCGCGAGAGCCTTAAAGGTCTTGAGGATGAGTTCGACACCAAGTTGGCGTTGATTAATCCAGCCAAGGACATCAACACCCTTGTGCGGTTGCGCCGCCAGGTCGAGAAGTTCTACCGGGACACCCGCGAAAGCGCACCGGAACTCCTAGGCAAGAACGTCAGCCAGCAGACCAAGCAGCAGTTGAAGAGTCTGTCTGAACTGACGAAGTTCGGTGCGGACCTCGCCGCGCAGATGGTTGAGTTCGATAAGGCTGTCGCGGAGTCTAAAGCGAAGTCTGACCAGATCTGGTCTGATGTGGATTACCGGCTCAGGATCAGTGTCGATGAAGGCGAGATCGTCAAGGTTCGGCGCAGCTTGTCGGAGCGGGTTGTTGTCCCGGTCAGTCTTCAAGCGAAGTTCGACAAAGGCGGCTTTACCCGTTCGGCGGCTATCGCTGTCGCAGGGGCCAAAGAGTTAACGTCGGTTGTTGCGTCCCCGTTCAAGATATTGGCGGCGGCGCCGGGTATCGCGGCGAAAGCGTTCGCCCGACTAGGACCGGAAGTTGTTGCCCTGACCGGTCTTATCGCGGCGTTGCTGCCGCCTGTCCTGGCGTTGGGCGCTGGCCTGATCACGTTGGCGCCGGCCGCGCTGGCGGCGTTGGTGCCTATCGGTGCTATCGCTTTGGGTATGGACGGCATCAAGAAGGCCGCGGAGACTGCGAAGCCGGCGTTTGAGGAACTGAAGAAGTCTGTTTCGTCGGTGTTCGAGAATGGGCTTCCCGGCCAGAACGGCATGGTCGCAGGGTTTGAGGCGATCAGGGACCGTCTGATCCCGGACATCACCGAATCTTTGCAGGGTGTCGCGCAGAGCATCACGAACTCATTCAACGGGGTCGTCGGCGTGTTGGCTTCCCCGAAGGGTTTGGCTAACCTCAACAACATTTTCGATAACGTCGCTGCGGGCATTGAGAACGCTAAGGGTGGGCTGAAAGGGTTCACAGACGGCATTTTGGGACTCGTCTCTGCTATCTCGAACAAGTTCCCCGGCTTGGGCCAGTGGTTCACCGACCTAGGTAACAAGTTCGCGGGTTGGGTGGATAAGTTCACCACCGTCAAGGACGGGAACGGTTTAACCGGCCTTGAGAAGACGATCCAGAACATTCGGATCGGCATTGAGGGTTTGACCGGGGTTTTCCAAGAGTTCTTCGGGCAGGGTTTGAAGGACATTCAGAGCGCCGATTTCGGTGCCGGGATGAAAAGCTTCTTCGAGTCTGTGCGGTCGTTTGTGGCGAATACTCTGCCTTCTTTGAGTCAGGGTTTCAAAGAGATCGCGAATCTGCTGGAACAACTGTCGCCGTTGTTCGATGCGTTCGGCGGCCTGACGAACCTTGCTGGGTTGTTCGTGAATCCTGGTCAGACGATCAGTGATGCCGTTAAGCGTTTCAAGGAAACCGGCAGCCTGAAAGAAGCGTTCACCGGTCTTGGGACTGAGGCTGAAAAGGGTGGGCAGGAAGCCGCCGCGGGCCTGAACAAAGGCTTGGAGACTGGTTTACAGAATACGAAGAAGGACATAGAGGCGAGCCTGCAACCACCGGAGGGTGGTTGGTTTGGTGGTGGAGGTTCGTTCGATGGTGGCGGTGACGGTGTTGGTGCTGCTGTAACCACCAAGGTGAACGAAGCTGTGTCGGCCGCTAAGGCAACTTTGCTTCAGTTCCAGGGCGAGTTCGCCGGCATGGTCACTACGGCTCTTCAACCGTTGCAGGACATTCCCGCGAAGATCATGCCAGCCCTTGAGGGTATCGGTGCGGCTGTAGGTGGTGCGTTCGGCGGCATTACGGCGTTCGTCAGGACTGCCGCCGCTGAAATCGGTAACGTGATCTCCCAGGAGTTTATGACGATTCCCGCGAAGTTAACTACAGCGTTCGCCGGCCTGGGCGGTGCTGTGGGTGGTGCTGTGGGTGCCATTAAGGGCTTCATCGCTAACGCTGGTTTCGCTGATGCTTTCGGGCAGGCTTTCGCTGGTGTCCCCGGCAGAGTTAGCGCCGCCCTCGCGGGTGTTACCGGCGCGATTGCGTCGGCGTTGACGCCTGCTCTGGGTGTTGTGGCGTCAACCGTCGCGGGGATACTGGCGTCACTCCAGGGCGGTTTGGCTGCTGTGGTGCCTGTCGTTGAAGGGTCGTTCGCCGCCGTCCCGGCTGTCATTGCCGCGAAGATGGCTGAGGCTAACGCCGCGGTGGCGGCTGGCGGTCAGCAGATGGTTTCTACTGCTTTGGGATTCGCCGGGGCGATGGAGTCAGCGGGCCGGTCGATTGGTGCGTCGTTCGCCGCTGGTATCGCATCTTCGGCGGGCTTGGTGTCTGCTGCGGCTGAGTCTTTGGTGGCTGCGGCGCGGGTGTTCTTCCCGAACTCGCCGGCCAAGGAAGGCCCGTTCTCCGGTTCGGGCTGGGTCGACAAGTCCGGCGAAGCCGTAGGTGAAGGCTTCGCGTCGGGTATGTCTGCAAGCCAGCAGGAAGTGGTCGCTACCGCTAGGGCTTTGATGCAGTCGGTGAAGGACATTTTCGGTGACGCCTCAGGGCTGACTTTGAACTTCAATCTTGGTGCGGTGACTCAGCAAGCCGAGGCCGCGACCAAGCAGGTTCAGGTGTTTGGTGACACCTTGTCGAAGGTGCCTACGGGTCCGTTGAATGACCTTGCGGTCGCGTCCGGTAACGGCGGGTTGTCGGCGGCTGACTCTAAAGCGCAACGCGACGAACTGTCCCAGCAGTTGGATCTGCTGGAGATGGAACGCAAGAGCCTGGAGTTGGAGAAAGGTCGTGCCGGCGCGAACC
>JBIKJV010000168.1:0-5260 GCA_044360755.1 Phycisphaerales bacterium
CGCGGCCCGCACACGACCCCCACCCCCTCAGCCTCCCGCACACCCCCGGCACCCGCCGCAGCTCCTCCTCCACCGCCCGCGCCTCGGCCTCGCGCATCATCGCCGCCCCGCCGGGGTCCGTCTTCGCCAGGCCTTCGGCGCGCTCCAGCACTGCCTGGGCCTGCCACTCGCGGGCCACGCCCCTCAGGGTTGGCACCTCGGCAACCAACTGCGGCGCACGTTCGCGCAACGCGCGGATGATCGCGCGTCCCTCGGCTTCGCGCCCGGCGGCGCAGAGCGTGTCGGCCAGCAGCGACTCGGCGATCACGCGCTGGCCGACGGCCTCCGGCTGGCAGCGTACCAGCGCGTCCATCGCGCACTGCGCCTGCTCGACCGCGCGATCGTAGTCGCCAGCATCCATCAGCAAGCACGCCAGCGCCAAACGTGCCTGCTGGAGATGGCCGTCGCAGCCATCGTTCAGCCGATCGGCCACCAGCACGCATTCTTCGCACAGAGCGCGCGCTGCGGTCACGTCGCCCTTCATGCGCAGGGTGTCGGCCATGTCGCCAAGGATGCGCTGGACGCCCTTCGACTCCACGCGCAGGCCTTCCGCCCGCGCGACGTCGAGAAGAAACCGGTACTGCGCGATCGCATCATCGAACCGTCGCGCAACCCGCAACGAAAGCGCGTACGCGATCCGCCGGGTATTCGTCTTCGGATGCGAGGGCCCGTAGACCTCCGCGAAAACCTGCACCAGCCGCGCGCGCGCCTCCAGGCTCTCGTCGGCCAAGCGCGAGAGCTGCACCGAATCGAGCATCGGCTCGATCGCCAGGCGCATGCGCTCGGCGCGTGCCTCAGCCTCGTGCTGCTTCGCCTCGGCAACGCCCGCCTGCTGCCACGCCAGCACCAACGACGCCAGCAGCCCCACCGACAGCAGGCCCACCACCACCGACGCCACCGGGTGCCGCCGGACGAGGCGCGCCGCGCGGCCCGGCGCGGCGAGCGGGCGAGCACGCACCGGGAATCCCTGCGCCCAGCGGTCCAGGTCCTCGGCGAACTCGGCGGTGCTCTGGTAGCGGTCGGCGGGGTCCTTCGCCAGACCGCGGCGCAGCACCGCGTCCAGGTCGCCGGCGCGCGGAACGCCGGCGGCATGCAGGCGCGCCGCGAAAGAGCCGATCTCGCCGCCACGCACCCGCGCCAGCTGCGCCGAATCGGTCTCGCCCGCGCGCGGCGCGTGCGGTGGGTCGCCGGTCAGCAGCCGAACGGCGATCGCCGCCAGCGCGAACACGTCGCTGCGCGCGTCGATGCGCCACGGCTCGAGCGATGCAGCCTCGGGGCTCATGTAGGCAGGCGTGCCAAGCACCTGGCCCGCGCGCGTGGCGTCGGCTGGCAGCGCGTCGGGCAAGTCGGCGCCTTCGTCCCCGGCGCCGGTGGCGGCGCCCATCAAGTGCGCGTCCGCGCCCTCGCCCGCCGCCACCTTCGCAAGGCCGAAATCGATGACCTTCACGCGTGACGCACCGGCACCGCCCTGCACCAGCACGTTGCCCGGCTTCAGGTCGCGGTGCAGCACGCCGCGCCGATGCGCGAACTCGACCGCGTCGCAGGCCTGCCGCACCAGCGCCACGCGCGCGGTGGCATCCAGCCCGGCCGCTGCCGCAAAGGCATCGACCGGCTGCCCTTCCACCAGCTCCATCGCGAACCAGGGCGTGCCGTCCACCGCGACGCCGCCATCCAGAATCGCCGCGATGCCTGCGTGCGAGAGGGACGCCAGCGCGCGGCGCTCGGCGTCGAACCGTCGCTCGGCCTGCTCCGACCGTTCGGCGCCGGTCAGCACCTTCACCGCCACGCGACGCCGGACGGGGGCGTCCTGCTCGGCCTCGAAGACCGAGCCGAACGAGCCCTTGCCCAGGAAGCGCGTCAGCGTGAATTGCCCGAAGCGGTCGCCGACCTCGGGTGCGCGCACGGCGGCGCCGCGGAGGATCCGCTCGCCGGCGGTCGAACTGAGGGGGTCGGGAACCACGTGGCCCCGGAGAAAGGAACGCAGCGCGCCGGCATGCGAGGGCTCCTCGCGATTTTCTTCCGAAGGCCCGCCGGTGCCGGGATCCATGCCGCTCAATCCCGCTGCATCGCACGCAGCAATTCGGCGATTTCCGCATCCAGCGCCGCGTCCGGCGCCCCGTCGCGGATCAGGATCTCCAGCAGCGCCCGGCGCAGCTTGATGCTGGCCGTGCGCACCATGCCGGCGGCCTGCTGCTCGGTCACCCGGAACTCGGGTGCCAGCGTGCTGTAGGGCTGCTGGCCCACGTGGTGGCGCAGGAAGAGCTCCCAATGCGGCCCCTGCCCGGCCTCCTCGCACAGCTCACGCGCGCGCATGGTGGCCTGCTCGATGACCCCCCGCGCCCAGACGCGCTCGAAGACGCGGACGGCGTCCTCGGTGGCGCCGGCCACGTCCAGCGCCTCGGCGGGCACCAGCGTCACCCGCCCGTCGCGCGAGCGCGCCGCCACCTGCTCATGGCAGTACAGCAGGAGGCCGTTCATCAGCCAGCGCCGCAGCCGGATCCCGCTCTCCTGCCACGCGCGCAGCCAGCCGTCCTGCGAGAGCCGGCTGGCGAAGAACCCGTTGACCAGGTCGCCCGGCGCCGACAGGCCGCGGAACGTCGTGGCGCTGACGTACCCCGCCAGCGGCCCCGAGTAGGTGTCCATCAGGAAGCGGTGCACGGCGGGACCATCACCAGTGCCGATCCGGTCGGCCAGCCACGTGCGCTCGGTGGACGGGAAGAGATCACCCTGCGGAAGTTCGGCGGTAGACATCGACTGCGTGCCTCGGAATGCGCGCAGCGTAGCGGCCAAAGGCCCGCCCGCACACGGCATCAGCGCAATGTGCCCGGCAAGACCTCGACCCCTTCATCCTTCGCCGCCTTCCGCAACGCGACATCGAAGGTCAGCAGCGGGCAGTTCCGGCGCATCGCCAGTTCCAGGAACGACGCGTCGTACGCCGTCAGGCCCCGTGATCCGCACAGTTGCGCCACGGCCTCCAGGCTAGCGAACGTGCAGTGCGATTCGAAGGCCCACGGCCAGCTGGCGAAGTCGGCAAGCAGCGCGACCGCTTCCCGCGCATCCAGCCGGCGCGCACGCTGCGCCGTCGCAAGGACGTTCGCCACTTCGTAGGGCAGCAGCGCCGGCGCCGAGAGCGACTCGTGGTCCTCAAGCACGGCCAGGACCTGTCGAGCCTCCCGCTCGCCCAGCAGGACCGCATTGACCGCCGAGGAGTCGACGACGATCACGCCAGGCCCTTCCGAGCCTCACGGCGAAGATCCTCGAGTTCCTCGCGCGACAGACGCGGGCGGTCCGTGCGGCTGACCCACGCACGCAGCCGCTCGCGCCAATCCTGCTCCGGTGGCGCGGAAACCTCGTCGTACCGCCGTGCGCCCATGATCACCGCGATGCGCTGGCCACGACGCAGGACGACGATTTCGTCGCCCCGCTCGGCAAGCCGCAGGAGTTCGGCCAATCGCGTCTTGGCCTCGAAGGAGCCAACGTGGTGGACCATGCAACCAGTTTATTCAACCAGTTGTAAAAGTCAAGCCTCCGCTCACCCCGCCGCGCCCATCGGCTTCTTCGGCTTCTTCGGCGGCGGTGCGGCGCCCTTCTTCTTTGCGGCGGCCTGCGCGGCGTCCAGCTGCGCCTGCGCGCGGGCCTCCTCGGCGGCCTTCTGCTCGGCGGCCTTGCGCTCGGCGGCCAGGCGGATCTCTTCCTTGTTCACGTCCTGGTGGATCGCCTCGGCCAGGCGCTGGTGCACCTGCATGATCGGCGCGGTCGAAGTGGCGAACGCCTTCACGTCGGTGTCCTTGCAGTTCTCGAACTGCCAGCGGTACGCCTGGAGGATCTGCGAGTCGCGCTCGGACAGGAACGCCGCGTATGCCTTGTCCAGCTCCAGCCCGCGCAGCGCGGTCAGGCGCGTGACGGCCTCGGCGTCGGACGGGTCCATCGCGGCGTCCACCGAGAGGTTCGCCTTCTTCGCGGTCTTCGCCACGATCAGCTGCACCGCGGCGTGGTTCACCGTCATCCGGCGTGCGTAGTCCTTCACGGCCGGCGTCTCGCCGTTCGCCATCACCCACTCGCCCAGCTTCTGCTGCATCGCGGCCGTGCCGGCGGCGAAGCCGAGGAACGCGGCGGGCTCCATCGAGGGCTCGAACGCGGGCGCAGCCGGCGCGGCTGCGGCGGCGGCGGGATCAGCGGCGCCCGGCGCGGGGGCCTGCTTCGCGGCGTCCTGCGGGCCCGCGGCCACAGCAGGCCCCGCCAGGGCGGCGAATGCGAGTGCGGCTGCGACGATCACGGTTCGGGTGCTTTCCATGGTGTCCTGCGGCTTCCTGCCGCGTCAGAAGTTCGCCTGGTAGGTCAGCGCGAACGAGTACGCGATGCCGGCCGTGTAGCTGGAGTTCAGGCCGGTGATCCCCTCGTTCGTGCGGTACTGCGTCTGGATCTCGGGGTTGGTGATGTTCTTGACGTTCGCCGTGAACCGCAGGCCACCGACGATTGCCTGCGATGCCGTGAAGTTCAGCGTGCCGTAGCCCACCTGGTAGATGGACGGCGTCAGCAGCGTGGTGAACGCGTTGGCGCCGCTGACCAGCGAGTCGCCCTTGAAGTTGTAGAAGATGCCCAGCTGGGTGCCCGTCAGCTCGACGTCGTACGTCGCGTTCAGGTTCAGCAGGTAGTTGGGGGTGGCCGTCATCGGCTGCGTGTTGTCGTTGATGCCGTAATCCCGCAGGAACTGGGTGGTCAGCGGGTCAAGCGTCACCTGCGACTGCATCCACGTGAAGTTGCCGCCCACGGCAAGGCCCTTCCACTCCTCGCCCAGGATCGGGTCCAGCGTCACGCGCGACTCGATCTCCAGGCCCAGCAGCCATGCCGAGGGCATGTTGATCGCGCTGGTGTAGGAGAAGCCCTCCGTGAAGCGGTTCACGTACTGGATGGGGTCGTCGATCGTCTTGTAGAAGACCGACCCCGAGACCAGCCAGTTCTGCTCCGGCGTCCAGTCCATGCGCAGGTCGTAGTTGTCCAGCGAGCTCATCCCCAGCTGCGGGTTGCCGATGAAGATCGGGCCGCCGATGTAGTCGTACTGGATGACCGGCACCATCTCGTAGAAGTTCGGCCGCGCCAGCGTCTGCGCGAACGCCGCGCGGAGGATCAGGTCGTCCGCGAGGTTCCAGTTGAAGCCGATCATGGGCAGCACGCGCAGCTCGTCGAAGAACGCGTCCCAGATGTTCGGGCCGTCGAAGTT
>JBIKJV010000278.1:0-5259 GCA_044360755.1 Phycisphaerales bacterium
CTATGCCTGGTTCATCAGTTGTGTTCTCTATCTACTCAGATCTAGCTCAGGCTACATCTACATTGACAGAAACATCAGATGTATCAAGCATTGCTCTAGGTAACCCAAATCAGGTTACAGTAACTCTGAACGAATACGGCTCAGCAGTTACAACAACAAAGAAGTTAAACCTAACTTCATTCAACGATGTAGATTCAGCTCTTGCTGACATCATTGCTTACAACTCAGCAGACTCTATTGACTCTGTAGTTGCAACTGTACTAACAGGTGGATCAAACGTGATCTACGCAGGCACATCAGGTGCTACATCAACAAACACAGTTACAGCTACAGACGTTATGTCAGTTGCTGCAATTCGTGAGGCTGTAACAGAACTTCGTACAAACAAGGCTGTTCCACGCATCAACGATCTATACGCTGCATACCTACACCCACGTCAGGCTGCAGACCTTCGTGCTGAATCAGGTACTGGTGGATTCCAGGCCTTGACACAGTACGTAGACCGTACACCGTTCGTTGCTGGCGCAGTAGGAGTTATCGAAGGTGCATTCGTTATCGAAACACCTCGTGTTCCTTACGCAGCAAACACACAGTCACCAGCTGTTAACGTCTACAAGGCAATCATTGCCGGACGTGAAGCATTGGCAGAAGCACAAGGACAGGACATCTCAACCGTTATCGGTCCAGAGATTGATGCTCTACGTCGCTTCCGCACAATCGGTTGGTACTATATGGGCGGCTTTGCTCGTCTACGTGAGGCAGCTCTGTACCGCATCGAGTCTGCGTCTTCATACTAATTTAACTAATTGGTTGACTGCAGGGCTGAGGAAACTCAGCCTTGTGGTAAGCCCATTAAGGAGAGCAATGCCATATCAATTAAGAACACCTTGGCAAAATGAAACCTGGTGCGATAGCACCTATTTCAATATGTACGCACGCCTTGCCGGGCGTCCACTTGCAGGTGGTTCCTACACAGGTGCCACTCCGTCATTTATGACAGACGTTGCACGTGGTGTGACATTGATTGTTAATGGAACTGTTGTTACTGAAAACAGAACTCCATACCAAGATGACTTGGCTAATGCCACTACCTACTATCTTGGCGGTCACGAGTACACACTCGATGATGCTGAGGCTCAGGTACTTATTGACGCTGGTTACAGCCAGTATCTGACACCGGTGGTCTAATGAGCCTACATAGACGCACAACACATCCAGAACCAGTTGATGGTTGCTTCGGATGCAAGGTCGGTGACCTACAGCTATCAGTTGGAGCAGCACGCCACGATGGAGTGCCAACTGCAAAGCAACACGACAAAGAGTTGGAATCGTACTACAGCGCAGTAAGGCAGGGCATAGATCCACGTTCTACCAAGCAGCACGATATTGATGCAGCAGTAAGAATTTCCAACGAAGCAGGTAAAGCATTCGACGGTGTTAGTTTAACACTCAGAGACTAGGGAGAATAAAATGGAAGAAGCATACGCTAAAGAAAACGGCAAAGCATTTGAATATGTCAAGAGCGTGGATGAAGTAGATCCATACCCATTGGCAGACAAGCAGTTCCCATCTAACCGCAAGTATATGACATACGAGTCAATCTCAACTGGTGTTGGAGGTAAGAAGTAATGAAGAAGAAGCCAATGACAGGAATGTGCAAGAAGTGCGGCAAGTCTAAGAAAATGTGCAAGTGCTAATGAAGAAGACCAAAGAAGCTAAGGTAATGGGTGAGTTCAAACGAGGAACTCTTCACGCTGGTGCAGGTGGTCCAGTAGTTACTAACCGACGTCAAGCAGTTGCTATTGCTCTGTCTGAAGCAGGTAAGGCAAAAGCAAAGAAGAAGGTTGTTAAGAAGAAAGCCACCAAGAAGAGTGGCAAGTAAGAAAGATCCTCGCCTAGAGCGAGCAGGTGTTTCAGGTTTTAATCAACCTAAGAGAACACCATCACATCCGACTAAGTCACACGTAGTTGTGGCTAAAGAAGGTGACAAAGTGAAAACTATTCGCTTTGGTCAGCAAGGTGTAACTGGCGATAAGAAGCCAACTGCACGACAAGCTGCATTCAAGGCAAGACATAAAGCCAACATAGATAAAGGCAAGATGTCTGCAGCATATTGGGCCAATAAAGTTAAATGGTAGAAAGAGGTAGATAGGTGTCAACAGGAATTCCAGGGTCAACCCTAGTAGCAGAACTCAACAGGCTCGCAAATGGCGGCACCTACCCACCAATCAATACTTATGTAGATGAAGCCCTAGCTGCAAAGCGTTGGGCTATTGCACGTGGCGTAACTCTGTCACACACTGACACAGTAGGGATCTTAAATGACATTGCAGGTATCGGCGGTTCTCCGGCGAATCATCTTGACTACTCTGGCGTATGTAACTACATCGCTGGTACTACTGGCCTTACTGCAAACGCAGCACTCCAAAGCATTGATGAAGGTGCTTGATGAGTGCGACGTATAACCTCAGCTGTATCCAAGCTAATACGTTTAACTTTCAGTTCCAGGTAAAGAACGACACAACACCGTGGAACCTAACAGGTTACACAGCTACTATGACTGTGCGTCCATTTGTTGGTGCAACAAACACTTTGTTTGTAGCTACAACTACTAATGGTCAGATTGTATTGCAAGGCGGTAACGGAACAGCAACTGTCACATTAGATGCTGTGCAGACTGCAACCTTTACACCAGGCAGATATGTTTATGATTTTGTATACGATTCAGGTGAGACTGTAACTACAGTTCTCAATGGTCAATTTATTGTGATACCAGGAGTGACAGTATGAGCGAGACAGTAATTGTTATCGAGTCCATCACTCCACAGGTATCAGTAACTTTTTCAGCAGATCAAGGCCCACAAGGTGGGCAAGGTGTAACAGGACCAACAGGCCCTACAGGTTCAACCGGCGCTACTGGAGCACAAGGACCTACAGGTCCTACTGGTTCTACAGGCGCGACAGGTGCAACAGGTGCAACCGGTGCCACAGGAGCGACGGGAGCAACAGGTGCGACTGGAGATACTGGGCCTACTGGCCCCACTGGTGCCACTGGCAATACTGGGCCTACTGGTGCTACTGGCCCGACTGGAGCAACAGGTGCTACAGGAGGAACGGGAGCAACGGGAGATACAGGCCCAACTGGACCGACAGGTGCAACTGGACCGCAAGGACCCACTGGAGCCACAGGAAGCACAGGAGCTACGGGTGCTACAGGAGCAACAGGTCCTACAGGACCTACAGGTGCTACTGGATCTACCGGAGCCACAGGTGCCACTGGTGACACTGGGCCGACAGGACCGACAGGAGCCGTAGGACCAACAGGTCCAACAGGAGCCACGGGACCGACTGGACCTACAGGTAATACTGGAGACACTGGTGCAACAGGCCCTACGGGGCCTACAGGGGCTACAGGAGCCACTGGAGCAACAGGCGATACTGGTGCTACGGGACCAATTGGACCAACAGGCCCGACTGGTGCGACTGGTCCTACAGGGCCTATAGGTGATACAGGTGCTACAGGACCTACCGGTCCTACTGGTGCAACTGGTGCTACGGGTGCAACTGGTCCGACAGGACCAACTGGTCCTACAGGAGCAACTGGTGCCACAGGTCCAGGTGTTGCTACAGGTGGAGCAGCAAATACATTCTTAAAGAAGAACTCAGCTACAGATTACGACACCGCTTGGACCAACATCATTGACGGCGGTACACCGTAAGATTAACCTATGAAGGTTAACGAGTTTTTTGACAAGGTTGTGGTAATAAACCTAGACCGCAGGACAGACCGTATGGAACAGCTTGATGCCCAGTTGAAAGAACTGGGTATTGAGTACGAACGCTTTTCTGCAGTAGATGCAGTAGAGCTGGGTATAGATCCTATACAGGCCTGCAGGCAAAGCCACATACAGGTGCTAGAACAAAGCGAAGGACTAACGCTCATCCTAGAAGATGATGCGTTGTTTATGGAGAACTTTGCCGAACGCTTTGATAACTTCATAGAACAACTACCAGATGACTGGGACATATTCTATCTAGGTGCGGTGTTACTTAACAGCGAACACTGCAACCAGATGATGGTTCGAGCAATGGACACATCTTCCCTACACGCTTACTGCATCAATCCTAAGTTCAAGGATAAAGCATTAGCGCAAGCCAGAACATACCCTGAGCATATAGATGTTGCTTACCGCTTGATACACAGACAGTGCAGAGCATATGCTGCTAAGCACGCATTGGTAAAGCAATTTCCTAGTTACTCAGACTTAATGTTAAAAGATGTTGACTACTTAAGTTGGTACAAATGAAAATAGCAATCTATACGATTTCAAAGAATGAGGAAAAACACGTTGAACGCTGGTATGAGTCCACGAAAGAGGCTGATTACCACATCATCGCAGACACAGGATCAACAGATAATACCGTTAAGGTTGCACGAGATCTTGGTATCACGGTTGTTGAAATCTATGTCAATCCCTTTAGGTTTGATGACGCGAGAAACGCATCGCTTGCCGTAGTTCCTAAAGATGCAGATTACTGCATAGCACTTGATATGGATGAGGTGCTTACGCCTGGTTGGCGTGAACACTTAGAAGCAGCTTTTGCTAAAGGTCTTGATAGACCAACATACCGACGCATTGAAGCCTTTAATGAAGATGGCTCAGTTGCTTCAGAGTTTAACGGATTCAAAGTACACAGGCGAGAAGGCATACGCTGGCACTATCCAATCCACGAGGTACCACACTGGTACAAAGAAGAGGAAGAAGTCAAAGACTTCATCACTGGCTTTGAAACTCATCACTTGCAAGATAAGACAAAGTCTCGTGGACAGTACCTGCCAATGCTTGAGATGGCAGTACGTGAGAACCCAGACGCACGCAATCTGTACTACTTAGGTAGAGAACAGTCTTACCACCAGCAATACGAACAATCTGCTGAGTCGCTTAAGAAGTACCTAGAGTTAAGTGTATTTCCAGAAGAGCGTTCAGCTGCTTGTCGCATCTTATCTAAGTGCGAACCAGATAATGCTGAAGAGTGGCTGATGAAAGGCACTGAAGAGTTTGCAAGCAGGGAGTCAATCCTTGCGTTAGCAAACCATTACTACGTTAACTCAATGTGGGATGAATGCTTGTTGGTGGCAGAGAAGGCACTTGCCTTCAGCGAGAAACCAACACAGTTCCTTGCAGAGTCTTGGGCGTGGGGACCGATGGCTTATGACCTAGCAGCGATTAGTTGCTGGCAATTAGGTAGATGGAAGAT
>JBIKJV010000169.1:0-5245 GCA_044360755.1 Phycisphaerales bacterium
GTCGTGGCTCGCGAAGCTGGCGAGCGGGCGCCCCATCCGTGCGGTGCGCCACCCATCGACGACCTGCCCGTCCGGATCGATCTCCGGGTACGTGCCCTCGTGCCCGATGAACGTGGTGTTGTAGTTGTAGCCCGTGAACGGGTCGGCGCCGAAGGTCGACGGGCCCATGTAGTCGGGGCACTGCTGCACCTCGCTGGGCGCGCCGGTCCACGCCCACAGCGGTCCGGGACGGACCTCGCCGTTGCGCTGCTCGAAGTCCCACGCGACCGTGCGGACGCCGCCGCCCTCGGCGAAGTACAGCACGGCCGGCGGCATCGCCTCGTTGGACGACGCGGCATAGGTGGCTGCGGCCACCCCCATCTGGCGCAGGTTCGACTGGCACTTCGTGCGGCGCGACATGCCGTTGACCGCGCTCAGCCCCGGCAGCAGCACCGCCGTCAGCGCGGCGATGACCGCCACCGTCACCGTGACCTCGACGATGGTGAACGCGCGGCGCATCACGGTCCCCAGCCCCCGAGCATGAGGCCGAGGTCCGCGCCGTCCACGTCGCCATCGGCGTCGAGGTCCGCGGCCGTCCCGGCCGCCGCGCTGCCCCATGCGCCCAGCATGAGGCCGAGGTCCGCGCCGTCGACGTCACCGTCGTCGTCGATGTCCCCCATGCGTCGCGGACGCACCGCAACCACCGCGTCGACCTCCGGCACCGTGGCCGCATCGGCCGCGACACGGATTCGGATGAAGCTGGCCGTCGCCAGCCCCGCGTCTGCCAGGTCGATCCCGGTGCCGCCCGCCGCGCCGCCGTATGCAGCGACGACGTCCTCGTACCCGGCACCGAGCAGCGAGTCGGCGGTGACCGCGGGATCGACGGGCCGCGCCGGGTCCGTCGGCACCAGCCCGGCGACCGTCGAGTAGGGGCCCACGTCGGCGTACCCCATCGTCGGAAGCCCGCCGTCTGCGCGGGCGCCCGGCACCGCATGCCACGTGATGCCGTCGGGGCTCAGCTCGATGGCCCCGCCTTCGTCGAACAGGTAGCCCGGTACGCCTCCCGGGTACGCCAGGTCGCCGAACATCGCGTTGCCGTAGACGATCAGGTCAACGCCCCACGGGTTGCGCGGGTCGTCGACGATCGGCTGGTCGAACGCCAGCACCAGTTGGCCGCCGCGGCCGATGGAGACCAACTCGCTGGAAAGGAACGCCGGACGGAACGGCGTGACGGCCCCGGGCTCGATGCCGGTACCCGTGTAGCGCGACGGCGCACCGAGGGCGCGCAGGGGATTCTGGTACGCGCCGCCCGCTCCCGAGCCCGCGACGTACGAGACCACGCGCGAGGCGCAGCGAGGGAGCGGCGGATCCGCCGCGGCCACGGCGCCGATCGCCATGGTCGCGCATGCGGCGACCAACGCGTGCACGGACGCGCGGCCATCCTTGGCGGCGAGTGAGGGCTCCATGATGCGAAGGTGGCGCCGAAGCGCCCCTCGTGGTCCAAGTCGACCGTGGTGCCCAAGTCGCGTGGGCGCGGTCGGTGCGCAGGCCGGTCTTCCGGCTCCGGGCCTCGCTGCCGGCCTTCCCGGTCGCACCCGTTGCAGGGCGACCAGTGGCCATCTGGGCAGCGGGTCGCGGGATCGTTCGATCCCGCAGCCCGTTACGGCGGCGCGTCCGCGGCGGCCTTGAACCGCCTTCCCGAGCCGGGAAACGCAGCCGCGGGCGGACCTGCCCGACGGATGCGCGCCCCGACCTTCCGCAGCCACTCGGCTGCGGACGCCTGCGCAGGGGGGAGTGTAGCGGCGGCCGGGGACCTGCGTCCCGGAACCTTCTTTGACAGGGGGGCATCGGCTCCGATAGATTTGGGGTCTTCCGGGCATCCCGGTCCGGTCGGGTTGCGTAGCGCACCCCGCCCGAATCACCCGAACCGCGCATCCCCGTGGGTGCGCCGCCTTTGCCTCTGCCCGCCATGGGCTCACCCATACGAGGTCCCGACGTGCACCGTCCGACGCGCCCGACCCTGGCTCTCTCGCTCGCACTGACCGCCGTCCTCGCCGCGCCCGCCGCGCTTGCGCAGGACGGCGCCGCTCCTGCCGCCGCACCCGCCGCCGACTCGGCCGGGCTCGTCGACGCCGCCAACCGGTTCGTGCATGCGATCCTGATCGCCAAGCCCGAGCAGGCCAGTGCCGCGGCAAATGCGCTGCTGGCAGATGGCGTCTCCCCGGAGCAGCTGGCCGCCGCGATCGATGGCGCCGACCTGGGCAAGCGCTTGGAAGAGGCCTTCCGCCGTGGACGAAAGATGGGCGACGTTGCCGACGCGGTCGCCGGCGTCGAGACCAAGCTCGAGACCGGTCGCAAGGCGCTCGCGCGCGAGGCCTCGCGCATCGAGGAGGCCGTCAAGATGCTGGCCGGACCGATCCGCGGACAGATGATGGCCAAGGACCGGCTGCTGGCGGCGGGCGAGTACGCCGTGCCCGCGCTGCTGCGCCAGGTCGTCGAGGGGCGCGATCCCGCGCTCGAGTCCGCCAGCGTCCGCGTGCTGGTCGAAATGCGCCGCCAGTCGGCACTTCCGCTGATGGCTGCCCTCCCGAAGCTGGACCCCGGCGCGCAGCGCAAGGTGTGCGTGATCCTTGGCCAGCTGGGCTACCCGATCGCGATCCCTGCGCTGCTGGACGTCGCGCAGAGGAAGGGCATCGCCGCCGACGTGTTCGAGGCGGCCAATACCGCTGCCGTCGCCTTGGGCTCGAACGGCGGCTCCGCCGCCTCGGCCTACGTTGCCGGCGCGAAGGCATTCCTGCAGCGGGACATCTCGCTGTGCGCGTTCCCCGAGGACTCCACGCAGAACGCGTGGAAGTGGACCGAGTTCGGCGGCCTCTCCGCGGACCGGATCTCGACGGGCATCTACTTCGACGCGATGGCGATGCTCTTCGCCCGCCGCGCGCTGGAGCTCGACCCGACCAACTCCGCGGCGCTCGCCACCTTCATCGCCGCCGACCTGCGCCGCGAGGCGGCGTCGGGCGAGGGCGTCCGCGATCCGCTGTTCGGCGACCAGGGCCACCAGGCGCAGTTCTATGCCACGGCCGCCGGCCCCCGCACGATGCAGGATGTCCTCCGCATCGGCCTGGACCTTGGCGACTCGGGCCTCGTGCGCGCGTCGCTGCTGGCGTTGCGCTCGACCGCCAGCGCCGGCGCGATGATCGTGGACGGGGCGTCGCCCGTGATCGCCGCGCTCTCGTATCCCGATCGTCGGGTTCAGTTCGAGGCCGCCATCACGCTGGCCTCGGTGCAGCCGACGGCCGTGTTCCCGGGCAGCGACCAGGTGGTTCCGCTCCTGGCGCAGGCCGTGCGCGCCGGCGGACAGACCTTCGCCGGCATCCTGTGCCAGGGCTCCGAGGACGCGCAGCGGTTCGCCGACGTCCTGAAGACGAACGGCTTCGTGCCGCTGACCGCCGCCACGGACGCGGCCGGATTCGGCGTCGTCTCGGCCCGCAACGCGGGTGCCGACATGGTCGTCATCTCGGGCACCGTCTCGCAGATCCGCGAGCACTTCAGCGGCGTCCGCGCGATGCGCGCCGGCGGAACGCTGCCGGTCCTCGTGGTCGCCCAGCCTGCCGACAAGCCCTCGCTGGAGTCGCTCGAGAAGGATCGTCGCACCGTCGTTCTCTCGACGGACGTGAGTGACGATGCGTTCAAGGCCGGCATCGACCAGCTGATCTCGCTGGCCTACGGCGCGCGCCTGAGCTCCGAGGACATGTCGCGCTACGTCGGCGACTCGCTCGACGCGCTGACCCGCATCGGCTATGCCGGCGGCACCGTCTATCCGATCGGCGACGCCGAGCGCGGCCTGGCCGAGGCGCTCCGCAGCCAGGAGGGTCCGGTGCGCCTGGCGGTCGCGCGCGTGCTGGCGATGGTCGGCACCGAGTCCGCGCAGCGCGCGGTGATCGAGGCTGCGCTCTCCGCGTCGGGTGACGAGCAGGCGATGCTGCTCGGCCCGGTGGCCGAGGGTGCGCGCCGCTTCGGGCCGAAGGCGAGCCAGCAGCAGTGCGACGCGCTGCGCACGCTGGTCGAGGGCGCGACCGGCTCCGTGGCCGTCCCGGCCGCGACCGCGTACGGCGCGCTCAACCTGCCCGCGAGCGGCGCCGTCCGGATGATCATCAAGTCGAGCGAGCCCGGCAAGAAGCCGGACGGCGGCGATGCCTCGTCCGAGAAGGCGGGCTCGTCGGCCAGCGCCTCGAATTGAGCGGTCGATTCAGCGGGCGAAGTTCCCGGGCCGCGCGCTATCATGCGCGGCTCGTCAGGCTCGCCACCCTAGCTCAGCGGTAGAGCAGTGCTTTCGTAAAGCACAGGTCGTGGGTTCGAATCCCATGGGTGGCTCTTGCGGCGGGACCGGTTTACACGGTCCCGCCGCGTTCGTTTTCAGAACCCGACCGCCTGCCCATCGCGCCGTGGGTCGCTGGCGCCGATGAACGCGGCCCCGTGTCGCCAGGCCATCTGCGCGCCGCCGAAGAACACGGATTCGTCCGCCACCACGCGCACCCGGTGCCCGCGCGCGGCAAGGCCGCTGACCGTGGTGTCCGGGAAGCCCTGCTCCAGCGTGACGCTGCCGTCGTCCATCACCTGCCAGCGCGGGGCGTCGATCGCCGCCTGCGGGTTCAGGCCCTGGTCGACGATGCGCACGACGACCTGCATGTGGCCCTGCGGTTGCATCGGCCCGCCCATGACCCCGAACGCGGCCAGCGGCCCGCCGTCGCGGGTCAGGAATCCCGGGATGATCGTGTGGTACGGGCGCTTGCCCGGCGCATACTCGTTGGGGTGGCCGCGCTCCAGCACGAAGCCCGCGCCACGGTTCTGGAACGCGACGCCCGTGCCGCCAGCCACGATGCCCGAGCCGAAGCCCTCGTAGTTGCTCTGGATCCAGCTGACCATGTGGCCCTCGGCGTCCGCGGCGCACAGGTAGACGGTGCTGGACTTCGGCAGGGCACGCGGGGTCCACTCGGAGGCGCGGTCCATGCGGATGGTGCGCGCGCGGACCTCGAGCCCGGCAGGGGCCAGCACGTCCGCCTGGCGCAGCGCGCAGGTGTCGGGGTCGCACACGGAGGCACGCACGTCGGCGAACGCAGCCTTCATCGCCTCGATCTGCAGGTGCACCGAGTCGGCACCGTCGCGCGGCAGCGCGGCCACGTCGAAGTGGCGCAGGAGGCCCAGCGCGATCAGCGCGGCCAGCCCTTGGCCATTGGGCGGGATCTCGTGCAGCGTCACGCCGCGG
>JBIKJV010000346.1:0-5216 GCA_044360755.1 Phycisphaerales bacterium
CGGGTTTCGGTTAGTTGTGAGTGGATTCTACGTCCGTTTAAGACAGTGGCGTGATCGAATTTACTTTTCCGACCGATCAAGTCTGCAACGACCTTGCCGATTGTTTTCAGTCCGAATGCTTGTGTTTTGTACGCTATAAGGTAGTTAAACACAATATAGCGTTTATAGCAGTTCACGGTTTCTTTGTTCGCTTCTATACAGCCGTATTCATCTGATATTGCATTGATCGCTTTTTCTGCTAACACCTTGCAAGTATGGTATCGAAAATCCGTATTTTGATAATCTTCGAGTGGTTCGCTTGTATTGATTCGTGGCGGTTTTTCTCTTAGCCCTTTCGACCAGTTATACACCTGCTCCCAAAAGTAGTATCCTTCAGCAGTAGCGTTTGGATGCCAAGGGATGGTTAGTCTGATCGCTTCGGATAGGTTCGAGCATAACTTGGGCGCTCGGAAATATTTACGGATTAGAAGGTAGTACGGTTCGGGTAGTTGTGCCTTTAGGACGGTGTGGTTTGATAAGATTTTCATAGGTCTGATTCGATTTGTTCGATTGCTTTGTTTACCAGTTCGTCATAGTTTAGTCCTTCATTGATTAGATCGAGTACAGTTCCTTTGATTAGTACGACCTTTTCAATTTCAAGGTCTGAAGGATAGCCCGGATAATCTCGGTCTGACTTTTCGCCTTCAATGTAGTAACCGTGTACTTCTAATTCAAATTCTGGAAAGATGATCGTTACGATTTGATTTTCGCCAGTACGTCCGCTTCGTTGTCTGCTCATAACGCTCCGAGTTTAATAAGTCCGATAAGGTTGGCAAAGTGTAAAACAGATTCTTTGCTCATTGATTCTTTGTGTTCTGAAACGTATTGAACCAATGCGCTGATAGTTTGATTGTCGGGGTTTGGTTCGGTTGGTTTAAAGGTATTTGGTTTTACTTTAACAATATTGTTTTCAATTAAATAGTTAGCATATTCGGTTGATGCAACATCTAAAGCCTTGTCTAAATCTTCAAGAAGCCCGTCAATTCTTTTTGCTTCAGATTGGATCGGATCGGATTCGATGGCTACGAGTTTATGAAGTCCAGTAGAATTTGAAATATAAGTAAATCCGTCCTCATCAACTTTATAAAAAAATCCACTAAGATTAATTCCATTTGATGTTAATCCGCTTACTATCCGTTTAGGTTCGGCTTGTTTCTCTACGATCATATCAAAGTTTTCAGCGAGGTACATATAAACAGATGAACTAAATGCTACAACCCATTGATTAAGTCCGTTCTTTCTTAGTTCTGTAACGGTATAGGTTGTCGATGTTTTAAATCCGTTGAGTGGCTTTAACGGGTTTCTTCTCACCTTAAACGGCTTGAAGTCTTTGGCAAGTTCAGCACATAGGCTGTCAGTTAGGGGCTTTCTCATTTTTCAATAAGGGTTTTAACGGTTTCTACTTGTCTGAAAAATTTAGTTAGTGCTTGTTCGGCTTGTTCGATTTCGGTTTGAAGTTCATCCCGTGTAATTCGTTTTTGCCAGTATGGGTACTGTTCAAGGTCAGGGCAAAAAGAAACGAAGTCAACGTGTCGGATCGAATCGCACACTACAAAATAGCATAGAATCTGATCGATGTAGTTTGCAGGTATCTTATCGTGGCGAATGTATCGAATGTGTGTTGCTACGTTCGGGGCTTTTATCTCAACTCCGAACGATACTTCCAATCCAACTGCATCGGGGCTTAATCCTAAATGCTCGAATTTAGACGATTGAATGAATCCGTATCGATCAAGTTGAACATTGTTTCGCTGTTCGTATTCGGCAATCGCTAACGGCTCTAAATCGATTCCGCGCTGCATATCGTAACTTACATATCCATCTTCATCATCAAGGCTTGATCCTGTCAACTGTTCGGCTGCGATCTTGTCGGCATAGTCCATCCAGTTTTTACTCATTACTTTCTTAAACTCTGATCCCGTTACCTTACCGATTCTGATTTGATACCATTCGGGGCTTCTCTGTTCGATGTCGTGCAGTATCATTGTTCAGTCGCTTTAATCATATCCTTAACCATCTTCGCCTCTTTGATAATCGCTTCGATCTTCTGCATCTGTGGCGTGAATGATCGGAACATTGCGGTTAGTGCATCTTCAGTCGTGCAAGTGTTTAGCTTGTCGGTCGCTTCTTTGATCGCTTGTTCGTCAATGATCGGATCGGGTGTAGGTGCTGCGGTTGGTTTCGGTGCAAATGTTCTGATTCGTAACGCATCGTGTTCTTCTCCGAACGCTTTGATCTTAGCGGTATAGATTTGAACTTGTAATCCTTGCCACTTTTCTATGAAGGGAGATTTGGCAAGTTTGGCTATGATCTTGCTGTTGGTAGCGTTCAGGATCATTGGTTTCCAGTTCTGCTCCATCCAGTGAACAACGGTGCAATCTGATTTCTTACCGTCAGGGTTCGCAACGGATTCGACACGCACGAACTTAATTGTTAGGATTATTTCGCCTCCATCGGTAGGCATACAGTACGCCCCCATGTAGTCGGGGTTTCTGAGTTTCTTGTAGTGGGTTAATGTTTCCATCGGGGTTATTATTTGATGATTGAAAGTGATAGTTGCGTTTGTACTTCGGCTTGGATAGCCTCGTTAACTTCGGTTAAAATCTGACTGAAATGCTCCGCTCCGATTGGCTCGTAAAATGGATTACCTGCTGAAAATAGTTGGTAATCGTCTGACTGTTCGCGGGTGTGGTACGATATTGTGTGTGGTTGCGTTTTGACCTTGATCGTCCGTCCGTTGTTGTACCCGAAATATACGGGCTGTCCGATGAGTTTAAAGTAGTGTTGCATGGGGTTAGGGTTGTGGGCGGTGGTGAGCCGCCCGTGTTAGTTAGTTGAATGATAAAATTTCAGTTAGTGAAAAATCGACCTTTTGATCTCGCCCTTCGATTTCAACGATGCAGGTAACTCTTGTTCCTACAATTTCAAATACTGGCAAAAATTGATAGTTCAAATTTCGGTAGTTGCTTTTGGTTTTTACTTGAGCAGTCATGTCTTAGTGTTTTGGTTCAGCAAACGTACACTATTAACTAATACGCTCGACGTTCGGTAAAAAATAAATGTGAATATCTGTGTTAACTCGTTGATAATTAGATAGATTATTTTCGATAATAAAAAAGCCGATTGATTAGATCGGCTCTGTTGGTGGTGGTTGTATTGACTAAAAATCTCCTAAAGTTGACTTATCTTCATGGATTGGACTTCCTACATATCCTAAACTATTTACGGACATAATTGAAACATCATAAGAAGATTTTAGCCATTTAATCATTTGTATTGCTCCGTATTCACTCAGCGCATAAACATCTTTTATGCCTATCCACTTCGATCCTGAAGCGTGATTTATACAAAACTTAACTTGGAATATCTGTCTTTTTTTCATTTTATTCGTTTTTATTTGATTTACTCCGTTTCCCCCAAACCAACCACGCTCCGAACATTCCGCAAGCGATCAGGCTAAGCACAACCGCCCCGATCATGTCTTTCCAATCGTAGCAGTTAACCTCGGACGGCAAGACGCTCTTTTCGTTAATAGTCTTGTGGTTCTCATTCCAATGAAAAGCAACCGCAGCAGAATCGATAACACAGTCAACTTTCAATGCGTTCGGATTGACCATTTTAGTTTCTACACGACCGCGCTTGCCCAATTTGGATTTGGTTATTACGGTCGGTTTAGCACCATCAGGACATTCTATTCTAATATATTCAGTGATCGTTTCGCCTTGAATCCGTATGGTCGAATCTTTCCGAACGATGCTATCTCTAACAATCGTTTCAATCTTGGTCGGGCAGTTAGCGCAAATCTTCAACCGTTTGCGCTCGGTAACGCACGAAGTAAGGATAGTTCCAAGTAAAATGAGGACAGTTAGGTTTTTCATTTGGTTTCATCGTTTTTAAAGAAATCCACTTTTTCCTCAGTTCCAATGTCATAAATAGCATTTAGCCAAAGAATAACAAATAACAATGCAGCAGCCCCATACATCCATTGAGGGGCTTTCCAATGATCAAGTGCTAACCAACAAAGAACAGTCATGCCAAGAGGCAAACGTGTTGGAAGGTTGTTAGCTTCAAATACTTTTCTCGGTTTTTTCATTTCAAGTTGTTATAAATCGTTTGGTAAAGTTCGTCTGTTCTGATTAGTTTCCGATGCTGTTCTTTTAGCCGCAAAACTTCCACTTGAGAACGCAACGACATTGCAAAGGCTATCTCGTGCCACTTCAAATCGTAACGGTCGAATAAGGTCTGACAAATTGCGACTGGATACAACTTGCATAAGGTCGGATAGTTTTCTTGGTGGAACATATCGGGCGGGAACATTTCCCACGCGATTCGTTTCAGTTCGATTGGTTCAGGGACGGTCATTCTTAGGGTTTTTCGATTCGTTTCGGGTTACTAGGTAGATAAAAGTACCGATTGCTGTCAGTAGCGATATTGTAATCAGGCACATCGCTACGATCACGGTTTGATTGGATAGTTTCATTTTAGTCGGTTGTCGGTTTTAATCTGTTGATAGAGCGTTTCGTAGGCTTGTTGAACGGTATAGTGTTCGCTGAATTTATACCGTTGCAACACCTCAACCGCTTCGATGTTATCGGTTAGTGTCGATTCGTAATACCTCCGATACAATACGGTTATCTTGTACCGCTTGCCGTCCTTAACAATTCGGATCGGTCGGTTGCGTTGGGTTAGTCGGTTGGTCATAGGGGGTTAAAATGGGCGGCTATTAACCGCCCTTGATTTTAGAATGTAAACTGAATAGTAAGTTTCTTAGCACAATCAGAACCGATAGGAAAAAAGCCTTGTGATTCTTCAATATCATCACCACCGTAAGAAACGATATTACCGTTTGTAAGTAAGTGAATGTATTTACTTTTACCGTTCGTTCTTTTACCGCAAATAAGACAAGTGTCTGAATGATCTCCAAATCGTTCTAAATTCTTTTCGTAGTTAGGAGATTGGACTTCTTGTAATGGAATCTCGATGATGCGTTGAATTGTCATGTCGTGTTGTTTTGGTTTAGCAAACGTACACATTAACCCAATACGCCCGACAATAAGTAGTTAAAATAAATACAACTAGCTAATAACCAACATAATAAAAATACAAAAGGGGCGAACGAATCAACCCCTTTTGCTCAATCCGTAACCCCTACGAACACGACAAATATAATCATTCTA
>JBIKJV010000170.1:0-5204 GCA_044360755.1 Phycisphaerales bacterium
GGAACGCGGGAATCGCAGTGCCGATGGGCGGAGTCGAACCGCCGACCTAGGGTTTATGAATCCCTCGCTCTAACCATCTGAGCTACATCGGCAGGCGCGGGGGAAGGGGCGGATTGTAGCAACGAAGGGGAAAAATGGCCATTGGCCGCGGAACACGGGGCGTTTCGGAGGCGGATCGGGGATGATATTTCGTCCCTCCGGGTGGTCCTGCCGCCCCGGAGTGACCATCACGCCACCCCAGACTCCGCATGCTCACCCCGCTTCGCTCCATCGTCGCCGTCTCGGTCGCCCTGCTTGTGCTGCTGGTGCCTGCCAGCCCGGCCTCGGCCGGGGCGTGCGTCGGGGCACTCTCGACGGTTCCAGGCGCCGCCACCAACGGCGCCCAGGTCGGGGCAGCCATCGGCATCGCCGGCACGGACGTGCTGGTCGGCGCGCCGGGGCAGGGCACGGTCTACACGTACCGGCGCAGCGCGCTGGGCGGCTACGCGGCCGTCGCCGGGCCGGTGCGGCCTGCGGCGCTCCTGGTCTCCAGTGCGTTCGGGACCGACATCGCGGTGGACGGCACCGTGGCCGCGGTCGGTGCGCCGTTCCACAACTCGTTGCAGGGCGCGGTGGTGCTGTACTCGCGCGCGTCCAACGGCACGTGGTCGGTGCTGCAGACGATCAACTCGCCGATCGACCTGCCGAACGGCTGCTTCGGCTTCAGTGTCGCGATGCACGGCGGTTTCCTGGCCGTCGGTGCGCCCGCCGCGATCAATGCGGCCGGCTTCGCGCGCGGCGTCGTGTACCTGTACGTGCGCGACCCGTCCGGCACCTACTCGTACCTGGCGCGCCTGGACCCGAACGAGCCGGCGGCCGCGCAGGACAAGTTCTTCGGCTGGTCGGTGGGCCTGGCGAACTCGATCCTCTCGGTGTCGGCGCCCGGCGAGCAGCTGGCAACCGATGGTGGCAAGGAAGGCTCGGCGTACGTCTATCGCCGCGCCGGCACGGGCGCGTGGGAAGCGCTGATCCGCCTGAAGTCCGCGGATGCTGCCGGCGGAACCTACGGGACCGACCTGGCGGTGGGCACCCAGGAAGCGGACGGCAGCGGCGTCTCGATCTTCGTGCGCGAGCAGCGCCCGCTGACGACGGACGCCATCTGGCAGTACCGGATGGGCATCGCGCTGCCTGCGCTGGCCAATGCGACCACGGCGACCGCGTCGCCGGCCTTCGGTGGCGCGCCGCAGACCGACGTGGTGCTCACCAACACGATGGCGATCCACGAGGGCGTGGGCCTGGTGGGCGCGCCGAGCTACTCGGGCGCCGGTTCGCGCGTGGACGAGTACGTCCACGGCGGCGGAACGTGGTCGTACCTGACATCGATCACGGGGCCGGCGGGTTCGGGCACCGGCTTCGGCCAAGGCGTCGGCATCGGGCACAACCAGTTCGCGGTGGGGGCGCCGGACTACGAGCCCGTCCTGAACCTGATGACGGGCTATGTCGCCATCGGCACCCACGCCGATCCCGACTGCAACGTGGATGGCACCACCGACGCCTGCGCGATCGCCGTCGCGGGCCAGGCCGTTCTCGACGTCGACCTTGACGGCATTCCCGACGGGTGCGAACTGGTCGGGACGCCGGTTTCCGCCGTCGCGACGGGCGGCACGCTCTCGACGGGCATCGGCATCACGTGGCCGGCAGTGCTGAACGCCGCGACGTACCAGGTGTCACTGGTGAACGGTGACGACGAGACCCTCGTTGCGACGACCTACGCGGCGCAGTGCCTGGACACGACCGCGGCCGCCGGGACGATCCTGACGTACCGCGTGCGTGCGGTCAGCCCCGATGGAACCGTCTCGGCCGGGTTCGCGGCCTGTTCGGGCTGGCGCAAGCTGGCCGCTCCGACGGGCATCGCCGCCACCGATGGCGCCAGCGTGGCCTCGGTCACGGTCACGTGGGACGCGGTCGAGGGCGCGACGGCCTACAAGGTGCTGCGCTCGGCGGGCGGCGTGAGCACCACGCTGGCCACCGTCGCCGATCTTTCGTACGTGGACACCACGGCCACCGCAGGCGTGCTGTACGCCTACACGGTGCAGGCCACGTGCGAGATCAGCGATTCCGTGGTGGGCACGCCCAACACGGGCTACCGTGCCGCGAACAACGCGCCGCTCACCGTCAGCGCGACCGACGGCACCAGCGTGTCGTCGGTCACGGTCACGTGGACGGCGCCGGAGGGCAGCACGAACGGCTTCACGATCCTGCGTGGCCTGGGTGCGGCGACGCCTCGCATCATCGGCACTGCGGGCGCCGCGATCCGGACGTTCACGGATGCATCGGTGCCTGCGGCCGGAAAGCTCTATCGCTACTACGTCCGCCCCGCGGGCACGACGTCGGGCGCGCGCTTCGACACGGGCTGGAAGGCCGCGCGCGGCCCCGCCACGCTGGCCGCGGCCGAGGGCACCAGCACGACGGGCATCGCGCTCAGCTGGCCGGCGCCGCCCGGGGCGACCAAGGCGACGGGCTTCATCCTGTACCGGTCGGTGGGGGGCGGCGCGCTCGCGGCCATCAAGACCCTTCCGAAGACCGCGCGCAGCTACACGGACGCGACCGCGCTGCCCGGCATCACCTACACGTATTCGCTGCGCTGCACCAGCCCCTTCGGCCTGACCTTCCCGGTCACCGACACCGGCTGGCGCGGCTTGGGCGCGCCGACCGGCTTCGCAGCCAGCGACAACCTGACCGACATGGTCTCGATGGCGTGGAACAACACCTCCGGAGCCACCGGGTACCAGGTGACGCGCGTCGGGCCGTCGGGCACCACCACGTTCAACACCGTTGCCAACCTGTACCTGGACACCACGGCCGAGGTGGGCGTGACCTACACCTATTCGGTGAAGGCAACGTGCGCGCTGGGCATGTCGGCCGCCAGCGCCACCAACACGGGCATCCGCGTGGCCGGGTTCCGCTTGGTGGCGGCGCCGGGCGCGGGCGGGACGGCGGGCGCCGCGGGCACCGGCGCATCGGGTGCTCGCAGCGCCGATGGCCGCCCGGGCACCAGTGACGCAGGCGCCGCGGACGACGATTCGATCGAACGCTTCGGCCCGCACACGTGGCTGGTCGACGGCATCAAGCTGGAGGCCGGGCTCTTCGTGATGGGCGCGCGCGACCGCATGGTCGTCGCGCTGCGCGACCCCGGCTCGGCCCAGGACGCATCGATGCTGGTCGTGACCGGTGACGCGTCGCTGGCCGGCGAGCTGGTCGTGGCGTTCGACGGCTACGAGCCCAAGGCGGGCGACCGTTGGACGATCGTGCTGGCGGGCCGCCTGGACGGCGACTTCCGCGCCGTGCACGCGCCGGCGCTGCCCGAGGGCCTGCGGCTGGAGGCGGTGCCGATGGGCGCCACCTTCGAGGTCCGCGTGGTCGCGATCGAGGAGTGACTGCGACAGCGACGTTGACGGACGCGCGGCCTCACGCGGCGGCGCGGACGCGGCTCAGGCCGTGACAGCGGCCGCGCTGGTGGCGCTGCGCACCCAGCGGCGGCCCAGTTCGGTCTGCGCGAAGCCCGGCTCGCGCCGCGCGATCGCGGCGGCCACCAGGCCCATGAACATCGGCTGGGGCGTGAGCGGACGGCTGGTCAGCTCCGGGTGGAACTGCGCGCCGATGAAGTAGGGGTGCGCCTGCACGGGCAGTTCCAGCACCTGCATGATCGGGTGCTTGGGGTGCCGGCCGCTGAAGACCAGGCCGCCGGCGGTCAGCGCCTGGATGTGCGCGGGGTCCACCTCGTAGCGGTGGCGGAAGCGCTCGCGGACGTGGTCGGCGCCGCCGAAGAGCATCTGCGCCAGCGTGCCCTTCTCGATGGCGACGTCCTGGCCACCCAGGCGCATGGTGCCGCCCATGATGCCCTCGATCTTCTTCTGGTCGGGCAGCTCGCTGATGACGGGGTGCTTGCTGGCGGGGTCGAACTCGGTGCTGTGCGCGTCGGCCCAGCCCAGGACGTTCCGGGCGAACTCGATGACCGCCACCTGGAAGCCCAGGCAGATGCCCAGGAACGGCACGCGCTCCAGGCGCGCGGCCTGCACGCAGCGGATCTTGCCCTCGACGCCGCGCATGCCGAAGCCGCCGGGCACGATCACGCCGTCGAAGCGGCTGACCAGCTCCTTGGCGCGGGCCAGCGTCTCGACGTCGCTGGTGTCCAGCCACTCGACCTCGATCTCGGCGCCCAGCGCGACGGCGCAGTGCTCGATCGCCTTGTCGATCGAGGCGTACGCGTCGCGCAGGCTGGCGTACTTGCCCAGCACGCCGATCTTCACCTTGTGCGTGCGCGCGGCGGCCAGCTGCGTGGTGAACGCGTTCCACTTGGCGCGCTCGCGGTCTTCCTGCACGGCGTTCACCCGCTGGTGCAGGTTGAGCATCGAGAGGATCTCGCGGTCCAGGCCCGCGTCGCGCATGGCGTCGGGGATGGTGTAGATGCTGGCCCGGTCGTGCATGCTGAACATGCGCTTCACGGGCACGTTCGAGAACATGCTGATCTTCTGCATCACCTTCTCGGTGACGGGGTTCTTGGCGCGGCAGGCGATGAGGTGGGGCTGCACGCCCGCTTCCATCAGGCGCTTGATGCCCAGCTGGGCGGCCTTCGACTTCTGCTCGCCCAGGATCGAGGGCTCCAGGATGTAGGTCAGCGCCACGAAGCAGCAGTTCTCGGGGCCTTCCTCGAAGGCCAGCTCGCGCAGGGCCTCGATGTAGAAGCCGTTCTCGTAGTCGCCGGCGGTGCCGCCCACTTCCACGAACACGACGTCGCAGGGCTTGCCCGCGTTGCCGGTCATGGCCAGTTCGCGCAGGCGCATCTTCACGGCGCCGGTCACGTGCGGGATCATCTGCACGTCGCGGCCCAGGTAGCCGCCGCGGCGCTCGCGCTCCAGGATCTCGGTGTAGATCTGGCCGGCGGTCACGAAGTTGCGGCGGCCCAGGTCCTGGTTCAGCACGCGCTCGTACGTGCCCAGGTCCATGTCGGTCTCCAGGCCGTCCTCCAGCACGAACACCTCGCCGTGGCGGTAGGGGTTCAGCGTGCCGCTGTCGATGTTCAGGTAGCCCTCCATCTTGATGGGGGCGACGGAGAGGCCCTTGTCCTTCAGCAGCTTGGCCAGCGAGCTGGAGAAGATGCCCTTGCCCAGGCCGCTCATCACCGTGCCGATGACGACGACGTACTTCGTGCGCCCGGGCTGGTA
>JBIKJV010000171.1:0-5199 GCA_044360755.1 Phycisphaerales bacterium
GGACCTGGCGCCCGGCGCCATCGAGCCCACGCTGGTCGAGGCCGGCGTCATCCGCCTGCGCGCCGACGAGCCCGTCGCCGCGCGCCTGCGCCAGCTGCACGAGGAACTCGGGGCGCTGCTCGACGAGCTGCGTCCCGCGCGCGTCGCGGTCGAGCAGGTCTTCGCGCACGTCGCGCACGTGCGCACGGCAATCGTGATGGGCCACGGCCGCGGCGTGGTGCTGCTGGCCGCGCAGCTGCGCGACCTGTCCATCGACGAGCTTGCGCCCGCCGAGGTGAAAAAGGCCGTCGCCGGCCGCGGCCAGGCATCCAAGGAGCAGATGCAGCGTGCGGTGATGCACCAGTTCTCGCTTCGCACGCTGCCCGAGCCGCCGGACGTCGCCGACGCGATCGCGATCGCCGCCTGCGCCGCACGCCGCTTCGCGGGCGAGACCGACGCCGCGCCCCGCATCATCGCCGCGGGCGGCGCACGTGCCGCGCGCCCCCGCGCCCGCCGCGCGGGCTGAACGCCGATGCCGCAGCCGACGCCGCTCCTGCTCCTCTCGCGCCGGCTGCTCAGCGACCAGCTGACGCCCGTGCTTGCCTACCGCCGGCTGGTCGCGCCGGACGACCGCGCGGCTCCCAGCTTCCTCTTCGAGAGCGTCGAGAACGGATCCACCGTCGGCCGCTGGTCGATGCTGGGCGCGCAGCCGGCGCTGGAAGTGGTGGCGCGCGGACACGACGTCACGGTGCACGACCGCCGCGCGGGCACGTCCCGCACTGCGCACGCCGACGACCCGCTGCAGTCGATCCGCGCGATCGGCGCGAAGTGGGCGCCGCACGCCATCGACCCGATGCCCGCGTGCTTCCACGGCGGCTGGGTCGGCTACTGCGCGTTCGACGCGGTGCGCTACCTGGAGCCCGGCAAGCTGCCCTTCACCGCGGCCCCGCGCGACGACCGCGGCCTGCCCGACGCCCACTTCGGGCTGTACCGCGAGACCGCCGCGTTCGACCACGTCGCGAAGCTGGTGCATGCCGTCGTCGCCGTCCCGGTGGACGAGCACGGCTCCGAACCCGCCGCGCTGGCCGCCGGCCGCGCGCAGCTGGACCGCTACTGCGAGCGCCTGACGAACGGCGGCCCTGCGCTGCGCCCCGGCACCGTGGCGCTCGACGTCTCGCAGCGCCCGAAGCCGCCCGAGCGCAGCTCGTTCACGCGCGATGGGTTCGAGGCCGCCGTCCGCCGCGCGCAGGAGTACATCCGCGCCGGCGACGCGTTCCAGGTGGTGCTCAGCCAGCGCCTGGAGCGTTCCACCGCGGCCGATCCCTTCGACGTCTACCGGGCGCTGCGTGTCGTGAACCCCAGCCCGTACCAGATCTACCTGCAGGCCGAGGGCTGCATCCTGGTCGCCTCCAGCCCGGAGATCCTGTGCCGCGTCCGCGGGCGCACCGTCACCAACCGCCCGCTGGCCGGCACGCGCCGCCGCGGCCGCAATGCCGCCGAGGACGCCGCGCTCGAGACCGAGCTGCTGGCCGACGAGAAGGAACGCGCCGAGCACGTGATGCTGGTCGACCTGGGCCGCAACGACCTGGGCCGCGTCTGCGCGCAGGGCACCGTCAAGGTCGACCGCTGCATGGAGGTCGAGCGGTACAGCCACGTCATGCACATCAGCTCGACGGTCACCGGCGAGCTGCGCGAGGGGCTGGATTCGTGGGATGCGCTTCGTGCGACGCTGCCGGTCGGCACCGTCAGCGGGGCGCCCAAGGTGCGCGCGATCCAGATCATCGACGAACTGGAGCCCGTGCGCCGCGGCCCGTACTCGGGCGGCATCGGCGCCGTCGGCTGGGATGGGGACATGGACATCGCGCTGGCGCTGCGCACGATGGTGATCCCCACATCGGGTGCCCAAGGGCCCTGGACCGTCTACCTGCAGGCGGGCGCGGGCGTCGTGCTGGACTCGGAGCCGGCGGCCGAGTTCGAGGAGACGATCACGAAGGCCGCCGCGCTGGGCCGCGCGATCGACCTGGCCGAGGACGCGTTCCGCGCCTGACCCGGCATGGGGCCGCTCAATCGATCGGGATCGGCGCGTCGTCGTCCGGTGTTCGCAGCCGCGCGGGGCGCACCACGGAGGGATCCGGCACCTGCTCCCCGGGGGCGGGAGCGTCCGACGGCGCGCGCAGCGTCCGGTCGGTCGGCTCCGCGACCAGTTCCTCGCCCGTGCCCGAGACGTCCCATGCGGTGAGGCCCGCAGCCCAGATCCAGCAGCCGATGGCGGCCAGCCGGGGGATCAGCGCCCATCCCCCGATCACGGGCGTGGCCGCATCGGCCAGGAGCTGCAGCCCCACGGCGATGAACGTCGCGATCACCGGCCACGGCGATCGCTCCAGCCCGGTGGCGAAGCGCTCGTCCACGCGCTGGGCCAGCAGCGACCCGGTCACCAGCCCCAACCCGACGGTGCCGAACCAGATCGATTGCAGTGCCACGGCGACGCATGCCGCCGCCGTGGGTGGGAGGGCCGCGACGATGCCGGTCGAGACCATCAACAGGAACAGCCCGCCCGTCACGAGTTCCGCGATCGCGACGTTCCACGCGCGGTGCCGCTCGGGAAGGTCCAGGAACGCCTGCTTCGGCAGGCACTGCCCCGCGGTGCGCAGGGCCACCAGCCGCTGGACCGCCCCGACGATCGCCAGCAGCGCGACCGGGCCGCCCAGGCATCCGACCGCCGCGATTCCGACCGGGGCGGCGAACAGGAATCCGCGCCCAAACGTGCGCACCGCATCGGCGCCTTGCTCGCGCCGGCCAGCCTCGACGGCGGCGCCGCGGAGCGACTCGGCGACCGGGTGCCCGCACTCGGGGCAGGCGGCGTCCTTGCGCACGCCGCGGACGTTGTGGCCGCACGCGCCGCAGCGGAGGTCGGTCGCGACCACGTCCGGTCGCCGCGGGGGCTCCTTCCTCGGCTGCTTCGGTTGCTGGCGGGGCGGGGGAATGGCCGATTCTCCTGTGGTTCGCTCGTGGTCCAGGTGGCCCCGGTCGAACTGGATCGAAGTATAAGTCGTACTGGACCCGAACCTGACACGGAGAAACGCCATGACACGACCCTCCAGCGCCCGCTTCCTTTCCGTCCTCGGCCTCGTCGCCACGATGGTCGTCGGCGCGCGTGCCGGCGCCCAGGAGCCTGGCGCAGCCGCTCCGTCGCAGTCGGCCGCCACGAACAAGGTCCCCGTGTCGGGCATGCCGGCCACGGTCGACGACTGGAGCGATGCGCTCTGGAACGCCGCACGCACCGGTGACCGCCGGACCGTGGACATGCTCCTTGCCAACGTCCCCGAGGGCATGGCCGCGGACCGCGTCGCCGCGCTCCGCGAGGCGGTCGCCCAGCGCAGCCGCCACATGGACGAGTCGAAGGCCGCTGCCGCCACGGCACGCGCCGACAAGCTGAAGGAGCTCGGCGAGGCCGTTGCTGCCGGCAACCCGACCAAGGCGCTCGTCGCCGCCGCGTACCTCAAGTACCTGTCGTCCGACTGGAAGGTCGACCTGCAGGGCTCCGACGTGCAGTCCGCGGTCGCGCTTGCCGAGAAGACGATCGAAGACGCCCAGAAGGCCGGCGACTGGCTGTACGCCGAGGAGCTGCTCAACCGCCTGCGCACGCTGCACGAAGGCACGTCGCTGAAGGCGCAGTACGACAAGTACGACGACCGGCTCGAGCTCGACGTGGCGCCGCGCGTGGTGCTGGTGCTCGAGTACGCCCCGCGCGCCTGGTACGCGCTGCGCAAGGCGCAGTACGACCGCCTGGACCCGAAGGACCGCAAGACGCCGTTCGCGGCGTTCAGCGAAAAGGGGAAGGACGATTGGAAGAACGCGCTTGAGGGCGTCAACGAGCGCATCCTGGGCGAGGCCCTCTCGCAGGTGGCCGCGCAGCACATCGACGCCGTGGGCTGGAAGCCGCTCATCGAGGGCGGCTTGGGCATGGTTCGGCGCCTGGTGACCACGCCCGCGCTGGCGGAGAACTTCCCGGCGCTGGCGGACCAGCCGACCGTGGCCGCCTTCGTGGCCGTGATCGACGAGCAGGCGAAGGCCGTCGGTGCGGCGAAGGCCGGGGAAGTCGACGCTCGCACGTTCGGCCGCGCGATGGCCGCGCTGAAGGCCGCCAACGAGACCACCGTGAAGCTTCCGTTCGAAGCCGTGGTCCGCGAGTTCGGCAACGGCGCGATGGCCACGCTCAACCACGTCTTCGAGGATCCGTACACCGAGATCTTCTGGCCGGACCGCCTGCGCCGCTTCAACCAGATGATCAAGGGGAACTTCGTCGGCGTCGGCGTGCTGATCCGGCACAACGAGGCCCGCGAGATCATGATCGTCAACCCGCTGGACGGCAGCCCTGCCAAGCGGGCGGGCGCCAAGCCCGGCGACAAGATCGCGGCCGTGAACGGCGTCAGCACCGCTGACTGGCCGCTGGACCGCGCGGTCGACACCATCACCGGCCCGGCCGGCACCAAGGTCACGCTGACCCTGACCCGCGAGGGCGAGGACAAGGCGATCGAGATGCCGCTGGTCCGCGAGAAGATCAAGATGTACTCGGTGCAGGGATGGCGCAAGACCGGCTACAACGATCGCTCGGAGCCGCAGTGGGACTGGTTCGTCAATCCTTCCGACGGCATCGGCTACGTGCGCCTGACCGGCTTCAACGAGGACACCTTCGCCGATTTCGCGCGCGCGATCGCCGACATGAAGTCGCAGCATCGGCTGAACGGGCTGGTGCTTGACCTCCGGGGAAATCCCGGTGGCCTGCTGCAGAGCGCGGTCGCCTTCGTGAACACCTTCGTCAAGTCAGGCCGCATCGTCGCCGTCGAGGACCGCAACGGCCAGGAGCTGTACGCCTTCACGGCCTCGCGTCAGCGCGCGGCGCTGGCCGATCTGCCCACCGTCGTGCTGATCAACGAGGGCAGCGCGAGCGCCAGCGAGATCGTCTCGGGGGCGCTCGAGGCGCACGATGCCGCCGTGGTCCTGGGCGAGCGCAGCTTTGGCAAGGGCAGCGTGCAGGAGGTCCACGAGATCGGCGGCAAGGGCCCCGACGCCGAGGCGAACGTCAAGTTCACGGTGCAGCACTACCTGCTGCCGCCCAAGCCTGGCGAGGCGAAGGGGCGCCTGGTCCACAAGCGCCCCGGCTCCGAGGACTGGGGCGTGATCCCCGACTACACGGTCAAGCTGACGCCGGCGCAGATG
>JBIKJV010000172.1:0-5176 GCA_044360755.1 Phycisphaerales bacterium
TCGCCACCGACGTCGACGGCAACCGCCTGCGTTCGCTGGCGCTCGCCTTCGAGGGCCACCCGCGCGTGAAGGTCACCACCCCCGAGGGCCTGCGCCGCGTCGTCGGCAAGGTCGACCTGCTGGCGCTCGACGTCCCGTGCTCCAACACCGGCGTGCTGCCGCGCCGCCCCGAGGCCAAGTACCGCTTCAACCGCGAGCGGCTGGACTCGGTGGTGCGGCTCCAGAAGTCCATCGTCGAGGACCACCGCCTGCTGCTGGCCCCCGGCGCCGCGGTGCTCTACAGCACCTGCAGCCTCGAGTCCATGGAAAACGAGCGGCAGGTCGAATGGGCCTCCAAGCGCCTGGGCATCCCGGTGGCCCGGTCCGAGGCGCAGGAACCGCGCGGCATGCCCGGGGACCCGCCCACGGCCTATTCCGACGGCAGCTTCGCGGCCCTCCTTGCCACCGCCTGACGCTGGTACCATTCCCCGATTCGCCTTTTGGTGCCGGAGTCCTCATGCCAGTTCCGATGACCGTCAGCGAGCTTCTCGAACCGCAGTGCGCGGTGGTGCCCCTCAACGCAGGCAGCAAGCGCGAGGCGATCGATGCGCTCGTCGACGCGATGGCCACGAGCGGGCGCGTGACCGACGCCGCCGCCGTGAAGAAGGCCGTCTGGGAGCGCGAGCAGCAGCGCTCGACCGGCATCGGCGAGGGACTGGCCATCCCGCACGGCAAGACCTCGGCGGCGCGCGGCCTGACGCTGGCCGTCGGCCGCCTGGCCACCCCCATCGAGTACGACTCGATCGACCGCAAGCCCGTTCGCCTGGTGGTGCTGCTCGTCTCGCCGCCGGAGCGCACCAGCGAGCACATCCAGGCGCTCGGCCGCATCTCTCGCCTGATGACCAACCCGGCGTTCCGCGAGCGCGTCTACGGCGCCGAGGACCCGAAGCAGCTCTGCGAGCTCTTCCGCGACGCCGAGCGCGCCTGACGCGCCCGGCCGTCGCCGCGCCGCCGCGCCCGCGCCTAGCATTCCGCCGTCCGCCCACCGCGGGCCCAGGAGCCGGCCGATGCTGATCCCCATGCACCTCTCGCGCATCTTCATCCGGGAGATGTCCGACATGCAGCTCATCGAGCTGTCGGAGACGGGCGGCACGCGCACCTTCCCCATCGTGATCGGCCTGCCCGAGGCGTTCGCGATCGACCGCCGCATCAAGGGCGCGCAGGTGCCCCGGCCGCAGACGCACGACCTGCTGGCGGGCGTGATCCGCGCGATGGGCGGCCGCCTGAAGGAGATCCGCATCCATGACCTGGACGCCGGCACCTTCTTCGCCAAGCTGGTGATCGAGCGCGACGGCGAGGAGGTCGAGGTCGACTCGCGCCCCTCCGACGCGATCGCGCTGGGCGTGGCCGACGGCGTGCCGATCCTGGTCGACGACGCCGTGCTGGAGCGTGCCTCGGCCGAGGCCGACGCCGCTGCCGGCCCGGCTCCCGACATCGAGCGCGACGACGAGGACGACGAGGACCCCCGGTGATCGCCGCGCCGGACCTGCAGCTGCCTTCGCCGCTTCCCGCGCGGCGCATGCTCGCGGACCCGCCGTTGGGCGGGCGCATCAAGGAGCGGCCCCAGGACTTCCTGGTCGAGGAGCTCCCTGCCTACGACCCCGTTGGCCAGGGTGAGCACCTCTACCTGCGCATCGCCAAGACGGGCGTGTCGCACCAGGAGATGGTGGGCCTGCTGGCACGCCACTTCCAGGTACCCGAGTCCGCGATCGGCCACGCCGGCATCAAGGACCGCCAGGCCGTCACCAGCCAGACCGTCAGCGTGCACCTGCCCACGCGCCCGCCGGTGCGCGCGATCGTCGACGACCGCGTGCAGGTCCTGTGGGCCGAATGGCACGTCAACAAGCTGCGCCGCGGGCACCTGCGCGGCAACCGCTTCTCGATCCGCATCCGCGGGCTGGAGCCGTTCCGCGCGCCCGCCGTCTGGCGTGGGCTGCAGCGCCTGGTGGCCGATGGCGTGCCCGACTGGTTCGGCCCGCAGCGATTCGGCGAACGCGCCAACGGCCACGCGCTGGGGCGCTTCGTGCTGCTGGAGCGCTGGGACATGCTGCTGGGCGAACTGCTCGGCGCGCGAGGCAGCGCGTTCGACGAACGCGAACTCCCCGCGCGCATGGCCGCCGACGCGGGCGACTTCGCCGCGGCGCTGGCCGCGTGGCCGCACGGTGCCGGGCCCGAGCGCACGGCCCTGCGCGCGCTGGCCGGCGGCGCCGACGCCCGCCGCGCGGCGCTCGCCATCCACCGCGACATGCTGGCCTTCTGGACCGACGCGTGGCAGTCGGCCGTCTTCAACCGGCTGCTCGACGAACGCCTGGCCGCGGGCACGCTCGCCACGCTGGCGCAGGGCGACGTCGCCTGGAAGCACGCCAACGGCGCGCGCTTCCTAGTCGACGACGCCGCGCTGGCCGCCACCGGCGACGAAGCGCTTGCCGCGCGCGCCGCACGCTTCGAGATCTCGCCCACCGGCGTGCTGCCCGGCGCCGACGCCAACCCGTCGGCCGGCGCCACGGCCGCCGCCGAGTCCGCCGCGATCGCCGCGTTGGGCCTGGACCCCGCGCAGGCCGCCGCACCCAGCCGCTGGCACACCGGCGCGCGCCGCCCGTTCCGCGTCCCCGTCACGAACCCCGAGCTCGAGGCCGGCTTCGACGAGCACGGCACGCACGTGCGCGTCGCGTTCGACCTGCCCGCGGGCGCCTACGCCACCGTGGTGCTGCGCGAACTCCTGGGCGACGAAGCGCTGCGCTCCTGACGCCGGCGCGCGAAGAACGCCGTCAGCTGCCGCCCGCACGCCTTGGCCAGCACGCCGCCCACCATCGGCGGGCGGTGATTGAGCCGCGTGTCCGCAGGGATCGCGTACAGGCTCTCGCACGCGCCGGCCTTCGGGTCGCGCGCACCGTAGACCACGCGCCCCACGCGGCTGTTCACGATCGCGCCCGCGCACATCGCGCACGGCTCCAGCGTCACCACCAGCGTGCAGTCGGACATGCGCCACGCGCCGCGCCGCCTGCCGGCCTCTCGCAGGGCCACCAGCTCGGCATGGCCGGTGGGGTCGCCGGTCGACTCGCGGTCGTTCGCGTGCTCGGCCACCACCTGGCCCCCGCGCGCCAGCACCGCACCGACCGGCACCTCGCCCCGCGCCGCGGCCTCGCGCGCCAGGCGCATCGCGCGCAGCATCAGGCCGACGTCACGCGCGGTCACGCCGGCGCGCAGTGCGCGCGGCCCGGCCATGCGCAGGATCGCGTGCCGCGCGGCACCGCCCCCGCGCCGCGTCATTCGTCACCCTCGTCGCCGTCCGTGCGCCGGGGCCGGTACTTCGGGCGCCCGATCAGCACGCCCAGCGCGTTCCGCATCACGCCGCCCTCGCTGACGGCCTGCGCGGGCGCGATCACCAGCAGCAGGATCCCCAGCTCGTACAGCAGGTACAGCGGGATCATTAGCATGAACAGCGAGATCACGTCCACGGTGGGCGTCACCAGCAGCGCGATCACCGCGCACGCGAAGAACGCGTGCCTGCGGTAGGCGCGCAGCGTGCGCACGTCCAGCACGCCGATCCACCCCAGCAGCACCACCGCCACGGGCATCTGGAACGCGATCGCGATCGCCGCTGCCGTGAACAGCACGAAGCCCACGTACTCCTGCAGCCGGAACGCCTGCGTCAGTGTGCCCGTCGAGTCAAGCGTGATGCGCCGCAGCTCCAGCGCGCCATCGGCGCGTTGCGTGTCCAGCGCCACGTACGCCTGGCCGTCGCGCGCGTCGATCCAGGCCTGCCCCGGCACCGCCGAAGCGGGCGGCTCCTCGGCCACCGGCAGCCGGAACACGTTGGGCGCGGGCTCCACCGCGGCGGGTACCGTCTTCGGCGCACTGGTGCCGTAGTGCACCAGCGTCGAGAGCAGGTAGGGCAGCGCCAGCCACAGCAGCACCTCGCCGGCCACCACCAGGATGCCGGAGAGCGGCAGCAGGAGGCGCGCATACCGCTGCTCGTGCGCGTACAGCCCCGGCGAGACGAACTTCCACACCTGCCACAGGATCCACGGCGTGGAGAGCACGATCGCCGCCCACAGCGAGATCTGCACGTCCACCATCAGCGACTCGGTGGGGCCCAGCACCTGCAGCTTCGGCGGGTTGCCGGTCTCCGCCAGGGCGTCCAGCAACGGCTTCGCCAGGAACTCGCGCAGCACCGCCGCCTTCAGGAAGATCAGCAGCATCAGCGCCACGGGCACGATCGCCGCCTTCATCAGGCGCGACCGCAGTTCGTCCAGGTGGGAACCGAAGGACATCAGCCCGCCGCGGAGCAGCGAATCGTCCTCCTGGAACTGGTCCTGGTCGCGCGGCATGGTGGGTCAGGAGCCTAGCACCCGGCACCCGGGGGAAGCCCGAAGAAGCGGCGCGCGTTGGCATCCACCGTCCGCTCGAACGCCGCGAAGTCGCTGCCGCGCAGCGCGGCCAGGAAGCGCGCGGTGTGCATCACGAACGCGGGACGGCAGGGGCGTTCGCCGCGCACCGGTTCGGGCGAGAGGTAGGGCGCATCGGTCTCGCACATGATTCGGTCGTCGGGCACCAGGCGCGCGGCCTCGGCCACCTCGGGCGCACCCTTGAACGTCACGACGCCGGTGAAGCTGATCCACGCGCCGAAGTCAAGCACGCGCCGTGCGTCATCCGGTCCCTCGGTGAAGCAATGGAACACGAACCTGTCTGCGGGCAGGCCGCTCGCGCGCAGGACCGGCAGCAGGTCCGCCACGGCGCGTCGGCAATGCACCACGATCGGCTTTGCCAGCCCCTCCGCACGCCACGCCACGATGCGTCGCAGCTGTTCCTCGAGCACGGTCCGCTGCAGGTCGCGCGGCGGCTCGGGGTAGTGGTTGTCCAGCCCCAGCTCGCCCCAAGCCACGCAGCGTGGGTCCGTGCCCACCTGCCGGATGGCGTCCCAGTCGATCGGCTCGGCCGCATGCAGGGGGTGGATGCCCGCCGTGCACCAGACGTCGTCGAACCGGGCCGCCAGCGCCGCGCCGCGCACCGAGTCATCGCTCGTGGTGCCGATCGTGATCAGGCCCCGGAGGCCGGCGGCCCTCGCCTCGGCGACCACGTCGTCGACGCGCTCAGCCAAGCCGCGGTGCAGGAGGTGGCAGTGGGTATCGATCAT
>JBIKJV010000173.1:0-5155 GCA_044360755.1 Phycisphaerales bacterium
GCGTGCCACCGCCCTGCTGCGCGACGCACTGGCCTGGACGCAGCGCGCCGACCGCGCCGCGCGCGCGGCGATCGCCGCGGGACAGGCCTCGCCGGAACTGCTGGCGCGCCTGGACGCGACGGAGCTCGCACGCCGCATCCCGCTGCTGCGCGGCGCCGCGGCCGTGCTGGCCGCGTGGTGCGAGGCGCTTCCCGCGGCCGACGCGCCCGCGATCCTGGAATCGGCCGCGATGCGCCTGGGCACGCTGCGCGGGCAGCTCGAAGGCGGCTCGCGCGCGCTGGCCGACCTGGCCTACGGCATGGCCTGCGCGCGGCTGGGACGCGCCGAGGAAGCGGATTCGGTGCTGGCACCGATCGCGGCGCGCGGCGCCGAGGAGGGGTCGCGCGTCCTGGCGGTGATCGCGATGGCCGAGTGCGCGTCGCCATCCGCCGCGGGCCGGCGGCGCGCGCTGGCGCTCCTGCGCGATCGCCACGGCGCCGGACTGGGCGACGCATCGCTGCTGGCGCTGGGCGACGCCGAGTTCCGCCTGGCGCGCCAGGCCGCGGGCGACGCCACCGGCGGCGCGACGGCCGCCACGCCCGCGTGGCGCGGCTGGATGGACGCGGTGGCCGCGGCGCCCGAGGCCCGGCGATCCGCGCTGCGCCGCGCGGCGCTGGCACGCATCGCGCTGCACGCCGACGACTTGCGCACGGGCGATGCCGACGACCCCGTGGTCACGGTGGCCGTCGCACTGGCGCGGCTGGCCGACGCCGGCGCGACCGCGGGCCGCGCGCAGGCCGCCGAAGCGCTCCGCGCCGCGATCGCCGCGCCCACGCTGGACCCCGGCATCCGCGCGCTGTCGCAGCTGGAACTGGGCCGCGCGGAACTGCTGCTGGGGCGCCCCGCCGACGGCGCGCGCAGCCTGCTGGCCTTCGCCGAAGCGAACGCCGGCGACCCCGCCTCGCGCCACGCGATCGACGCCGCCGTGGCCGCCGCGCGCGGCACCGGCGACGCTGCGCTGCTGGCGCGCGTCCTGGGCACCGCCACCGCGCGCTTCCCCGACCACCCCGACCACGCGGCGTGGCGCGTCGAACTGGCCGCGCTGGCCCTTTCGCCCGATTCGCCGGAGCCCGAGCGCGAAGCCGCCCCGCGCCGCCTGGCCCGCGCGCGCGACGCGATGGACCGTGCCGACCGCAACCGCGTGACGGACGCCGCCCTGCGCGCCGACCTGGCGATCGCGGGCGCCGAGGCCGCCAACGAGATGCTGCGGCCCGACGACGCGCTGGCCATCCTGGCGCGCGCCGAAGCCGCCGCGAAGGACCCCGCACTGTCCACCGCCCTGCGCCAGCGGATGCTCGAGGAGCGCATCGCCGCGCTCGCCCAGTTGGGCCGCGCGATCGAGGGTGACGCCGCGGTCCGCGCCGCGATCGATGCCGACGCGGCGGCCACGGCCGACGCCGCCGCGCGCGTCCTGCGCCGCCTGCTGCCCGCGGACGTGGCCGCACTGGCCGTGACGCCGCCCGACCCAGGCGTGCGCGACCGCGCGCTGCGCCTGGCGGACTTCGTGCAGCGCACCGCGGGCCCCGACCCCGCGCGCGACGAGATCACGGTGCGCGCGCTCCTGGTGGGCGGCCTGCCCGACGCCGCGCTGGCCACCGCGCGGCGCGTCGCGACCACGCGCGGCGATCGCCTGGACGCACTGACCGCGCTGGCCGAGGCGCTCTGGCTGGCCGGAGGCGAGTCCAACCTGGCCGAGGCCATGCCGCTCTGGACGCGCATCGCCGCCGCAGCGCCCGCGCGCGGCCCCACGTGGTGGCTGGCCGAGCTGCGCAGACTGCAGATCCTGGACCGGGTGAACCGGAACGTCGACGTGATCGCGCCCAAGGTGGCGCGGCTCAAGGCGATCGACCCCGCGCTGGGCGGGCCGGAACTCCTGCCCGTGTTCCTGGACCTGGCGGCGCGGCACGAGGCGGCCTCGCGCTGACGCCGCGCACGCCCAGCTGCCACCACCACCTCACTCCATCTGCTTCAGCTCGTCCCGCAGGATCGCGGCCAGCTCGTAGTTCTCCGCCTCGATCGCTGCGCGCAGGCGGCCTTCAAGCTCCGATCGCTGGCTGACCGGCAGCCGCGGCACCAGCGCGTCGCGCATGCCGCGCAAGAGCATGACCTCGTTCGACTGGTCGAAGCCGTTCGCCGAGCCCGACTCCTCGAAGTGCTCGCGCAGTTCGGCCAGCGCGCGGTCGACCGCCGCCAGCGCCGCGGGCGCGCTCTGCACACGCAGCGCCAGCGCAGCCTCGGCGCGCGCGCGCATCATCGTGACGAAGGGCCGGTGCTGCTCCAGCACCGTGCGGTCCGCCTGGCTGGCGCCGAAGTCGCGGCAAAGGTCGAACAGACGCAGGTTGCGGCGGGTGTCGCGCACCACGCCCTCGTAATCGTCCAGCGCGAAGAGCGCCACGTAGCGGTGGTAGTACTGGATGCCCTCGTCGCGCAGCGCGTCGCAGTCGCGGCCCGAGATGCGGAAGCCCTCCGGTGACCCGTTGGCGGCGATGTGCGCCTGCAGGCGCTTCAGCTGCCAGTCCAGGAGCGAGTCCTCGCCGTGCGGGCGTTCCCCGTCCGGCCGGCCCTGATAGGCCAGCTGCAGGATCCCCAGCTCCAGTCGGATCTGGATCGCCCGGTCGCCGGCCAAGGTCCGGACGAAGCGGACGTTGGTCCGCCCGGGCTCGAACTCCCACCCCTGCAGGATCGGGGAGAGGTCCGCGGCCTCGGTGGCGTCCAAACCCGGGTCATCCACGGGGGTGCCGCCGCCGGAACCCCCTCCAGCAGCCTCCGGCGAGGGGTCCGCGCCGGCCTCGCCCTCGGGCGGGCCGCCGGCACCGCCGCCGGGCTGGTCGTCCGGGAGGTCAGGCTGGTCGGGCTGGTCCGGGTGGTTCATGGGGTCCTCATGGAAAGAATGCGATCCGGGAACCCCTACGCCAAACGCGGGGATTGCGTTTGCCGAATCCATGCGTAGCATGAGCAGCCCCGGACGCGCGTGTGGCGCGTCGCATGGTTCGCTCGATCGCGAGGTGGTATGGCGCGACCCGGAGTCCAGAGCGAGATCCAGCTCTACCTGCGTGAGATCAACGAGGAGAGGCTTCTCACTCCACAGGAGGAGAAGGACCTTGGGTGGCGCATCATCAACGATGAGTGCCAGGCCTCCAAGGAGCGCATGATCAAGGCCAACCTGCGCCTGGTCATCTCGATCTCGAAGAACTACTCCCACCGCGGCCTGCCGCTCTCGGACCTGATCGAGGAAGGCAACATCGGCCTCATCAAGGCCGTCGAGGGCTTCGACCCCGCCCAGGGCGCCCGCTTCAGCACCTACGCCAGCTGGTGGATCAAGCAGGCCATCAAGCGCACGCTGATCAACGCGGTGCAGCCCATCCACATCCCGGCCTACATGGTCGAGCTGATCGCGCGCTGGAAGCAGACGACGCGGAAGCTCGAGGAGGAGCTCGGACGCCAGCCCTCGATGCAGGAGCTGGCGAAGGAGATGAAGCTCCCGCTCAAGAAGCTGCTGATCGTGAAGCGCGCCGTCAAGGCGTACCACGCGCCCAGCCAGGCCCCCGCGAAGGAGGACGGCGAGGGCGTGGACTTCGGCGACCTCTTCGAGGACACGCGGCACGAGGCCCCGGAGCACGACGTCGAGCGCCGCGAGGACTTCTCGGTGATCCTGAAGCTGCTGGACTCGATCGACGAGCGCGACGCGCGCGTGCTGCGCCTGCGCTTCGGCCTGGAGGGCAAGGAACCCCTGACGCTGAAGCAGATCGGCGCCGAGGTCGGCCTGACCCGCGAGCGCGTCCGACAGATCGAGGTCGAGGCGCTCAAGAAGCTGCAGCAGCAGCTGACCGACGACCGGCCGACGCGGTTCTTCCGCGAGAACCAGCCCTCGCAGGACGGCGAACGCCGCCGGCCGGGCCGGCGCCGCAAGGCCTCGCCCGGCGAGTGAACGCGAACGGCAAAAACCAAAGCGGGTTCGGGACCTCCCGAACCCGCTTTCCGTTGGTTCACTTGCCGCGCACGGGGTTGTAGAACGGCATCTTGACGATCTTCGCGGCCGTGCGGCTCTTGCCCAGGTCGATCTCAAACTCCGTGCCCTCGGCCGAGAGTTCGGCAGGCACGTAGCCCATCGCGATCACCTTGTCGAGCGTGGGGCTCAGGCAGCCGCTGGTGACGTGGCCCACGTGCTCGCCGCCGCGGTGGATGCCCATCCCCTGGCGCGCCGCACGGCGGCCTTCCACCTCGAAGCCGACCAGCTTGTGCTTCGGGCCGGCCTTGGCGATCGCCTCCAGCGCGTCCTGGCCGATGAAGCGGCCCTCGCGCGTGTCGGAAGAGCCCTTGTCCAGCTTCACCGCGAACGAGAGGCCCGCGCTGATCGGGTCGATCTCCTCGGTGATCTCGTGGCCGTAGAGCGGCATCGAGGCCTCGGTGCGCAGCGAATCGCGCGAACCCAGGCCGCACGGACGCACCGCCGCGGCCACGCCGTCCTTCTCGCGCAGCAGCATCGGCAGCACGAACTTGGCGACGGTGGAGCCCATCACCAGCTCGACGCCGTCCTCGCCGGTGTAGCCCGTGCGGCTGACCGTCAGCTTGGCCACCATCAGGCTCTTCTCGGCGAAGCGGTAGCGCTTCAGCGTGGGGATCTCGCGGCTCATGGCGCCGACCATCTCGATGACCTTGGGGCCCTGGATCGCGGCCATCGCGGTGGATTCGGTGACGTCCTCCATCGAGAACGTCATGTTCTCCTTGGCCTTGATGGCGCCGAACCAGTCCAGGATCTTCAGGCGGTTCGAGGCGTTGACGACCATCATGTAGTCGTCCTCGTCGTAGCAGTAGACGAGCACGTCGTCACGCACGCCGCCGCGCTCGTTGCACACCAGGCTGTAGCGCACCATGCCGCGCTCCATGCCCATGATCTGGCGCGTGCAGACGCGGTCCAGGAACTTGCGGGCGTGGCGGCCGGTGAAGCGCAGGCGGCCCATGTGGCTGACGTCGAAGAACGCCGCGCCGGTGCGGCACGCGTGGTGCTCGTCGATGATCGACCCGTACGACATGGGCATCTCCCAGCCGGCGAAGTCGACGAAGCGGGCGCCGCGCTCGGCGCTCCAGGGGTGGAACGGGGTGCGGAGGAGGGTCG
>JBIKJV010000417.1:0-5152 GCA_044360755.1 Phycisphaerales bacterium
AAGAAATGGCCCAAAAAGTTAGAGAAATAAAGAGGCCAGTCACAGATTTGATGATGGATATTGTTCAATACCCAGACTTTTTAGCCATAAGACTATACGAAGACAACTTCGTTATGTATGATGGAACTAAAAAAGAGATGGTTATTGACTACGTATCTAAGATCAAAAAGCTCATAGAGTCCTATGGGGTAAGATGTGAACTGGAAGGACAACCTAGCCGTGGAATACTATGATACAATTCATATTGTTTATGTAATCGAAAAAGAAATTTATGGCACAGTTGACACGCTTGGCGCTTTTGCCTCAGCTGTTAAATACACAATAGACGGAATAGAATATGAAGATCTATTAGAAAATGAGGAATTTATGATAATGGACGAGATCACATTCTTGCACGTAGAGGAAGAAAACTAAATGGAAAAGATACTTTGCTACTCATGCAATAAAAGCAAAAATAAGTTAAATGTAAGAAAGTCATCACTGCTACCAATTAATTTATTGATGTGCGAATCTTGCATATCTTCAAAACTAGAGCCAAGGTGGGTTTTAATACTTTCTGGTCGACAAAACGGCTCTGACTCAGTAAAAGAATTTATTATTAAAAAGAAATATCTAGGACAAGAAATTACTGCTGCTGAATTATTAGTATAACTAAACTGGTATAATTGGATTATATGAACATAGATCCAATAACAATAATTATGTCCATTTCAGCTGCTATGCTGGGTGGAATGGGCACATCTATACTGGTAGGAATTAGAGAGTCTAAAAGAGAAAAAATAAGACAAAAAGAGCGTGAGCAGGATCAATTAAAAATAGAACTCAAAGACCTAAAGATTGCCCTTTATAAACTTGAGCGAGATCTGACTGAATGGAAAGATAAATATTATGGGGCCATACAAGAATTAATTTCAGTAAAATCAGAATTAGAGGAAACTCTAATTAAACTAACATTTATAGACCACAAAATAGATGATTTAAATAGGCTGGACTAAGAATATTAAAAATAGTATACTGGGGTTATGACATGTATTGTTGCCCTAGTCCACGAAAATAAGGTGTTGTTTGGCGGAGACGCATCAGCATCTGATGATAAATCTGGTTTAATTTTTCAAAGACATGATCCAAAAGTTTTTAAAGTTGGGCAATTTGGAATAGGGTTTGTCGACAGTTTTAGAATGGGTCAGATATTACAATACAACTGGACCCCACCAATATATAAACCAACAGCAGGATATAAAAATTTAGATAAGTTTATGCGTACTAAGTTTGTTGAATCTGTTAAAGAGGCATTTCAAGAACACGGATATGGAAAGTTTGGATCAAGCGCACCAGAAGATGGCGATGAAGGCGGAGTATTTATCATTACCGTTCAAGGTTCTGGAAGAATATTTGTAATGGACACAGACTATCATATTGGAGAAGCAGATGTTCCCTATATGGCAGAAGGAAGCGGACAACAGCTAGCCCTTGGATCACTATACTCTACTGGATTAATTAAGACTCCACGCAAGCGTGTAAGAATGGCTCTTGAGGCGGCAGCTAAATTTAATATGGCAGTAAGAGGACCCTTTACAATTATAGAGGTTTAGAGTATAATTAAACTATGGATATCAATGATTTGAGACCAGAAGATTATACAAAAGCTATGGACTTGCGTGGTACACCAACACATGTATGTCCATGCGGATGTAATATCTGGAACGTTAAAGTAATCTTTGATAGATTTGAAATAGCACAGTATTTTTTAGATATGGAATGTGCTAGTTGCGGTAGTCTTGCTACCGCTCCAACACCAGAAGACGGATTCTAATGAGAAAAAATGAACGACTTAGACTGCTTGAGATGCAGTTGCTTAGACTTGAATTTGAAGTTGAACTATTAAATCATATGCTCTCTGCTATTATGGAGCAGAACGGCCTCGCCCAGCCAGAATTAGACGCTGGTAAATGGTATAAAAGAAGACTCAAAGGTTTAGAATAACTATTGACAGAACCGACCTAATTTAGTAAAATTTAGGGTATGAACAAAAAACTAATAATGGCTCTAGTAGCCACACTAATCACGTTGCCTCTTTCCGCAAAAGCTGCGGAACCAACAACTAAACAACTACCAACAATTGCTATTATTGATACAGCACTGGACACCTCACTGTCCTTGTTTAAAGATAGAATTTCTTATGAAGTATGCATTGTTGAATTTGAAAGCTGTCCTAACGGTAAACCAATTATGGAAGGTCCAGGATCAGCAGTTCTTCCGTCTGGGATTATTTCAAAACACGGGCTTGACCATGGAACTCAAATGGCTTCATTAGCAGTAAAAGAAAACATGACGGTAAAAATAGTATTTATTAGAATTGCTGGGATTAATCCAAGAGTTGGTGTTCCAAAACCTAGAACAGATAAAACAGTAAATATGGCTTTAGATTGGGTAATTGATAATCAAAGCAAATTTAATATTCAGGCAGTATCTATGTCACAAAGTGCATACAATGTTACTAGACCCACACTACCATTTTACATGAGTGGACCAGAAACAGATTATTGTCCAAAATTTCCAGAAACAGAAAATAGAATTGGTAAACTTGTTTCTTTAGGAGTACCATCATTTTTTCCAGCTGGAAACGATAGAGATTATAAAAGAATTGCATGGCCAGCATGTATTCAATCTTCTATATCTGTAGGAGCATCTATTACATATATGGGTACAAAAACAGCTCCAATGTACCATGAGATGGCTTCAATTTCTAATCTAGACTCAAAATCCATAGATTTTTTTGCACCAGGAATGGCAATATCTGCTATTGGACCTAATAATGTTATTAAAAATATTGTTGGTACATCTGCATCAACAGTAATTGCTGCAACAAATTGGGCTACAATTAAATCTGCTAAACCACAATTAACATATTCTCAGGTATATGATCTAATTTCTAGAACATCTACCCCCATTAAAACCTTTAATCAAGCATATAGTGGAAAATTTATTGATGTAGTAAAGGCACTAAATGACTAATAAACAAGTTACAGTACTAGAGGGAATAATAGAAGACATTTCTGTTGAATTATATCAAAAGCTTTGGAATGCAATTCCCGCAGAAGAGCAGAACGAAGAGTCTTCGAAGGCTATTGGATTAAATTCAAAAGAAACAACATTATTTATTATCCAAAGGTTTATGGATAAATTTAATGCAGCAGCAGAAGAATTAAAAGATAAATAAAGAGGCTGGCTAGTGTTGACTAGCCAGCTATTATTTAGTAGAATAGGTATCATGCAAACATTTTTACCAGAGGCGGACTTTGCCGAAACAGCAAAGAACTTAGATCGTAAACGTTTAATGAAACAGCGTATAGAAAATTTACAAATATTAAAGTCTCTAGCAGGACTTTATAGTAGTGGGGCATGGTCAAATCATCCAGCAGTTAAAATGTGGAAGGGTCACGAAGACTGGCTATTTTTGTACAACGAAGCTATTCTAAAAGAAGTTTTTTTAAGAGGATACAAAGATAATACTTCGGAAGAATTTGATCGTGTGTATGAAGATAATTTCCTGGGAATAGACACAGAAAAACCCTGGTGGCTTGGTAAGGAAAAACTTCATTACACACATAAGGGAAGATTGTTTGAAAAAGATCCAGAACACTACTGGTTCTATCAAGAGTTTGCGGACTATCGTGAACTAGGGTATACTTGTTGCGAGTCATGCAGTTACTATTGGCCAGCACATAAGGTGGCTAAATGATACTAACTGATGACACTCTTCAGGAAGCGATGGATAGCAATAGCCGTTTATTCCTTTATTTTTGGGCAGAGTGGTGCGGACCCTGTAAGAGGTTTTCTCCGATTGTATCTGAAATTAAAGAAGAAAAATCTTTAAATTTATTTAAGATTAATTCAGATGAAAACCCAAAATCTTCAGAAGGATTTAATGTTACTGGAATACCAACAATATTAGTTATTGAAAATGGTGCAGTAGTAGATAGAGTGACTGGCGCAATGCCAAGGCATAAGCTGATTGAAAGGCTTAAGCAATGGATATAGATTTTGATGAATGGATGTCGTTTGGTATTAAAAAGGGCTGGTGCGGACCACCAGTTTGTAATACACACGATGGACTACCTTTATCAGAGGCGGAATATGATTTAGAAGATGAATGTATTCATGTTGTTAGATTATATGACGATAAAGAAATGAAAGAAGCCGTTGAGGAGAACCATTCTCCTTCACAATGGCGAGATATATATACAAAATAGGTTTCTGTGCTCATTAAGAGACAGAAAGAAAAAGGAGAAAAAATAAATGAGTTCATTTAAAAAAATTGCTCTAATTATGGCTGCAGCCGTATCGAGCACGTTTTTGGTTGCAATTCCGCAGGCCTCTGCAGCAGTAAGTGGTGGATACGAACTATCCTCTACACTAGCTAATGGTGCTCGTGGCGTAACCGTTTTATCTTCTGATGCTGACAAGGCAGAAGCTGGTGTTAATTCAACTATTGCATTAACAACTTCAGACACCCTTGCTTCAACAGCAGATGATAACGTTTCGCTAGAAATTGCTGGACCAGCTATCTTTGGTGCTTTTACAGCAGCAGGAAGCAATGCAGCAACACTAGCACTTACCAATCTTGGTAAGACATTTACATTTACAGCAGCAACATCAACTGCGGTAAATCTTCCTTCACCAGTATTGGTTAACGTTACTGGAGCAGGAACAATTACAATTACACAAAAGAAAAAGGTTGGATCAGCCGTTTCTGTAATTGATATTAAAACAATTTATGCAGGAACAACTGCAAAGACAGACATTTTATCTGTATCAGACTCACTAGGTCGTGTTCAGGATTCATCTACACAGGGAACATTAACATCTTCTGCAGATGTTGCTGGTTCAACAACTGTAGTAAATGATGGAACAGCCTACGTAAATGTTTTGGCACGAGATGGATGGGCACAAACAATGTCAACAAACGGCGTATTGCAAGCAAATGCAAGCAATGGCGCAATTGTTGCTTGGGACGCATCACCATCAGTTCAGGCATCATTTGCCGCTAAAACAGGTACTGGTGGAGTTCTTTACGTAAAGCAGGGAACTGCTAACGAGAACAAGCCAGTAACAACAACAATTACAGTATCATTCAACAACGTAGTTTTTG
>JBIKJV010000048.1:0-16344 GCA_044360755.1 Phycisphaerales bacterium
CGAGCACTTCCTGGGCGAGCGCTTCAGCAAGAACTGGCCCGCGCGGCGGCAGCAGGTCACCGACTGGATCACGTCCCGTGGCGTGGTCCGCGCGGCGTCGTGACGCCCGCGGCCGCGCAGAACGCGCGGATCAGGTCCGCGTCCTTCACGCCGCGCGTGCGCTCCACGCCGCTCGAGACGTCCACGCCCCACGGGTGCACGCGGTCGATCGCCGCGCGCACGGTGGCCGGCGACAGGCCTCCCGCCAGCAGCACGCGCGTGCGCAGCGCCGGCATCTGCGCGGCCAGCGCAGCGTGGTCGAACGCCACGCCGCCGCCCCCGCGCGGGCCGTCCACCACCAGCGTGTCCACCGCCGCGCACGCGTCCCAGCGCGCGGCCTCGGCGGGGGAGTAGGCGAAGCCCTTCATCACGCAGAAGCCGGCCGCCGCGACGCGCGCGCACGCCGCCTCGTCCTCGTTGCCGTGCAACTGCACGCGGCCCCGCCACCACGCCAGCACCGGGTGGCGCTCGTCGGCGTCTGCAAGCAGCGCCACCGGCTCGACGTGCGCGGGCAGCGCCTCCAGGATCCGCTCGGCCGCCGCGCGGTCGATGGCGCGCGGCGAACCCGGCACGAAGACCAGCCCGACCATCGCGGCACCGGCATCGGCAGCGGCCTGCGCGTGCTCGGGCAGCGTGACGCCGCAGATCTTGACGACGGGCGCGCTCACGCGCCCAGTTCCTGGCGCAGCGTGGTGCGCAGCGGCTCCAGGTGGGCGGGCAGGGCGGTGCCGACGGTGGCCAGCGCGGCGCGCGCGGCGGCCGCATCGGGCAGCTTGCGCGCCAGGATCAGTGCCACCATCAGGCGCGTCTGGTCCGCGTCGGGTGCGTCCGGCGCCTTGGCCAGCGCGCCGCGGAAGCCCTCGAGCGCGGCCGCGAAGTCGCCTCGGTGGAACGCCGCGCCGGCCTCGTCGGCCAGGCGCTTCGCCACGCGCCGCGCGGCCAGGGCCTCGGCCTGCGGCGTGGGTGCCGAAGCCGCGCCCGCGCCGACCGGCAGCGCCGCGATGCGCGTGTCGCCGCCGGCACCGGCCGATTCCCACGGTGCGCCCGTCCGCGTGCCGCGCAGCGCGTCGCGCATCTCGGCGCGCCGCCGCCACTGCTTGATCAGGAAGACCATGTCCAGGTCGGTGCGCTTGACCAGTCCCGTGGCCAGCAGCACGGCCGTCACCGACACGCCGTAGAGCGTGCCGCCCAAGTGCGCCAGGTGCGCCACCCCGCCGCGCGCCCCCAGCGCGCCGAAGAGGTCCAGCACGAAGTACAGCGCCACCACCAGCAGCGCCGGCACCGGGATGATCGAGAACCACAGCAGCATGGCCACCCGCGCCCGTGGGCACAGGACGATGAACGCCCCCGTCACCGCCGACACCGCGCCGCTGGCGCCGATCACCGGCGCGCCATTCAGCGCCAGGTGGGCCAGGCCCGCCACGGCGCCGCCCGACAGGTAGAAGGCCAGGAACCCCAGACGCCCCAGCCGGCCTTCGACCGGGGCCCCGAACACCCACAGGAAGAGCATGTTGCCCAGCAGGTGCCAGAGCGAACCCGGGTCGTGCAGGAACTGGTAGGTGACCGGCTGCCACCACGAAAAGTGCGCCCGCGACAGCGCCAGGGCCGCCTCGAACCGGGCCGCCGTGGCCTCGTCGGCCCGGCGCAGGACCGTCACCTCGACCAGGAAGGCCGCCACGGTCAGCGCGACGATCCCAATGGTGGCCACCGGGGTCCTCCGGGCCTGCTGGTCGGTGCCGAGGGGGATCATGGATGGCTAGACTACGGTGCTTCCCCCCGTTGGGGGACCCCAAAGGAACCAGCCATGACCGCCGCTCCCGCCGCCGCTCCCACCTTCGACAAGGGCCTCGCCAACACCATCGCCGCCGAGACGCAGATGTCGTTCATCGACGGCGGCAAGGGAGTGCTGGAGTACGTCGGCATCGACATCGACTCGCTGGCGCGCAACTCCACCTTCGAGGAGACGGTCTTCCTCCTCTGGAACCGCCGCCTGCCCACCTCCGTCGAGCTGGCCGCGCTGGAGCAGGACATCCGCGCCGAGTACGACCTGCCCGCCGAGGTGTGGCAGATGCTGCGCGAGACGCCGCGCACCGCGCACCCGATGCACATGCTGCGCACGCTGGTCTCGGCGCTGGGCATGTTCGACAAGGACGCCGACACCAACACGCCCGAGGCGAACCGCGCCAAGTCGATCAAGCTGCTGGCGAAGACGCCGACGATCATCGCCAACTTCGACCGGCACCGCAAGGGCAAGCCGATGGTCAAGCCCGACCCGACGGTCGGCCTGGCCGCCAACTTCCTGTGGATGCTGAACGGCGCCGTCCCCACGGCCGCCGTCGCCAAGGCGCTGGACGTGTGCCTGATCCTGCACGCCGACCACGGCCTGAACGCCAGCACCTTCGCCGCGCGCGTGACCATTGCGACGCTCAGCGACATGTACAGCGCGATCACGACCGCGATCGGCACCCTCAAGGGCCCGCTGCACGGCGGCGCCAACGAGGAAGTGATGCACATGCTGAACGAGATCGGCACGATGGAGAACATCGAGCCGTACATCCGCGCCAAGCTGGCCCGCAAGGAGCTGGTCATGGGCTTCGGCCACCGCGTCTACAAGGCGCTGGACCCGCGCGCGGGCTACCTGAAGACGTTCGCGAAGCAGATCGCCACCGACACGGGCAACGAGCGCCTGTACGAGATGTCGACGAAGATCGAGGACCTGATGCGCGCCGAGGTCGCGGCGAAGGGGATCTATCCCAACGTCGACTTCTACAGCGCGACCACGTACCACTCGATCGGCATCGACCTGGACCTCTTCACGACGATCTTCGCCATGAGCCGCATCAGCGGCTGGACCGGCCACTGCATGGAGCAGCTGGACGGCAACCGCCTGATCCGCCCGGGTGCGTCGTACGTCGGTCCGCACGGCGTGGGGTACGTCCCGGCCAACAAGCGCTGAGTCCGCTGAGCCGCCGAGCCGTGCCCGCGCCGCGGGCCGGGGCGTTCAGACCGCGACCCGCTCGCCCGCCGCGAGCGGCTTGATGTCCGTGCACGCCGGGTCGAAGTCGTCGGCCATGTGCACCAGTCGCATCTTCCGGCGCACCTCGGCGGGCAGCGCGTTCAGTTCGGCGATCGGCGTGTGGATGGCCGACTCGCTGGTCTCGTGGACGATGAGGTCCGCGGCGCCCAGCCACGCGATGTGCTCGGGGTCGAAGACCGTGTCGCCGCTCCAGCCCAGCGTGCGGCCGCCGGCCGAGAGCAGGAACCCGCAGCAGGGGATCGAGTGCTGCGTGCCGCGCTGGCGCACCGAGAGACCTGCGACGTCGCAGGCCGCGCCCTCCGGCAGGATCCGCACGTCGAAGTAGTCGGCGAGCGTGGCGCTGCCGCCCTGGTCCATCGAGGGCGCCAGCCGTTCCCACAGCCGTGCGGCCACGCCCGCGGGCGTGTGCAGGCGCGGAAGGCAGCCGCGGCCGTTCCGGCGGTCGACCCAGCGGCGGAATCCGAACATCTCCAGGCCATTCGCGTGGTCGGCGTGCAGGTGCGTCAGCAGGATGTCGTCGATCGTCTCCGGATCGATCCGGACGCCCGAGCGCAGCGACGCCTCGGCCAGCGCGCGGAACAGGCCGTCCGGCGCATCGATCAGCACGTGGCCGCCGGGCGCGAGCACGACGGCCGAGCTTCCCGCCCGGCCGGTGCTGAACGCGTCGCCGGTTCCGATGACCACGATCTCCATGGCGGGAAGGTACCACCCACGCCGCACCACGCGGCGCTGCCCGGTACCTTGCGTGCATGTCCATGGCCCGGACGGCGCCACGCACGGCTGCGATCCCGTCCGCGGCGATCGCCGTCGCGGTCGCCGCGAGCGTGGCATCCACGGCCGTCGCGCAGACCCCGCAGCAGCTGGCCAATTCGCTGCGCCCCGCGTCGGACCCGGCCCAGGAACTGCAGACGCTCCTGAACGTCCAGGACGCGGAGTTCCGCAGGCGGTACTTCAGCGAGACGCCCATCGCCGAGCGCGTGCTGTTCGACTACGGCGGGTACTTCCGCTACGGGTTCAGCTCGATCGACGACTCCCGCAGCCGTCCGCAGCAGCAGAACCAGTTCGACCTGCGCCTCTACGGTCGCGTCGAGCTGGATGGCTACCTGCGCTTCTTCGGGCGCCTGCGCTTCGAATACAACGCGTGGAACACGATCGGCGACTTCGCGCCCAGCGGCGCTGGCTGGCAGGACCCGATCGGCGAGCTCTACTGGGCCGAGATCGACCTGGGCAACTGGCTGGCGTCGCAGGACGGCACCAGCCGCCCGTGGGAACTGCGGGCGCGCGTCGGCCGGCAGTTCGTGATGTGGGCCAACGGCCTGGCGCTGTCGCAGTACATGTACGCGTCGACCATCGACGGCAATTTCGGCGACCTGGGCCTGCAGGCGCTCTGCGGGCTCACGGCCGGCGGCGACGTCGTCGACTGGGACACCTCGCGCCCGGGCTACGACACGGACACGGCGCGGCTCTTCGTGGGCGGCAAGGCCGAGATGCGCGTGGGGGCGGCGACCCCGTTCGCCTACTACCTGGCGCAGTTCGACCAGAACGCCGGGCAGCGGGCCGACCTGCCGCCCGGCGTGCCCCCCGCGTTCCAGGCGCCCACGCGCTTCAACTACGAGAGCCAGTACATCGGCCTGGGTTGCAACGGCACCCTGGGGCCGGACCTGCTGTACCGCGTCGAGTTCGCGCTCGAGACGGGCATGACGCTCACCGACCCGATCAAGCACGACCCCAACCTGCCGCCCGACCAATTGGCGCGTCCGCAGGAGTGGACCAACATCCTGGCGCAGGCAGGCCTGGTGGGCATGACCTGGCTGGCGCGCGACGCGGCCGACAGCCGCATCGACTTCCAGTGCCTGGTGGGGTCGGGGTCGCGGTACCGGCTGGACTCCGGCAACACGTACGGCGGCATCGAGCCCGGCCGCACCGACACGTCCTTCAACGCCCTGGGCTACGTCAACACGGGCCTGGTCTTCGCGCCCGAGGCGTCCAACATGTGCACGCCGTCGATCGGCTGGAGCGCCAGCCCGTTCAAGGGCAACGAGTTCTTCGGCGACACGCGCGTCAGCGTCAACGCCTTCCTGTACGTCCGGATGGACAACCAGGCGCCGATCTCGGTGCCGATCGACCTGGGCGGCTCGAGCCTGGTGGGCAGCGAATTCGACTTCAACGTCGACTGGCGCATCTGGAGCGACCTCAACATGAGTGCGCGCTACGGCATCTTCGTCCCGAATTCGCCGCTCTTCAGCGACGTCGAGGACGAGCCGCGCCAGTTCTTCTACGTGGGGATGACCTATGCGTTCTGAGCGCATGACCGCCAGGCGGGCCCTTCCGGTCGCCGCGGTGGCGGCCGTGGTCGCGACGGCAGCGCTGGCCGTGTTGGCCACCGGCTGCACCCGCACCCAGGTGGCGGAGCCTGCGGTCGCGCGGTTCCCGCGCTCGGAGGACGAGCTGCAGTTCCTGGACGCGCTGGACAAGCAGGTCGTCGTGACCAACGACGACGCGATGCATGCGTTCATCATCTTCACCGACGGCAAGGACCTGTCCACCGACTACGCCGGGCGCGTGCAGGTGGCCAAGGCGAAGGAGTGGGTGGGACGCGACTGGAGCAAGCCCGCGAACGAGAGCGCGGAGATCGGCTGGATGGCCGTGGCGGGGTGCCGTGCGATCGGCGTCAAGGGCGGCATGACCATGCGCGTCCTGGGGCCGACGCCGCGCTACTGCACCAAGGAACTGGTCTTCATGGGGATCCTGCCGCTGCGCACCGAGAACCAGAGCCTGACCGGGCAGGAGTTCGTCGACTTCCTGAACCGCCTCGGGCGCGCGCAGAAGTTCGGCAAGCCCACCGCGCTGCAGGGCGAGGGTGCGCAAGCGGGGGTGGGCGTGATCCCAGCCGGCGCGCCCAACCAACTGGTGGACCAGAGCGCCGTCGAGTTCGGGTTGCCGACGGGTGCCGTGCGCCTGTCGTCGCCACCGCCGCCAGAGCCGGCAACTGCGCCATAATACTGATATCCTGAGTTCGCCTGCCTCGTCCCGCAATCTCACGGGTGATCGTCACACTCAGGGATTGACACCCGTATCGTCGAATGGGAACGTTGTCCCGTTCGCCCCTCGCCGCCTGTCGCCTTGCGCCGGGTTGCGGATTCGCAGCACATGCCCCAGACCCGATCGGCCAACCTCGTCCTGCGCCCCGCCAGGCTGTTCATCCTGGCGCTCGGCGTGGCATGCAGCGGACTGCCCGCATCGGTCGCGTTGGCGCAGGCGCCGTCCGCACCTGCGGCGGCCCCCGTGCCGTCCACGAAGCCGCTGACGGCCGTGTTCATCGATGTCTCGGGCAAGGTGCAGTGGCGTGCGAAGGACGGCGACCCCTGGCAGGACGCCAAGCTGAAGGACGAGGTTGCCGCCGGCGTCGAGATCCGCACCGGCCTGCGGTCGCGTTCCGCGCTGCGCGTCGGCCAGAACGCCACGGTCCTGATCGACGCGGGCACGATGCTCACGCTGCCCGCGGTGATGCAGGAGGGCAGCACGCTTCGCACCACCTGCGCCGTGAAGCACGGCCGCGCCGACTTCAAGGTCGACGAGGTCGGCATGACGAACGACTTCCGCGTGGTCACGCCCAGCACCACGCTGGCCGTGCGCGGCACGGGGTTCGGGGTGTCTTCCGGCCCGCTGAAGCAGGTCGAGGTCGTCGGCGCGCGCACCAACACGATCAACGCCATCGAGCTGCGCTATGCGCTCAACAACACCGTGGTGCAGATGTCGGGCGCCTCGGAGAGCTCCAGCTCGGTGCAGAACCCGACGCACTCCGCCGTGGTGGCCGCCAGCGCCGCACCGCCGGCCGCGGCTTCCGCGCCTGCGACCAGCCAGGCCGAGACGGTGCAGTCCGCGGCCGCCGGCCCGCCGCCCTCGACGGCCGGTAGCTCGGCCCAGGCATCGTCGGCCAACAGGGCGACTGCCAAGGCTGCGGCGGCCACCGGCACCGGCTCCGACACCTCCGTCGTGGCCACCATCCAGGCCGCCGTGAGGCTGGCCAACGAGCGAACCGCTCAGGCGATCGAGTACCTGATGTCGCTCGAGGCCCAGGGCGCCGCGGTCACCGCGCACGCCGATGCGATCAACGCGCTGCAGCAGCTGGCCGAGGCGCGCAAGGCCGAAGCCGATGCGGCGCTTGCCGAGCACGAGCAGCACCTGGAATCGGCACTGTCGTACCAGTCCGGCGTCGACGAGGCCGGCCGGACCTTCGACGGTGCCGACTCGATGCTCTCCTCGCACCTCGCGGCGTTCGATGCGGCGCTCGGGCGCGGCAACGGCACGCTGGACGATCTTCGCAGCGAGCTGGATGGCGAGGATCCCGACCGCCAGCGCCTGCTGGCGCTGGCGCAGGACGCGCACGACGCACTGGCCGAGATGAACGATGCGTTCGCCTCCGTCGACGGCGCGCGGGTGGAGATGGAGGGCGCCGTGGCCGCCGTCGATGCCGCGATCGCCGGCCTCGACGAGGGCGCGCGCGCCAACGCCGCTGCGGCCATCGCCGCCTACGAGGCTGCGCTGGCGGCGCTGCGCCAGGCCGCCACCGACGGTTCCTCGTCATACGAGCGCGCCCTCACGGCCCGCGCAGCCGCCGTGCAGCTGGAGGCGCTGTCGAGGCAGTTCGCGAACCTTGCCGCGACGCAGGCCGCGCTGGCCGTCGGCGCGCAGGCGCTGGCCGCGCTGGCCGCCACCGACCTCGAACTGGCCCGGGCCGAGGCTGGCCTCGCCGCGATCCACGCGGCGCGCGAAGCCGCGACCGACGACCAGCGAGCCGCGGTCCTCGGGCAGATCGAGGCCATCTACCAGCAGATCGTGGATGCACGCGCCGCGCTCTCGGAGCGGCTCTTGGTGGCCACCGGCACGGTGTCCGAGGCCGATGCCCGTCGCGCCGCCGCCAATGCGTCGGGGCAGGAGCTCTTCGACCGGATCGGTGACGTGTTCGGGGGTGACGCGCAGCGCGGCGAGCAGGATGCCGCCACCGCCCGGGACGCCGCGCTGCAGGCGCATGACGACGCCTCGACCGCCGCCGAGAGCCATGCCGAGGCGATCGCGGGCGCGCAGGCGATCGTCGACGACGTCGCCGCGCGGAACGAACAGGCCGAGTCGATCGCCGCGGACGTCGCGGCCGGACGCGAATCGATCCAGCAATCCGGTGCCCAGGTGCGTGCCACCCTAGACGCGATGGCGCAGGGTGTGCAGGTCGGGGCCGCCCAGGGCCCCGGCGCGCGCGCCTCGCTGTTGGCCGGATCGATCGACGTGCTGCAGTCGCTGGATGCGCTGGAAGGCACGCTGCTGGCCCTGACCGCACGGGTCGCGGACCTGGGCGGCGTCCTGGATGGCGCGCCGACCTCCGCTGACCTTGACCCGCTGCAGGCGCAGGCCGCCGAGGCGATCCGCGTGCTGGCGGCCTCCGCCGCAGCGGCTGCCGCCGCCGATGACGGTGCGGCCTCCGGTGCCGCGCGTGCCGCGGCGTCGAGCGACGCCGCATCCCAGCTGCAAGCGATGGTCGCGGACCTTGCCCAGCGTTTCGGGCTTTCCGACGCGATGGTTGCCTCCGCAGCGCGTGCGGCAGCCGCCAGCGCGGCCGCTGCGCAGGGTGCGGCAGGCGAGGCCGCCGCCGCTCGTCAGCTGGTGGACGTGCTGGCGCTGCTGGGCCGGTCCTCGCAGATGGCCGATCTGGCTGCCCGCCTGGGGCAGCTCTCCGATCGCAACGGCCAGCTCGCCGCGCTCGCAGCGTCGGACCTCGAGGCGGCACGTGGCGAGGTCGTGCACGCCAACGAGCGTGGCGCGATCGCGTTCGGTGCCATGGCCGGCCGTGTCGCGGCCGACGCGTCGACGCAGCAGTCGAACGTCCAGGAGCGCCTGGCGACCCTCCAGGAGATGGCCATCACCAGCACGCAGCTGGTGGTCGCGATGGACGGCGTCGAGCGTTCCGCGGCCGACGCCGAGCGCGCGCTCACCTCGGCCGTCGAGCAGCGCATCGTGGCGCAGGTCGGCGAGGCGGCCGCGTTCCAGGCGCTTGGCCTCACCCAAGGCGCGGTCCAGTCGGGCAACCTGTCCGCGGCGATCACGCACGCGACCGAGGCGGGCGGCGCGGCTGCCGAAGCGCGCACGGCCTCGGGCCTTGCGGTCGGGTTCGCCAACGCCGCGGGGCAGGCGGCCGTCGACGCCGCACGCCTGCACAACGAGGCCGAGACGCTGCGCCCATCGGTCGAGAAGTTCGGCACCAACCGGCAGGCATTCGTCGATTCCGCCGTCGGGCAGCGCGCGGCCGTCGAGGTGGCGAACCAGGTGATGGGCGAGCTGAGGACCCAGTCTGAGTTCTACGAGGGCGTGGCCGCACTGCTGGCTGGGCGGGCGAAGACCACGCCCGCGGCACAGGCCGCCGCGGGTGCCGCGGATGCCCGCAGCCAGGTCATGGCGATCGCGGCGCAGCTGGCCGGCAGCGTCGCCGATGCCCGGAGCATGGAGCTCACGGCGACCACGAACGCGGGCCGCCTCTTCGGGCGCAGCATGCGCACGTACGTCGAGCGGGCCCAGAACGCGGCGGCCTCGGCTGCCGTCGAGGCGAACGCCGCGCTGCTTGCCGCGAACCGTGCGACCGAGCACGCGAGCGCCGCGCAGTCCGCCGCGACGGGCGGGCCCATCGACGGCGCTGTCCGTCCCTGATCCAGGCACGCGGCTGCAGCGGCTCCTTACACTGCGCGCGTGCGCAACCCCCACAAGGTCGTCCTCCTCGCCGGTATCGCGGCGACGCTGCTCGTCGTGCTGCTGGGCGCGCTCGGGGCGCTGAACCGCGTGGAGTGGCGGACGCAGGACGTTCGTTTCCTGCATGCGCGTCGCGCGCCGGATCCGCTGTCGGACCGGGTGCGCCTGGTCGGCATCGACGACCGTGCGCTGGAGACCAAGGGGCGCTGGCCATGGCCGCGCGCGCTGGTTGCCAAGGCATTCGACGAGATCGCCCGCGCGAAGCCGCGAGCGGTGGCGGTGGACATGCTGCTGGTCGAGCGCCAGGGTGCCGAGCCCGACGCCGCGCTGGCCGCGTCGATCGCCGCGATGCCCACGGTGCTGGCCGCGCAGATGGACGAGGGCCGGATCGACCAGCGCCTGTGGGCAGGCGCGGAGGGAAGCCGCACCCTCGACGCGCTGCTGGGCGCGATCATCGCGGACGTGAAGGCCGATCCCGCGCCGCTGGCGGAGAAGGCCGGCCTGAAGGGCGCGCGGCGGGCCAGCTTCCTGGCGCATGCCTCGGTCTTCAAGAAGATGGCGATCTGGCGCGAACTGCTGCGGCGCCGCGCCGCGGGCAACCCGCCGGCATCGGTGGACGCGTTCGTCCTGGACCTGACGCACGGCGACCGCGCCCTGGGCGATTTCCGGGAGCGGCAGCTGGTGACCGAGGCCTTCGAGCGTGACCAGGCCTTCGGCGCGCTGGCGAAGTCGATGGGCTCGGGCATCGGCGAGGGCTCGCCGCTGGATGCGCCGCCGATCGCCGACCTGGGGCGGCGCGCGGCGGGCATCGCGTTCGTCAACTCGGTGCCGGACGCCGACGGCGAGCAGCGGCGCGTCAAGCCCTTCTGGGACACGCCCTACGGCGCCATCCCCCAGCTGGGGCTGGCCGCGGCGCTGCGCTTCGACGGCATGTCGCCTGCCGACGTCCAGCGCCTGCCCGACGCGCTGGTGCTGCCCGATGGCCGGCGGATCCCGCTGGAGCGCGGCTCGATCGCGGTGGCGTGGCCCACCGCGATGTTCGAGCCGGTGGGTGCGGTGGTCGAGGAGGCCGCCGCGCACGACGCCGTCGAGGCCGAACGTGGCACCGGCGTGATGGCGATCGGCTTCCTGGTGGACCTTGCCGAGCAGCGCGAGCGCCTGGTGGACCTGGAGGCGCGCTACCGCGCGCTGGGATCGGACATCGCCGGCAAGCAGGGGCTTGCGCCCGAGGCGTTCGCCCAGGTCCCCGTGGACGCGAAGACGCGTGCCGCGGTGAAGGAGCAGGGCGAGTTCCTGGTCGGTGACCTGGCGGTTGCCGGCGTCGACGACCTGAAGGACCTGACGCCCGAGGAGCGTGCACTGGCGGGCACCTACCGCGAGTGGTGGCGGCTGGACGGCGGGATTTCGACGGCGCGCGCACGCATCGCGGCGGCCGAGTCGCAGGTGCGCGACGAACTGGGCGGCAGGCTGGTGTTCGTCGGGTTCAACGCCACTGGCGTCACCCTGGACATGATCAACTCGGTCTACGGGCCGCGCACGCCCGGCGTGTACATGCACGCGGCGGTCGCGGACATGGTGCTGGCCGGGCGTTCGTTCACGTACTGGCCCGCGTGGTCGGGGCTCCTGGCCGCGCTGGTGCTGGGGGTCGCGTGCGCATTCTTCGCGTGGCGCTCGGGTGCGGGGCTCAGCACCACGGTGATGCTGGTGCTGGTCGCGGGCTGGGTGCTCCTGGCCGGCGGATGGGCGTTCGCGTCGCTGCACCTGGTCATCCCGGTGGCGGTGCCGGTGCTGGCCGCGCTCGCCTCGCAGGCGGCCAGCGTCTCCACCGCGGCGGTGGTCAACCAGCGCGAACGTGCGCGCATCACCCGCCAGTTCCGCGCACGCGTCAGCCCGCAGCTGGTCGACCTTCTGACGCAGGATCCGAACGCCGTCAGCATGCGCGGCCAGCAGCGGACGTCGACGATCCTGTTCGGCGACCTGGCCGGCTTCACGACGATCAGCGAGAAGCTGGGCTCCGAGGCGGTCGTCGCGACGCTGAACCTCTACATGGGCGCGATGACCAAGGAGCTGACTGACCGCCGGGCCTACGTGAACAAGTTCCTGGGCGACGGCATCCTGGCCTTCTGGAGCGCGTTCGGCGAGGAGCCGGAGCAGGGGCAGCTGGCGGTCGAGGCCTGTGCCGCGTGCCAGCGCGCGGTGCAGGAGATCGGGCGCCGGCCCGATCGGCAGGAACTGCCGCCCGTCTCGCTGCGCCTGGGCGTGGCCACCGGCGTGGTGACGATCGGCGACTGCGGCGCGCCCCCGGACCTGAATGACTACACGGTGATCGGCGACAGCGCGAACCTGGCCGCCCGCCTGGAGAGCGCGAACAAGCAGTTCGGCACCGCGATCCTGTTCGACGGCAACACGCGCGACCTGATCCGCGACGCGGGCGGGCTGCCCATCGTGCCGCTGGGGAAGGTCGTCGTGGTCGGCCAGAGTGCGCCGATCGATCTCTTCACGATGCTGATCGAGGACCCTCAGCCCGGCTGGATCGAGGCCGTGGGTGCGGCGGTGCAGGCGTTCGCGCGTGCGGATTTCGCGGCGTGTGCCAAGGCGTGGGATGCGCTGGAGGCGCGGTACGGCCCCAGCAAGATCGCCGTGCCGTTCCGCGATGCGATGGCGTACGAGGACGACCTGCGCGACGGCGTGCTGCGGCTGCGGGCGAAGTGAGTGCGGGGCGCGCCGGCGCGGTTGTCCGGCGCCGCCGCTGGCGGCCGCCCGTCAGGTGCGGCGCACCACGAGCCCGGTCTGGTCGTCCTCGAGCGGCGCGCCGCCCGTGAACGCGCTGACGGTCTCGCGGATCCGGGCGAAGAGCTCGGCGGCCGGAAGGTCGCGGCCCGCGCGGATGACCTGCTGCATGCGCTCGTCGCCGAACAGCTCACGGTTGGCGTCGGCGGCCTCGTAGAAGCCGTCCGTGATGGCCACCAGGACGTCGCCGCGCTCGATGGTGAACCGCTGCGCGTCCGATTCGGCGTAAGGCAGCGCGAACACCGCGAAGGGCGGCATGTCGGCGGCGAAGACGGCGAAGTCGTCGGTGGCGCGGCGGTAGTGCAGGATCGGGCCCTGGCCGGCCGAGATCGACTGGACGTTGCCGGTGGCGCAGTCCAGCCGCGCGAACCAGGCCGTGACGAAGCGCCCGTCGGGCATGTCCTCGCAGAGCTGGGCGTTCACTTCCTCGGCGATCTTCACGATCGGCTGCTGCAGGCGCAGGCCCAGGCGCAGCATGCCGCGCATCTGCACGCTGCTCAGCGCGCTGGCGATGCCGTGCCCGGTGGCGTCGGCGATGACCAGCACGAATTCCTCCGGCTGCGTGCCTTCGCCGGCGATCGCGCCGCCGGCCAGCGGCACGATGTCGTACGCGTCGCCGCCGCAGAACTCGGCGGGCTCGCTGGCGCCGGCGATGTCCCAGCCGGAGACCTCGGGCGGGGCGTCGGGGAACGTGCCCGCCTGGATGTCCTTGGCGACGTCCATCTCGCGCTCCAGGCGCTCGCGCGCGATCCGGTCCTCGATCAGCCGGCCGCGCCGCATCGCGACGGCGGCGTTCGCGGCCAGGCCCAGCGCCAGTTCCTCGTCGGCGGCGTCGAAGGTGCCCTCTCGCCGGTTCAGCACCTGCGCCACGCCGACCAGTTCGCCTTCGTGGTCCAGCAGGGGGATCGCCAGGATCGTGCGCGTGCGGTAGCCCGTCTTCTGGTCCACCGCGCGGTTGAAGCGCGGGTCCTCGTACGCGTCGGGGATGTTGACGATCGCCTTGGACGTGGCCGCGGCGCCCGCGATGCCCGCGCTGCGCGGGATGCGGATCACCTGCGGCGCGTCGCCCGAGCCGATGCCGTGCGCGACCTGCGTGAACAGCTGGTCGGCCTTGGCGTCGAACTCGAAGACGGTGGCGCGGTCGGCGTCCAGCAGGTCGCGCAGCGCGTCGATGACCAGCGAGAGGATGGACTGCAGGTCGCCTGTCTCGGCCAGCCGGCGCGAGAGCGCGAGCAGCTTCTGCGTCCGGGCCTGCTCGTCGCGCGGCGTGGTCATGTCAGTCCTTGTCGTCCTGCTGCAAGGCGGCGCCGGCGGCAGGTGCGCCCGCGGCCGTCGCGGGCTTCTCGCCGCCCTTGGCCTGCGGGTAGATCAGCAGGCGGTCGTGCGCCAGCAGCACCAGGTCGGCCAGGCCGTCGCCGGTGACGTCGACGATCTCGCCCATGCTGGGCTCGAACTCCTGGCGGTCGCCGCCCGAGAAGAGGCGGGTCTCGAAGACCTTGAAGCTGAGCGCGTGCAGCAGCCGCTGCGCGTCGCTGAAGGCCAGGATGTGGCACATCTGCTCGCCGCCGTCCAGCACCGCGACATCGGTGCGGCCGTCGCCGTTCAGGTCGCCGGGGATCATCTCGTGCGGCGTCTGGCGCGGATCGTCGCTGGTCCAGGTGCCCACGGTCTCCAGCACGATGCGCTCGCCGCCCAGGCGGACCAGCGCGAAGGCGTCGTCGCCCACCGCCAGCAGGCCGTCGTTGCCGTCGCCGGCGAACTTGCCCGCCACCAGCTGCGCGAACTTGAAGCCGGGGATCTCAATGACCTCGGACTGCTCCCACTTGCCGTCCTTGCCGCGCGCGAAGGCGATGGCGCGGGCACCGTCGCGGTCGCCGGCGATCACCTTTCCGCCCAGCTGCGTGAGGGCCACCAGCTTGGCGTCGGGGTTCTTCGCGTTCATCTGCGTGATCACCTGCCAGCCGGGGCTGGTGCCCGCGGCGGGCTTGGGCTCGTAGCGCAGCGCGCGCACGTAGTTGCGGTCGGCGACCAGCAGCTCGGGCTTGCCGTCGCCGTCGGTGTCGGCGGCCATGACGTTGTCGCCCGTCGCGGCCTGCACCAGGCCGAACTGGCCCATGTCCTTCGACTCCAGGACGCGGAAGGGGGCGGGCTTCGCGTCGGCCTTCGCGTCCTTCGCGGGCTCCGCCTTCGCCGCGTCCGGCTTCTGCGCCTGCAGCAGGATCATCGGCTTCTCCGGCGTGAAGACCAGCAGGTCGGTCATGCCGTCCTGGTCGGCGTCCAGCGACATCACGGCGTTGGGCGACCGGCTCTGCGAGCCCAGGTTGACGACGGTGCGCTTGGACGGCTCGTCGGCGCCGTCGACCGGCACCAGCTCGATGACCAGGTTCTTGCCGTCCTTGGCCACGACCGCCAGCAGGCGCTGGCCGTCGACCTCGACCAGGTTGATCGCCACCGGCGTGCGGCCCGCACCCAGCTGCACGGCCTGCGGGAAGGTGGCGCTGCCGTCCTTCGACGCGCTGCTGCGGCCGACGACGCCTTCCTTCTCGGAGAGCGCGAAGACGATCGCGCCGTCCTTGGTCGGCGCCACGGCCACCGAGTCCAGGTCGGCGAACGACGGGCTGGCGACCGGCGCGCCCAGGCCCTTGCCCTGTTCCTGGCGATAGGCCATCACCGCGTTGGCCAGCGTGTTGGTGGCCACGACGTCGGCCAGGCCGTCCGCGTTGACGTCGGCCACCACCGTGCGGCGCTTGCGGTTGGCGGGGTCCTCGAAGCTCCACGTGACCAGCGACGAATCGCGGCTGCCGGCACCTTCGATCTTCCCGCGGCCCACGCGGTGGAAGACGACGCGCTTGGTCGGGCGTTCGATGACGCCAAGCAATGCCGCCTTCTCGCCGGGCAGGTGCACCGCGGCCGCCTCGCGCACGGGCGGCATCTCGAAGCGCACCTGCGGCCCGATCACCAGCCGGTCGCCCTGGCGCTCGGAGAACCAGGCGCGCAGGGGGGACGGGTCCTCGGGGATCACGCCGACCACGTCGGGCGTGCCGTTGCCGTCGAAGTCGTCCACCAGGATGGCGACCACGCGCGCGCCGCCCGCCGAGAGCTCGGTGGGCGCGCCCGTCATGTCCTTGTCCAGCGGCCAGATGGTGATCTTGCCGTCGACGATGCTGACCAGCTCCTTGCGCGCATCGCCCATCACGTCGGCCACCACCAGCGCGTCGCGGTTGGACGCCAGGTTGCGGATCGACTGCTTGCGCTGCACCTTGAACGTGCCGGGCTCGGTCTGGCGCACGAACACCACGCCTGGCGGGCTGTTGCCGGCGTAGACCATGTCCATCAGCCCGTCGCCGTCGAAGTCGACGGGCACGACGGCCTCGACCTCGCGGTCCACGGTGACGCTGTCGCGGCGGAAGCGCCAGTGCTCGGGGAACTCGTTCACGCCCTTCGGCGGCGGGACGTCGTCGGTCGCCTTCGCGCCCTTCTTCTGGTAGTCGATGTCGATGCGGTTCTTGAAGTTGTCGACGACCACCAGGTCGATCAGCCCGTCGCCGTTCATGTCGGCCGAGACGAACGGGCCGGCCTTGGGGTCGACCTTGACGACCTCGAGCGGCAGGAAGCCGTAGTGGCGGGCAAGGTCCTGCGCCGCGGCGGCGGTGGTCAGGGCGGCGGCAAGGACGGTCGTGGTCGCGAGGAATCGCATCGGTGGTTTCGCCTCTCGTGGGGCGCCGTCCGGCGAACGACCGGCA
>JBIKJV010000330.1:0-5126 GCA_044360755.1 Phycisphaerales bacterium
GGCGCAGGATCAGGTGAACGATACCTTGGTCATGGAGTTGATCCACCAAGATGTGATCTCCACCAAGATCGACCACGCATCCATCAAGGGACGGCTGGATACATCCAGCGATATGCTCGTGTCGCTGGCGCAAAGGATCAAACGAGCGGAACAGGAACAGATCGAATCACGTATGCAGACACGACACGCATGACCCAAGAACTCAACCAAGAACTGACCAAGGCCAACCTGACCCAAGCGATCATCGCTGGGTTGCAGGGACAGGCCGACATCTTGCTGGCCGAGAAGATCACCAGCAAGGCCGACTACGAGGCCGTGGATCGCTTCCGAAAGGACGTGAAGAACTACCGCCTCGCCGGTGAGAAGATCTTCGAGCACGAGATCGCAGAGCGTAACAGGCTCCACAAGGAGGCCATCGCCAAGAAGAAGGACGTGCTGGCCCCCATCATTGACGTGGAGAACAAGGCCAAGGCCCGTGTGTTCGAGTGGGAGTACGAGCAGGAGCAGAAGGCCAAGAAAGCCGAGGAAGATCGTCTGCGGGCCATTGAGGAGCGTAAAACAGCCCTGATGGAGATGGGCTACATGCTCAAGGAAGGAGTGTGGACGCTTGAAGGGCTGTCCATCGACGCTGACGAGGCCATCAAGGCTGACGCGGAGAAGTGGGGCAACCTGTTACGGTCGCTACGGATGCACAGCGAAGAGGTTGCTGCTGCCAAGGCTGAAGCTATTCGTCTGCAAGCTGAAGAGGCCGAACGGTTGGTCAAGCGACTGGCTGAACTGGAGGAAAAGGAGAAGGTCGTCCGTGAGGCTGAGGCCAAGGTTCGGGCCAGCGTGAATGAGGCAAGGAAGAACCAGATGCTGGCCGCGTGCCCTGACCTAGGGGCTGACGGCATTGCGGCTATCCTTGAAGAGCGCAACGATAGCGATGAGGAGTGGAATGAATGGGTGCGCAAACTTGGCGAAGAGTATCAACAGCGTGTTGCTGCCCGTGCCCGCCAAGAACTGATCGCCACCCGTGTAGCTAGGCTGCATGATGCAGGGTGGTTCTCTGTCGAAACTGACCATGGGATAGCCGCAAGCCTGAGCATCACCATCGGTAACTCAACCAAATGGGAGGAGCATTTGCTTGAAGATATTGCTACTTGGCACGAGGACAACTTCCAGAGTCTTGTCGATCAAGGCTTCGAGGAACTCACCCGCCGCCAAGTCGCCAAGGAAGAAGCCATCCGTCAACAGGAGCGTGACCGCATCGCCAAGGAAGCAGCCGACAAAGCAGAGGCAGAACGGCTGGCTACTGAGCAGCGGGTGGCGATGGATGGCGACAAGGAACTGATCCGCCAGTGCTTGGTGGTGGTACAGAACGCTGGCGCCAAGCTCAAGGAGATCGTTCCACAGGTGAAGACCAAGGCCGTGAAGGACAAGGTTGAGCAGACCATGGAGATGCTGCGAAACTGTTACATTGAACTTAACAAACTACAACAATGAACATTGACTGGATCTGTTTTCTGAAGGCTGTGGTAAGTGTTCTGTGTTCGCTTGCCATCTCTGCCCTGATAGTGGCGATTGGGATTGCTGCGATATGGGGTGTCGGCAAGGCGCTGGGTCGTCTTGGTGTGGATGAGGCAACCACACATCGCGGTACTGCCATTGTGATTGCCAGTATTGCTGTGATCGCATTGTGCGCCATGACATACCTAAGAAACTGCCCATGAGTTACAACCCCAACGGATCGCGGGAACACCGCCGCATGAAGCCACCGGTCTACGCACCCGTGGATCTCACCAAGAACAAGCAGCATAGCACGCTGCGACTCTCACACACTATAACACCAGAAGGATGGGGAACATCGAACCACTACACCGCAGCAGTAACGGCTTGGAAAACACGTTCCTAGGCCGACTGAACGACCGCGTAATGACAGCCGTCTGCGTGGCGATGCACGAGAACGACAGGGCCATGTCACCGGCACTATTGATGAGCAGGACGCGTCAGGCGGACATCGTATTTGCACGATCGACCTGCATGTTGATCCTGTGGGGATCTTATGGGCATGGAGTAACATCCATAGGCAACACATACGGGATGAACCACGCATCCGTGATCCATGCACGCACGTCATCGGTCAACAGGATCGAGCAGGAGGGATGGTGCGGAAGGGTGTACATCACCGCCTGTCACCTGTTGAACATCGAGACTCTGGAGTATATCCATCCGGTATTGGTGGACAAGAGATCGGAGCCGAAGCACACCAACAACGTCGTCAAGGTCCGAAGGATGCAAAGGGCAAATAGCCTAAAGGAACGACCACGAGAAACGTCCACAAGCCCAAGCGTATGGAGTGCCGAGCAACTGGCCCGAAGGAAGCTGGCTAATGATTTTCCGGGAGACGTACCACGAAGGCTTATACTTGCCTTTGAGAGGAGGTTTGGAGTGCAGCTTTGAGTACCTTGCCGACCGCCGTCCTAGAACCACTAAAACACCAATGACATGCCAGAGGAAGAAGTCTTTGCCGTATTCGGCAGACCAGACATCAATGAGGCGATGGACTACTTTAGGTCCAAGCTGTCCGTCCCACTGGATGGGACAAATGAAGGCAACCGTCGCTTCGCCAAGCTGACCTTCGACTTCCTGAAGAAGGAGTACCCCGGAGCCAACCACATCTCGATGGTCAAGCGGCTGATCGACATTGCCATGTCCGACGAGTTCTGGCGGGGAGCCTGCACGTCCTTCAGGGTTCTCTACAACAACAAGAGCAAGCTGATGCTGTTGGGGAAGCAGCAGAAGGAGGCGGAGCAGAAGGAGAAGCCAGCCTATCGCATCGTGAACGGACTTAGACAGTGGGATTGATATGGATTACAAGCCATCCGACTCCCTCCCATACCAGCTTACGGCCATTCACTCCATGCTCTGCGGAGGGCTGGATGAAATGGTCGGCACCCTGAGCGACGAGCACTTTGGTGACGAACGGGCGCTGACCATCTGGAGCAACTGCAAGAAGATGCGTCTGTCCGGGTACGAGGTCACTCCACAGTCAGTCCGTGAGTTCGTTCTGGCAGAAGCCGGTGATACCGATGCCGCAGCATTGGTCGATGAGGCCATAAACTCGCCGCTGATCAGCACGGCGCTGGCTGTACGGACCCTGACCACCATGAGGGCCAGACAGCTTGCCTCAGATCTTGGAAAGTACCTTGTGAGCCAAGACGCCGCCAAGGATGGGGTAGAGGCCGTGGTGTCCAAGATCGCCCGCTTCTCCATGTCGTACAGCGTGATCACCTCGGAGCAGTACCAGACCTTGGGTGACTTCATGGCGAACATCGACAAGCCGGGAGACAAGCCACTGATCATCACTCCGGGCTTTGGTGAGATCGACAAGCACCTCCGCTTCCGACCCGGCACCATGAACTTGCTGGCCGCTCCCCCGGGCGTTGGCAAGACTGCCACCCTGCTGAACATGGCGGTCAACGCTGCCTACCAAGGCCACGCATCTCTGACGATCAGCTTAGAGATGCCAGCCTATGACCTGAACGCACGGTTGACGGCCATTATTGCTGGTGTATCTGCCTTCAACGTGAAGGAGAAGAGCATGAGCCAGCAGGAGATAGACCATGTGCTTTCCGTCCGAGAGGGGTACGCCAACATCATTGACAGGGTCGGCTTAGTAGCCCCGGTGAGGATGCACGTAGACGCCCTGCTGGCCGAGATATCCAAGTGGCAGAAGGAGAAGGACATCAAGATCGTGTTCGCGGATTACGCCCAGCTTTTCGGATCATCTGGCAAGAGCGAGTACGAGGAGGTTACGTACATCAGCAAGGTCATCATGCAGACGGCCAAGCTGGCTGGCATCCCGATAGTTGCCGTCTCCAGCACAAGGAGGAAGGGTAAGGACGAGACTGGCGGACCTTCGATGCACGATCTTCGCTCCTCTGGAAAGCTGGAGTACGATAGCAATACCATCACCATGGTGTCACGTAACAAGGACAACAAGAACATCCTCCAGATGGACATTGTGAAGAATAGGGACGGAGGACTTTTTGGCTGCGATCTGTACTACGACTTTATCACGCAGCGCATTAGGGCCAACGATCCGGTTCCGTTCACTCCAAAGGCATCGGCATGAGCAGCCACCGCTACGCATTCGCCCACAAGCTGCCCAAGCGTAGCTGCCCCTCATGTGGAGAACGCCGCTTGCGCACCTACCTAGACCTGACCACTGGAGAGGAGTGCGACACGAAGTATGGAGTATGCGACAGGAAGGATGGGTGTGGGTACTTTCTCGCCCCAAGCAAAATAGCCAAGGACTACGAACCAAAGAAGAAGATGCAACCACCACCTATTCGTCGAACAAGCTGGCGCTGCCCCAGCAAGTACGTGGACTCCACGTTGCAGCACACCAACAGCAACACACTCCTCAACTGGCTACGATCATGCGCTGGGGTTGAAGCAGACGCCGCGTGGGCACAGTACCGCATCGGCACCTATCCACCGGGCAGGCGCACCGAACTGATGTACGCTACGTGCTTCTGGCAGATCGGTGGCGATGACATGCCACGGTCGGCCAAGATCATCCCCTACCACCACAACGGCAAGCGGGTGAAGGAACTTGGTTCAACGTGGATCCACTCTGTGATCACCGCCACGCCAGAGAACCCACGGGGAGAGTCCATGGACGCGCTGGGTATAGGCCAGTGCCTGTTCGGAGAGCACTTGCTTCGCCAGCGACCTGATGCCTTGGTGGCCGTAGTCGAGAGTGAGAAGTCGGCGGTCATTGGTGCCTGCTTCTATCCAGAGGTGGTGTGGGTGGCAACCGGAGGCTCTAACACATTTACCGTGGAGCGTTGCATGGCCTTGGCTGGCCGGAATGTCGTGGTCTTCCCAGATGCTGGGATGTACGAGGACTGGCTGGCTCACTCCATTGACATCTCGCTCATGTGTGAGAGCATGGTGGTCAGCGATATCCTCGAAGCCATGGGCGTTCCCAAGGGCGATGACATTGCTGACTACCTGATCCACGAGCAGGATGGGCAGTACATTCAGGTGGTGGATCTGTATTGGATACTGACGCCGACCGTCACTACTCCCGCAACTATCCCGCAACCATTGCAGGATACGACTCCGGCCGACCCACA
>JBIKJV010000366.1:0-5047 GCA_044360755.1 Phycisphaerales bacterium
CTTGTCGCTGGAACAGACGGCTCTATCCCGTATTCCAACTTCATTCACAATGAACTGATTCATTTCAGCAATGCCGATAACATTCGATCTCTACCGCATCTGATGGATGGTCTCAAGCCGAGTCAACGCAAAATCCTCTTTGGCTGCCTCAAGCGCAACTTGAAGCAGGAGATTCGTGTGGCGCAGCTTGCGGGTTATGTCAGTGAACACGCTGCTTATCACCACGGTGAAGCAAGTCTCAACTCCACGATTGTTGGAATGGCACAAAACTTCGTGGGAAGCAATAATATCAATCTCTTGACTCCTGTGGGACAGTTTGGATCTCGTCTTATGGGTGGAAAAGATGCAGCTTCTGCGCGTTATATTCATACGCATATGGAAGCCATCCTGGAAACTCTTTTCCGCAAAGAGGATCTTCCTATTCTCAAATATACGGAAGATGATGGTCTGGAAGTTGAGCCTGAAACCTATCTTCCTGTAGTGCCTCTGCTTCTGATTAACGGCTGTGTAGGGATCGGAACTGGATTTAGCACGGATATCCCTCCTCACAATCCTGAAGATGTCTTGCGTCTCCTCCGTGATCGCCTGGAGGGTCGTCAGCTTTCTCTGAAAGGAAAACAGCTAACACCTTGGTGGTTTGGCTTCAAGGGCAGCGTCACACGGATTGATGATCAAACGTATGCGACTCGTGGTCTCTATAGCCTGAACGACGACAAATGCACAGTTACGATTACGGAACTTCCTGTAGGAACTTGGACGAAGGACTACAAAGCATTCCTCGATGAAATGTGTAACGAAGAGTTGAACGGAAAGCCTTTCTTGAAGAGCTTTGATGATCTATATAACGACTTGGACATCAAGTTCGTTCTCTATCTGGAGGCTGATTACTATGAAGATGTGAAGGCGGATCCTGAAGAGTTTGTCAAGAAGTTCAAACTCAGCACCAACTGGAAGCTCACCAATATGAACTGCTTCGATACGGAACTTAAGATCACGAAATACAGTTGCGCTGGTGATATTCTGGAAGCCTTCTATAGTCCTCGCTTGATTGCGTATGAAACGCGTCGCCTCAAGGAAATGGAACGTCTCGAACATCATATGCTCGAGTGTGATGCGAAATCACGATTCCTTCGCCTTGTGCTTGAGGGCACCATTGATCTCCGTCGCAAGGAAGACAATGAAATCGTTGCGATTATGAAGAGTCATCAACTCCCTCCTCTCTCAAAGCCTGATGTGGAGGATATTGATTCCTATGACTATCTCTTACGTCTTCGCATTGATCGTGTGAAGGCGGCAGCGATTAAGGAGATTGAGCAGATGCTCATTGCAGCACGGATTGCGTTTGAAACTCTCCGTGATACAAATGCATCAGCTCTCTGGCTGACGGATATTAACGAGTTCGAGAGTGCTTGGCGCTTAATGAAAGCACATCGTGAACAGGTGCTCTCAGGTGCTTCTGTAGGTGCCACAGCACAAAAGAAACGCAAGTTCAAGGTAGGCGGTGCTGCGTAAATAGAGTATCGAATCCTTGTTCTTTATGAAACTTTATAAAAAGTTGCCAAGCGTCATCTTCTGAGGCTGTTTCCCTTTAAAAAAATACCGTGCCACATTTTCATTCATACGTTCATTCGCAACATTGTTTCGAGCATTTTCTACATTATTTACTTGTTCTTCTAAGAATCTCGTTTGATTGGCTCTAGTAGGTTTGGCGCGTTGTGTTGTTCTGCGTTTTCCTTTGGATCTGGAGCGTCGTTTTGTTTTTTTCAGGTGGGTTCGCTTGAAAGGAGATGGAAGATTGGGATGTAGCTCATTCACTTGGACTTCATTCTCAACAGCTAGAGATTCATCCGCAAAAAAATAGATTCGTTGATCTTGGTCAAACTCCTCCTTTAACACTTCGCATGGGAATGTATTTTCACGACTGACCGCAATTACAATTTGCTCAGCACCTTCATTCTTATCTCCATTATTGTAAAGATAAAATCCATAAAAGGTTCCACCCTGAAGACGTTCAACTATATAGCGATTATAGCGAGCCTCGTCAAAATCAAACCCTGCCACCTTTACATCGTTGTTTCCTGCCAAGAGTTCTGTGACACGAACTCCTTGAAAATCTGTCATAAAAAACTGGCTCAAGACACCAGGTCCAAAATATTTGGAAGGTTCAAAGTTTTCTAATGGAAGAGGCTTTCCCAAGTTATTATCAGCAAGATACCATTTCTTTGTATGACAAAACAATGCAACAGCGTGTCCTACTTTTCCTTCTTGTCGAGGTGATCCGGTTAGATAGACAGCTTTTAAAAGAGGAAGAGAGGGTTGAATCGCCTCTGTCTGTTCAAACGGATGCCATTGATAGGTTAAACTTCTTGCTCTGGGAGCCAAGATTGTTTGCATAAACCAACTCAAGATAGTATGAATGGCATATGTCGATAATCCTCTTGTAACCAATTCATTTGAGTTCTTCTTTTTTTCTCGCCTTACATCACCCAAATATTCTAAAATCGCATCATGAATATCTATGCCTGCCATCGCATTGATACTTTTTCTGCGAACGGCAGTTTTTTTTACACGAAGAGGACACTTCTGTTCAATAATTTCAGATAGTTTATTTGCAGTATTATATCCAGATAGATTTAAAAGCTTCACAAGAATGAATCGCCGCACAATGCGAGCAAAGATATCGACAAGACTATCAAAATCTGGAGGGTCTAATGATTCTACATTTACAATTTGATACAGTCTTTCCACTTCTTTTTTGAAATAAGGCGTATAATGCAGTAAATCATAGCGATGCTCCATACGAAGACGCTTATAGAGTGTATCTGCTAACTTTCCAAAATATTGACGGTAGCCATCAGCAAAGAATAGGATATTCAAAAATGAATCGGTGGCACATTCCCCATAGTGCTGAGAATAGATATAGTATGGCACATCACGAATATAGAGTGAGGGTGGAAGAAACAGATATGCTGCAGGATCTTCTTCCATAAATTTCTTTTGCTCTTCAGTAAGCTCAGGTTCTGGAGGTAGGTTGTTATAGTTCGTAGTGTTGGATGCTTTCGAAGGAAGAGGGCTTGGAAAGTTTACATTCCGAAAGGGTTCACGTTCTTCTGGTAGATTTATCTGAATCTTGGAAAGCCAATTGGTATTTATATTCTTGTTTGTGTTTGTTCCAAGATTGTTCACCTTAGCAAGTTCTTCATTGAGAACAACTGGCTTATTTACTTTTGGCAGTTGCACCAATGTGTTTCGATACGACATTCTTACTTTATAAAAAGATTCTTTTGTATAAATAGAATGCCCAAACAACACGGAATTATCTTGAAGGTACCGAAAGGAACTCAAGCTCCTGCTGGATTTGAGTTTGTGCGCTCCCTCCGCACGATGAATGTTTATAAGAAAAAAGAAGAAGCACCTGTTCCTCAATCGGCAATTGATGATCTTATGAACATGTTTAGTCGTATGAATGTCAAGGTGCAGGTCTCTGCAGAAAACGATTTGGAATCTGCTATGAGCAAGATGACAATTGGTGGAAAACGCAAAACCCGGAAGTCACGCTCTTCAAGAAAGACAACACGTCGTCGCAGATAAGTCATTTTTTGAGTTTGTAAAACAAACAATTAAAAATGAAAATGAAAATGAAAATGAACTTATACAAAGTTATTAAACGGCATTGTCTTTGTTCCTGCTCCACTCAAGTTCATCTCACGAGCAAGAGGAACAGGCATATGACTGATATCATTCAAGTAGTAATGATAGTGATCAACTGCGCTCAAAATATGAGGAACTGACCAATCAAGAACCTTTCGGTTGAGTTCATTCACTTGACCCTGAACATCGTAAGGAGCATTGCGTGAATACTGTAAATATAAGGCTCTCATAATGATTTTGAGTTCATCAACCGATTGATCATCAATAATATATCCTTTTGGCTGACTTTTTTCATAGACATCTCTGCGGATTCCATTTTGAATAATTGTTATGTTTTCCGGGCTAAAAAAACTAGAACTTACCGGATTGGTTTCCCAGTTTCCACGAATCATATCTGCCTCGAATCCTTTTTCTGCAGTTTTTTGATAACTATACCCGGGAAAGTTCTCAGGAGCAGGTCCTCCAGCACTTTGTCTGTCAGTAAAAACAACACGACCATTTTGTCCATTCATTCCATAGGAGTTTGTTAAGGGGAGTTCAAACTCGGGCTTTGTTCCTTCGGCCATTCTTCTTCTTCTTCGTTCTCATATAAATTTTTTCTAATCTACCGGTATAGAATCAAATGACCTCAATCGGCGGCTATGTTAAGCAGATCCCTAATGATGCTCGCTTCTTCACCCCTATCTCATCTCTTGCTTACCAGGGTGCCATCAATGCCTTGAACCGCACCACCGGTGCCCTCACCCAGGCTACTTGGCTCCGTTCGGCTGGAACGGATGGTTCTCCTGCTGGCGCAGGCAACGGCACTACTTTCTTATCTTCTGTAAACGGTCCTGGTGCTGGTCGCCTCAGAGATTTGGGTAAGACGTATGTGTCCGCTGGTCGCGAGTTCCGCAAGGTTCAGCTCGTCTGGTATGCTGCCACTTCTGCTTCCACCTTTGGTGTCAACGGTGCCGCTGGCACTGCTCCTGACCAGGATTACCTCACTGGCTACATTGAACTCGGCTGGGAAGGTGCTGGTATCCCCGCCCCTGTAGCCCGCATGGGTCCTTAAACACTTTCTCTTTCATTTTTCATCATACCCATTTTTTGAAGATTTAGATATCTTGAAAAAATGATAGTCTTGTAGTAGAATGGATTTCGCATTGATTGCATACATATTGTTTTCCTTTGTCGTAGGGGTAGGTGGAACCTATCAAATCATTGAACTCCAGCGACCTATTGCAGCGACATTGTATCTGATTGGAGCGATTTTGGTCTTGGTTTTCTTTGGTCTCCGGTGGTTTACGGGCGAGACCTTCAAGTTAGGAACAATGAAAACAGATCGGTGGCCTCCTATCATCAATCTCTGCCCTGACTTTCTGACAATGTATGAAAGAACAAAAGATGGTGTGAA
>JBIKJV010000292.1:0-5038 GCA_044360755.1 Phycisphaerales bacterium
AGCGTAACAAGCAGAACAACGCTACCTACGAACACATGAAAGAGATTGACGGAATGAGTGTAGTAGAGAGTTGGATAATTGAAGACGAGGACAAAGATAAATCTAAACTGTACGGATTCAGTTTGCCTGTAGGTACTTGGATGATTTCAATGAAGGTAGATAATGACGAGGTTTGGAGTAAGGTAAAAGAAGGTGAGATTAAAGGCTTTAGTATCGAGGGATATTTTGAAAGTAAGACTGAGCTATCAAAAGACGAATCTGTACTAGACGAAATTATAAACATCTTAAAATCAATCTAATGAGTAGAAACACTAGAAATACTCAATACCTAACACAGGTACAGGAAGTAAGCACTTTGACAGGTTATGTTCCTGAGATAGGAGCGTTAGTCTACTTGGATGAAATCCTTTACATGGGTAACGGCATCGAATGGATTAGAATATACGATAGCAATATCCCTCCAGTAGACGGGTTGATTTATCAAGGCACTTGGAATGCAGAAACGAATCTACCTGCTTTAGAAAGTGGAGAAGGTACTACAGGAGATTTTTACATAGTCAATACGGCTGGTACTACAGATTTAGATGGAGTAACAGATTGGCAAGTTGGTGATTGGGCTATATTTGAAGGTGGTGCATGGATTAAAGTAGACAATCACGACATACAAGCATACACCACAGTAAAAGACGAATCTACACAATTGCCTAAACGCTCTGTATTAAAATTCACAGGTACAGGAGTTACAGCGACAGATGAAGCTGGAGAAACAGTAGTAAACATAGAAGGTAATATACCAACTACAAACTACGGACTATTTGCACAGACTGGAGATAGCGTAGCAGTAACTGCAACTACTACAGAGACTACATTAATTAACGGAGGAGTAGGAACTTTATCTGTACCAGCAAATGCTTTTCAAGTAGGAGATACATTCAGAGCGCATTTCGCTGGACAAATGTCAGCAAAAAATAACGATAGTATTCGTATTAGAGTAAAAGCTGGTTCTGTTGTGTTAGCTGATAGCGGATTACAAACAATGCCAGCAACCACTAATGCTGTTTGGTCACTGTCTTTAGATTTCACTATCCGTCAATTAGGAGGAGCTGGAACTGCTTCTGTTGTGACTATTGGTAACTTCTTAAACGTTAAACAATCGAACAATACTTCTGAAGGGTTTGGTTTTAACACGGTCAACAGTACTACGTTTAATACTACCATTCCTAATACGTTAAATGTGACTGCACAGTGGAGTAGCAATTCAGCACAAAATAGCATTTACTCGGATGTATTCGTTTTAAACAAGGTGTACTAATGAAAACAGAAAGTAAAACATCACCACAGAACTCGGGAAGAGGTTGCCTATGCGAAGACGAAACCTATCACATTAATTGCTGTGATGGCAGCCTACAAGCTCAAGGCATCGGTTCACTAGAAGGACAAGGAGACGTAGTACTAACACAAGTAGAGGTAGAGCGTAATATAATACGTTCAAATGGATAAAAATGAAACAAATAAAAACCAAATAGTTAATTAGTTATGAATAAAAGTGTATTAGAAAAGTTGAGCAAGTTTGAAAAAAACGTAGAGCTTGCTGAAGTAAAGGTAGATTTAGCTGTAACTGATGAGGTAGCATCTAAATTAAAAAATATCAATGATATTTTGAAAATTGCTAACGACTCAAACAATAAAGTTGTCAAGTTAGCTGAGCAATTGAACACAGCTTATAAAAAGTCTGCTCCTTATGTTAATTACAGTAAGACAATGGGTAAGCAAATTGACGGGTTATATAAAAACCTAGAGAAATTAGCTAAAGAATTAGGTGTTAACATACAGTCTACAGATGCGTTTAAAGGTATTCAAGATGCTTACCAGTTTTTAGGGCAAATTGAAGACGCAATGTCTAACATGAAAAATGCAATTTCATCAATAGGTAAATAACATGAAAGCAAACGAAGCAATCAAACAAATAAAAACTCTACTCGGTTTAGAGACTGAAGTTAAGTTAGCACAAGCACGTTTAGCAGACGGTACTACAGTTATTGAAGCTGAAGTATTTGAAGCTGGTATGGAAGTATTCATCGTAACAGAAGAAGGAAACGTTCCTATGCCTGTAGGTGAGTACGAAATGGAAGGTGGTGAACTTATTCTCGTAGTTGAAGAGGAAGGTATCATTGCTGAAATCAAAGAGAAAGTAGAAGAGACTGAAGAGGAAGAAGAAGCTCCAGCTCCTGAAGCTGAGGCAGAAGTAGTAGAGGAAGAGATGAGTGAAGAAACTCGTCAGCCTAAGAAAACTATCGAGTCTATTATCAAAGAAACTCTTTTCTCTGAAATCGAAAAAATCAAAGCAGAAAACGAAGAACTTAAAGCTGAACTAGCTGCTCTTAAAAATGCTACTGAGTTAAGCGCTGTAGAAGATATTAAGCCTATCCAGTACAACCCTGAGAACGAGCAAAAAGCTGAGGTATTTAAGTACACTAAAAACCGCTCAATGTCATCACTTGACAGAGTGTTAAACAAATTGAAATAATATTCACTTTTTAAAATCAATAAATTATGCCAACAAATTTGGACATCACAACAACGTACGCAGGGGAAGCGGCAGGTAAATACATCGCTGCTGGTCTTCTTTCTGCTAACACAATCGAAAACGGAGGGGTAACAGTTGTCCCTAACGTTAAGTACAAACAAACAATTAAGCGTTTAGATTCTGACTCTTTAATCGCAGATGCTACTTGTGACTTCACTGCTACAGGAGATGTTACTTTGACAGAGCGTGCAATTGAGCCTAAGGAACTACAAATCAACGCACTTTTGTGTAAGACTGATTTTGCATCGGACTGGAATTCTTTAGAGATGGGCTACTCTGCATTTGACGTTCTACCTAAATCTTTCCAAGATTTCTTTATTGCTCGTATGCTAGGACAAATGGCAGAAGCTACTGAGACTTCACTTTGGAGAGGTGTTGAGGCTACTAACGGACAGTTCGGTGGTATCTTTACTCAAGCATTAGACGAGGCTTTCGGAGGTATTCCTAACTCTCAGTCTTTAGCTGGTGTTTCTATTGACGCTACTAACGTAATTGATGAATTAGGTCGTGTGGTTGACGCTCTTCCATCTTCACTTTACGGTAAAGAAGGTTTGAAAGTATATGTTTCTCAAAACGTAGCTCGTGCATACGTTCGTGCATTGGGTGGTTTCGCTGCTGCTGGTGTTGGTGCTGCTGGTACTAACGCACAAGGTACACAATGGTACGGAATGGGGTCAGGTTTGTCTTTTGACGGAGTATCTATCTTCGTTGCTAACGGACTTGCTAACAACTCTATCCTAGCTACTACTACTGAGAACTTGTATTTCGGAACTGGTCTACTTTCTGACCACAATGAAATTAAGTTGATTGACATGGCTATGATTGACGGTTCTAAAAACGTACGTTTTGTAGCTCGTTACACTGCTGGTACTCAAATCGGTATCTTGGAGGATTGTGTTGTTTACTCTCCAGCTTTAGACTAATTAATTAATAAACTCAAGAAGGGGAGGGCGGTCTAACTTCCCTCCCTTTTTTTTAAAACAAAAAAAGATATGGCTTGTGATATTTCAAACGGTAGATTAGAAGCGTGTAAAGACGGAATCTCAGGATTAGATGCTATCTACTTTATTAACTACGGTATTAACTACCCTACAGACGTTACTTTCTCTTCAGCAGTAGGTTTAGAAGATGTAATTGTAGACGTAGCTGGAGTTACTGACTTGTACAAATGGGAGTTGAAAGGTGCTAACTCATTCGAGCAGACTATTCAAACTTCACGTGACAACGGAACTACTTTCTTTGAGCAAACTATTGTAGCTCAGTTTAAAGTACTTGACCCTACAACACACAAAACAGTTAAGTTGTTAGCTTATGGTCGCCCTCACGTTGTTGTGCGTACACGTTCAGGAAACTACTTCTTAGCTGGTCTTGAAAGAGGATGTGATGTAACTGCTGGTACTATCTCTTCAGGTACTGCTATGGGTGACTTCAACGGTTATAACCTTACACTAACAGCTATGGAAAACATCCCAGCTCCTTTCTTGGACTGTAATGATGAGACTACATTGGCTGCAGTATTTGGTTTAACAACTTCTGACATTATTACTTCTTAAGATACCAATAAATCAGAAAAAAAGGAGGGAGGCAATTAGTCTCCCTTTTTTTATTTCAAAACAATTCAGCGCTTTTAAGTTATTAATATATGATAGTAACAACGTCAGACGCTGAGGTTAAGACATTCAGCTTAGTATTAAAAGACCCTGTAGTCACAAAGTGCGTACTTAGGGATGACTCACGCAATGTTTACTTTCTATATGATGTAGAAGGTGTGACTGAGGAAGAGTACTACTATTCAGTTGAGGTAGATATCACAGACGACTTGCTTAATAACCGAGTTTACGACTTTAAGCTATTAAATGACGAAGATGAAATAATCTACTATGACCGTCTTTTTGTTACTGACATTCCAGCAAATGAATTTAGCGTTAACAAGCTACCAAATGGAGCAAGTATATACGTCTCACATAGTAGCGATAACGAATACATAACTTATGGACAACAATAATTTCAACGTCAAGTTTATTGAACTTGCTAAATACGAAACTCCAGTAATCACAGAAGGCAAACGTGAGGACTGGGTAATGTATGGTGAGGACAATAATTACTTTCAGTATTTGATTGACAGATACACTTATTCTCCTACCAACAACGCAATCATTAACAACATTATCAAATTGGTTTACGGTAGAGGATTAAACGCTTCAGATGCGTCTAAAAAGCCTCAGCAGTATGCTCAGTTTATGACCATGTTTAATAAGGACTGTGTTCGTAAAATGATAATGGACTCTAAGATGCTTGGACAATTCGCTATCCAAGTACATTACTCTAAAGACCATTCAGTAGTTAAGAAAGCGTATCATATACCTGTACAACTTTTGCGTCCTGAGAAGTGTAATAAAGACGGTGAAATCGAAGCCTATTATTACTCGGATAACTGGGAAGACACTAAAA
>JBIKJV010000175.1:0-5029 GCA_044360755.1 Phycisphaerales bacterium
TGCGCCGAGGATAGCCGCGGCGCGCATGCCCACGGCCGCCGCCGTCCGACGGCTGCCTATCCTCCGCGCATGCCCGGCCACTGGCTCTGCAAGACCGAACCCGACGTCTATTCCATCGACGACCTGGCCCGCGACGGCACCACCGGCTGGGAGGGCGTGCGCAACTACCAGGCACGGAACTTCATGCGCGACGGCATGCAGCCCGGCGACCGTGTCCTGATCTACCACTCGAATGCCGACCCGGCCGGCGTGGCGGGCATCGCGGAGGTGGTGGGCCCCGCGCGCCCCGACCCCACGCAGTTCGACCGCCGCAGCGACTTCCACGACCCGGCGTCCACGAAGGAAGCGCCCCGCTGGATGATGCGCGACGTCCGGTTCGTCGCGCGCTTCCCCGCGCCGGTGACGCTGGACATGCTGCGCGCGCAGAAGGCCCTGGCCGGCATGGTCATGCTGCGCAAGGGCAACCGCCTGAGCGTCACCCCCGTGACCAAGGCCGAATTCGAAGCGGTAGTGAAGCTCTCCAAGCAGGTATCGTGACGCACGCGCGCCCGGCGCATCTCCGGGGAAGGAGCTTCGGCACATGGGAATCGGACTCGTCATCGCACTCGCACTGCTCGGTGGACTGGCCCTGCTGGCGGTGATCCTGGTGGTCTGGGGCATCGGCACCTACAACGCGCTCACCCGCAGCCGCATCGGCGCGCAGGGCGCTTTCAGCGGCATCGACGTCGAGCTGCGCCGCCGCCACGACCTGATCCCCAACCTGGTCAACACGGTGAAGGGCTACGCCGCGCACGAGAAGGGCACCCTCGAGGCGGTCATCTCCGCCCGCGCGTCGGCCACGCGCCCCAACATCACGATGGACGAGCGCATGAAGGCCGAGCAGGGCCTGAGCGGCGCCCTGGCCCGCCTGATGGCGGTGGCCGAGGCCTACCCCGACCTGAAGGCGAACCAGAACTTCCTGCACCTGCAGGGCGAGCTCTCGAACATCGAGAACGGCATCGCCGGCGCCCGCGGCGGCTACAACGGCGCGGTGCAGCAGTTCAACGCGACGGCACGCCAGTTCCCGGCGCTCATCATCGCGCGGTTCTTCGGCTTCAACGACATGCCCTTCTTCGAGGTGGACGACCCGGCGCAGCGCAACGCGCCGCAGGTGCAGTTCTGACCTGCATGGCGCGCGAACGCATCGTCTCCGCTGCTGAACAGGAGCAGGACGTCGAGCAGGCGACCGGCGCGCTGCGCCCCGCGCGCATCGACGAATACGTCGGCCAGCGCGAGCTGATCGAGCGCCTGCGCATCGCGCTGGAGGCCGCCAAGGCCCGCCAGGAACCGATGGAGCACGTGCTGCTGCACGGCCCGCCGGGCCTGGGCAAGACGACGCTGGCGCACGTGATCGCCGCCGAGATGGGCACGCGCGCCTACGTCACCAGCGGCCCCGCGCTGACCAAGGCGGCGGACCTGATCGGCACGCTCACCAAGATGCAGGCGCACGACGTCCTGTTCATCGACGAGATCCACCGCCTGCCCACCGCGGTCGAGGAGTACATCTACCCCGCGATGGAGGACTTCCGCATCGACTTCACCGTCGACAGCGGGATGCACTCGAAGGTGGTGACGATCGGCCTGCGCCCGTTCACGCTGATCGGCGCCACCACGCGCGCGGGCCTGCTGACGCAGGCGCTGCGCACGCGCTTCGGCATCAGCCACAACCTTGGCTTCTACCCCGTCGAGGACGTGGTGGCGATCGTCGACCGCGCCGCCGGGCTGCTGAAGATGCCCGCGCTCGCGGACGACACGCTGCTGGCGATCGCGCGCCGCAGCCGCGGGACGCCGCGCGTGGCGCTGCGCCTGCTGCGCCGCGTGCGCGACTTCGGGCTGGTGCGCGCCAAGGGCCGTTTCGACGCCGCGTGCGTCGACGGCGCGCTGGAGCTGGAGGGCGTGGACGCGCTCGGCCTGGACGACCTGGACCGCCGCTACCTGCGGACGCTGGCCACCACGTACCAGGGCGGCCCCGCCGGCCTGGAGGCGATCGCCGCCACGCTCGGCGAGGACGCGCTGACGCTGGAGGACGTGGTCGAGCCCTACCTGCTGCAGGTTGGCTTCCTGGCCCGCACGCGCCAGGGCCGCCGACTGACCGCCGGAGCCTTCCGCCACCTGGGCATGGAGCCGCCCGCGCAGGCGCAGGACCCCTCGCTCTGGGCGTGAATCAGCGGTTGATGGGCAGCGAGTCGAACATCATGGGCTGCCCGCCGGCGTCGCCGCCGATGCGGATGTTGATGCCGCCGAAGTACTGGTCCTGGATCGCGTCGTAGCCGAACGTCCCCAGCAACGTGAAGTCAGGCGCCTCGCGCTGCAGGTTCAGCGTGAACAGGCGGAAGTCGTTCTCCTTCAGGTCCCACGTGGGCACGAACGAGACGTGGTACGCCTTGCCCACCTGGTAGTCGACACCGGACGCCAGCAGAGCGTCCGACAGGTAGATCGACTCGGGCGAGAAGTTGTTGATCGAGCGGTACTCGACGAACGTGCTGACGTCCGGCGAGTGCTGCAACGTGGCGCCCACCGACCCGCGCGACGCCTGGTCGAGGCCGAACGCGCCCGCGCCCGCGTCGGGCAGGTCGCTGTCCAGCAGGTAGACCATGCTGCCCTGCAGCGTCAGCGAACTGCTGGCCGCCACCTTCAGCGACGTGTACGCGTTGCGGCCCCACTGGCTCAGCTCGGGGCGCCAGTTGAAGTACTGCGGGTAGGGGCTCTGCCGGTAGCGCGCGCCGTCGGTGTAGTTGCGGGCCAGGTCGTCGCCGCCGGCGTTCCACGTCACGCCGACGTCCCAGGTGATCCAGTCCACCGACTGCCAGTTGCCTGCACCGCCGCGCATCGTCTGCAGCCTGTGGCGCATGCCCACCTGCACGGCCTGGCTGGCGGTGGCGCCTTCCAGCTCCTGGTCGTAGATCGCGTAGGCCAGGTTGGGCGTGCTGTTCCAGCCGACGAAGCTGTTCACGTACGGCGTGAAGACGTGCCGCAGGCGATGCACGTCCAGCGCGGCGATGTCCACGGTGTCGTGGTCGGCCACGATGTCGGCGCTGCTGCGGAAGCCCGTCGAGAGCATGAAGCGGATCGAGTCGGCCGATGCGTCGTAGGACTGCCGGTCGCCGCTGATGTAGCCGTACACGTTGCCCGCGGCGAACGGCGCGAACTTCCAGCCCCCCTCGCCCCACTGCATCGCCAGCTCCTGGCGCGTGTACAGGCGGGTCATCGTGTCCTCGTTGTAGCCGGACGAGGAGTAGAGCGCGCCCAGGGTGGTGTCGCGGCTGAATGCGCCGCCCGGGCGCAGCCACTGGAACGCGTTGTCCAGCACGCCGGTGGTCTCCTCGGACCCCTGGCCCAGCCGCAGCGCCATCGCCGAGGCGGAGTACTCCTGCTGCCACGTCAGCCGGTCGCCGAAGAGAGAGTCGCCCCAGCGCTTGTAGGCGAACTCCGGGTACTTCTCCACTTGGTAGGGCCGCGAGGCCAGTTGCGACGAATTGGTGATCACCGCGTTGGTCGGCGCGGAGATCAGCAGCGAGGCCTCGCTGCGGTCGTCGCCGTTCACCAGGTACGCGCTCGTCTCCTTCTGGAACTGCGTCGCGAACTCGCGCTGCCGCCAGACCTGCATGAAGCTCTCGTCGCTCACGTACGAGGCCTGCACCTGCAGCTTCGCCGTGTCGGTGAAGCGCAGCGTGTCGTCCGCCGACGCGATGCCGCGGAACGAGAGCGGCGACCGCAGCGTCGCGCCGGCGGAAGTCTGCTCGACGTTGCCGAAGTCGTAGATGCCCAGCAGGTCGACGTTGGCGCCCCACGCCGTGCCGCGGAGCCCGCCGCCCACGCCGTTGTTGGTGAACGAGTTGGCCGTCAGCGACAGGTCGGTGTCCTCGGGCGGCTTCGTGCCCAGCAGGCCGAACGGGTCGAAGCGCGCCTCGATCTGCGTGCCCGTGAAGCCGTTGTAGCCCAGGGTCGCGCCGCGGAAGGGCAGCTTCTCGGTGCCGTCGCCCTCGAAGCCCGGCAGCCACAGGAACGGCGTGCCGCCCGCGCGCAGCGTCAGGTTCTCGCCGCGCACCAGCGTGCCGATGCCGCTGACGCCGGTGCCCGCGCCACCGCCGGCGCCGGTGCCGCCGGGACCGCCCGCGCCCGTCGCGACGCCCGGCGAGGCCTCCGCCTCGTCCTGCCACGTGCGCGTGATCGTCGCGCGCTCCAGCCCGATCGAGAGGTGCGGCTCGAAGAACTCGCTGGTCGAGACGACGAGCTTGTCGCCCTGCCACTCGTCCTGCGAGTACTGGCGCAGCTCCTTGGCGCGCGCGACCACCGGCATGCCGCTGCGGTCCTGCGTCCGCAGCACGCCCTCGACCAGCGTGGCGCGGTTCAGCTGCAGGTCGTAGTACGCGCGCTTGGCGCGCACCGTGTACTGGAAGTCCGTCGCGTCGACGTCGCCCTCCAGGTAGATGCCGGTGACGGACGATGCGTCGATCTCCGTGGCGCCCTTGCGCAGCTTGGCCAGCGTGCCCGGCTGCAGGAAGACCACCGAGCGCTCCGCGTGCAGCTGCAGCGCACGCGCCGACTTGCCGGGCATGCGCGGCAGCAGGTCCAGGTTCGCGCCGCCGGTCAGCGTGACGGTGTCGGAGGCCGAATCCACCTCGACGTGGTCCGCGGCGAAGGCCAGGAACGTGTCCGGCGCGACGATCGGCGCCTGCTTCGCGCGCACCGTCGCGTCGCCGGGCTGCGGCGTGGGCGCGGCGATCGGCGCGGGCAGCGCCGGCTTCGCGCCCGGCACCGGCGCATCGGCAGGCAGCGCCGCGGACGACTGGATCAGCGAACCTCCCGTGCGGCCGGTGGACGCGATCGAGCGCGCCTCGACCGCCGCGGCCACGCTGGGGTCCGCGGGGGCCAGTTCGCCCACCTTCATCGGCGGCGGGGGCGGTGGCGCCGCGGGTCGCAGCACGTCGGGCTGGGTGCGCGCGGCGGGCGGGCGCTCGGCCAGGCCGCGCAGGTACGAGGCCAGGCG
>JBIKJV010000176.1:0-5014 GCA_044360755.1 Phycisphaerales bacterium
CTGGGGCATGCGGTCCATGCCTTCGAAGGCGCTCCGCGGCTGCCCCGCAGGCGACCGACCGCTGGCGTTCAGGCCGTGCAGCGTGCCGTCCCACACCAGCGCGAACGCGTCGCTGCCCAGGCCGTTCGCCGTGGGCTCGACGACGGTCAGCGTGGCCGCAGCGCAGATCGCCGCATCCGCGGCGGTGCCGCCCTCGGCAAGCACGCGCAGCCCAGCTTGTGCCGCAAGCGGTTGGCCGGTCGCCACGACGTTCGGGGCGATCACCGGCATGCGCTGCGATCGATAGGGGAAACGCCAGTCCATGGGCCCAGCGTATCGCCCGGTGGCGCTCGGCTAGCATCCGGCCCGATGTCGCTGCCCGCCGACGCCTCCATGCGATCGACCCCCACCCAGGTGCTCCTGGTGGACGACCAGCCGATCGTGGAAGCCGCGCTGCGTCGGTGCCTGGAGCCGTTCGGCGACGTGGAACTGCGGGCGGTCCGTGACGCCGACGCGGGGCTTGCCGCCGCGGTCTCGCACCGCCCCGACGTGATCCTGCAGGACCTGGTGATGCCCGGCGTGGATGGCATGCAGCAGATCCGCCGGATCCGCGAGCACGCCGAGCTGGCGGACGTGCCGCTGGTGGTGCTTTCGGCCGATGCGGACCCCGCCACCAAGAACCGGTGCTTCGAGCTGGGCGCCAACGACTACCTGGTGAAGCTGCCCGACCCGCTGGAGCTGGTGGCGCGCATCCGCTACCACGGCAGGATGGGCAAGGCCGCGCGCGAACGCGATCGTGCGATGCGCGCACTGGCCCACAGCCAGTCGGAGCTGGTGCGCCGCAACGGCGAGCTTGACTCGGCCAACCGCCGCCTGGCCTCGGTGAACGAGCTGCTGGGCCAGGAGTCGGCCGAGCACCGCGAGCTCATCGCCGAGGTCGCCGCGCTGGGCACCAAGCTGGGCCGTGCGCAGGACCTGGACGAGGTGATGGAGCAGGCGCTCTCGCTGGCGCGCTCATTCACTGATGCCGACGCCGGTTCGATCTGGGTCGTGGAGGAGGCGGGCCGGCTGCGCCTGGTCTATTCGCAGAACGACACGCTGCAGGGCCGCAAGGGCGGGCGCCTGCCGCTGGCCGACGTGTCGGTGCCGATCGACTCGACCAGCATCGCGGGCCACGTGGCGGCCACCGGCCGGACGGTCCGCATCGAGGACGTCCACGCGATCCCGGCCGACGCGCCGTACCACTTCCAGGGCGCGATCGACGAGCGGACGCGCTACGTGACGCGCTCGATGCTGGTGGCACCGCTGCGCGACGCGCGCGACGCGATCGTCGGCGTGCTGCAGCTGATCAACGCGCGTGGCCGGGGCCGCGTGCCCGCCGGCACGGCGACGTTCACGCGCTCGGACGAATCCGCGGTCGAGCTGTTCGCGGGCATGGCCTCGCTTGCCCTGGAGCGCGCGCGCCTGGTGCGCAGCGTGATCATGCGCACGATCGCCACCGCCGAGATGCGCGACCCCACCGAGACGGGCGCACACGTGCAGCGCGTCTCCGAGTGCTCGGTGGCCATCTACGACGAGTGGGCCGAGCGCCACGGGATCGACGCCGCCGAGCACGCGCGGATGCGCGACGAGCTGCGCATCGCCGCGATGCTGCACGACGTCGGCAAGGTGGCGATCCCCGACCGGATCCTGAAGAAGCCCGGCAAGCTGGACGACGCCGAGTACGCGCACATGCAGACGCACGTGCTGGCCGGCGGGCGCCTGTTCGTCGAGAGCGCCACGCCGTACGACGAGGCCGCCCGCCAAGTGGCCATGCACCACCATGAGCGCTGGGACGGCCGCGGGTACCCGGGCAACGTGGACGACGAGTCGCTCCGCGCGCTCTCCTTCGAGGCGCAGCAGCTTCCCGCGGCGCCCGCGCTGCGCGGCGAGGAGATCCCGCTCTTCGCGCGCATCGTCGCGGTGGCGGACGTCTACGACGCGCTGACCTCGAAGCGCGCGTACAAGGAGGCGTGGGACGACGCGCGCGTGGCGGAACTGCTGCGCAAGGAGTCCGGCGCGCACTTCGACCCCGAGATCGTCGACATCGCGCTGGAGCTCCAGCCGTACTTCCGGTCGGTGCGCGCGCGCTACCCGGGCGGGGACCACGGATGAGCGGCGGCGGTGACGCCCCGCGGGCGCGGCACGGCGCGGTCGCGCCGCCGGTCGTCGTGCCCGTGGCGGAACGTGTGCCGGGCGATGCCGCCCCGGCCCCGCGCCGTTCGTGGGTGCGCTTCTCGGTGGCGATGGCGGTTGCCGCCGCAGCCGACGGACTGAGCTTCCTGGAGGTCTTCCCGCCGGGCTACGTGGCGGTGGTCGTCGTGGACATGGTCGTGGCGCTGGTGCTGTGGGCGCTGCTTGGCCGCGGCCTGGTGCTGCTGCTTGCGCTGGTGTTCGAGGCCGTCCCGGGCCTGGGACTGTTCCCGTTCTGGACGCTGGCCGTGCTGTCCTCCGAGGCGCTCAACGCCGCGATGGAGACGCGCCTGCAGAAGTTCCGCGGCAAGGGCGGGTGACGGCGAAGCGCCGCGCAGTCAGCCGCATCCGCCGAGCCGGCCCAGCAGCGACCGCACCGAGAGGCTGCGCCGCGCGGCCTCGTTGACCAGGCGGTGTGCGTGGGGGTCGGACACGATGCGCTCGGGGCAGCCCAGGATGAGCGCCTCGACCAGCCCCTCGTCCAGGTTGCCGGCGTGGAGCGCCTCGATGCAGCGCTCGATCCAGAGGTCGGCCAGGCGATGGTCGGGGTAGGCATGTCGGGCGTGTCGGTAGAGCACCAACTCGAGCACGCGTACCGGGATGCGTTCGCGTGCGAGCCACGCGTCGACGACCCAGTGCAACTCCCCGCGCTCGCGCAGGTGAAGAAGCGTCAGGTCCAGCGCGCCGTGCCAGTGGTCGGCGGTTCGCAGCAGGTCGAAGTCGACGTTGGCTAAGGCGCGCGCCAGTGGCCCCGGTGCGTCGCGCGCGACCCGCGCGGGCATGTTGACGTGCGCGGCGTCGCCGGTGCCGTCGAACGTGGACAATGCGCGCCGGAAGGCCAGTGCGCCGCACTCGGTGCATCCGGGCATCAGGCACGCACCCTGGTCCGCGGCGCCGCGGACCAGCGTGACGAAGGCGTCTGCCTGCTCGAAGAGCGTTGGCTCGATGCGCGACGTGCGGTTCGTGTTGCGGGAGCCGGGATGGTGAATGCCCCGGCGGTGAGCGTTCGTCGACATGGTGGGCCTCCTGCCTACGGGTCGTTCGAAACTGCCGCGTCCAGCATCGGATACGGATCGAGGGCAGGGGAGCGCGCGGCGCAAAAAGAGAAAAACGGCAGAAGTTGCCGCGCGTTCCGCGCGCAACTCGCCTTGCCGATTGAGTTTGCGTTCAGCCCTGGACCGGTGCGCCGCGGGCGGGTGGCGCGTCCGGGCTGGCGTGGTGCCACCCGTACTCCAGCACCAGGACGCCCAGGGTGCCCAGCACGCTTCCCAGCAGGAGCCCCGACCCAGTGCCGCCGCCGACCACGATGCGCGCGACCGCCACCGTGGTGCCGAGCCCCACCCACAGCGGCCAGCCGCGCGGCTGCCACAGCGTCAGCAGGCAGCCGACCGCGCCCACGGTCGCCATGCCGCTGGTCTGGCCGCCCACCGCGATGTCGGCGAGCCCCGCCCACAGCACCGCCAGCATCAGCATGCCCATCCACCGCGCCGTGTTCGGCCAGTTGAACGCCGCTGCCACGCCGAAGCCCACGATGGCCGCGACGAGCCATGTGCCGGGCGTTCCCAGGAGCGCCAGCCACTGCCAGAGCTGGAGCCCACCGCCGGCGCGCTGCGCGTCGGCCCACGCGGCCAGCACCGCATCGCCGCGGTGGCGCAGGATGGCGATGGGGAGCACGCTCCCCATGACGATCGCCAGCGCGATGACGCGGCCGCGCCCGGCGGCCAGGATCGCACGGCCGTCGGCCCACGGGCCCGCGCCGGGGCGCGCGGTCGGCGTGGTCGTCATCGGCCGCCGCCCGCAGCGCCCATCGCACCGCCGCCGCCGAACCCGACGCCGCCCACCATGCCGCCCGGGAACATGCCGAAGGCCGGCACGACGTTCGGGCCCAGATCCCAGAACATCGGCCATGCGTGGTAGGTGTAGGCCTCGGGCGCGTAGCCATAGGTGGCCGGGTCGTTCGCGATCGGTTTGTCGGCGTCAGGGTCGCGGCCGGGGTAGCCGCTCATGTCGTAGTACGGATCCGCGTAGCCGTTGAACCAGCTCAGGCTGTTGCTGCCGCGTGCCGGGGAGCCCCCGCCGAACTGGATGGGCGCGGGGATCGTGCCGTAGGTCGCGGGTACGCCCTGCGGGGCGGCCTGGGGGCCGTCGGGTGCTGGCGCGTAACCGGAGCGCCAGCCGTCGGAAGCGCGCTGCTCGCGGTGCGCGCGGTCCCACTCCAGCTGCAGCGCGCGGCGCTGCATCGTGTCGTCGGAGGGCGCCTGGCCCTGCGCCGGCCCCTGCGGTCGGTAGCCGTGCGTGCGCATGAAGCCGGGCGCCCACGCCTGGTAGTAGCCCAGCGCGTTCTTGCGCTCCAGGAAGTCGCTGAGCATCTGCACGGTGCGGCGGCTGCGGTTCAGGCGGTTGAACGACGCGCGCGCGACGCCGGCCTCGACCTCGACCGCGTCCTCCAGATGGCCCAGGTCGTTGGTCTGCGGCGCGGGACGGCGCGCCTGCGTCTGGCGCAGCGCGCGCTCGACGGCCTCGTCGAACGTGAGCTGGTCGCCGATCGGCACGTGGATGCGCGTGAAGGCGGCGTAGTCCTGCGTCAGGTTGTTCTGCTCGATGAACGCGTGCATCGCGGCGATGCGGCGGGCTGCGTCCTCGGCAGCCTGGTTCGCAGCGTGGTCGACCAATTCGAGTGCGTTGCGCTCGTGCTCGAGCCGCAGCAAGCCGGGGTCGTGCGGCCATGCTGCGTCGGGCACCGCCTGCACGGGCGCGGCGCGCTGGGCGTGGGGCACGCCGCCCGCGGTGGGCGCCGGGGCAG
>JBIKJV010000277.1:0-5012 GCA_044360755.1 Phycisphaerales bacterium
CGGCGACGCCGTGACCTCGGTGATCAAGGCCGGCGGCGAGAAGGTCGCCACTTTCCGTCGTTCGCTCTCCGAGGACCAGCGCACCATGATCGTGACCGCGCGCTACTACGGCGAGAACGGCCGCGTGGCACGCGAGAAGATGGTGTTCGAGCGGCGTTGAGGGCGCGGGAGAGTGGTGGGTAAGAAAGACTGCCAAATAGTCTTCGTAATCCTATGATTTAAAGAAATATTTTTGGCTTAAATTCGCTCTCATACCCCAAAAATACCGCCGCAAGCCCTGGGTGATGCCCCCCGGGGCCATCCTGTCGAAGCCTTCAGCCCCAAAGATTCCGGTACGGCGCGCGGTCAGCGTATACGTCGTGGATCAATCTACCTTGAGCACAATCTTCCCGAAGTGCGTTCGCTCGTCGATCATCTCGTGCGCGCGGCGTAGTTCCGACAACGGCAGCACCACGTCCAACACGGGCTTGAACACCCGCGAAGCGAACAGCGGCAAAGCCTCGTCGCGAAACGTGCACATCGTCTCGGTCATGAACCGCGGGCTGGTGGAGATACTCATCGAGTGCAGTTCGATATTCTTGACGCCGATGTTGAGGCTGAAACACACCTGACGGCCGCCGGTGCTGCCGTACATGATGACTCGGCCACCCATGCCCATGGAGTCGAACAGCATAGTCGCCGTTTCCTCACCGATGGTCATGAGCCCGACGTCGACGCCCTGGCCGCCGGTATCTGCCATTACGCGTTCCGCGATGTTTTCACGTTTGTAGTTGTAGCCGACGTCAAGGCCCCAGGCCTTCGCCCGAACCAGCTTATCGTCGCGGCTGGCGGTGCCGGCCACCCAGCAGCCTCGCTGCTTGGCAATCTGCAACGCGGCGCTGCCGACACTGCTGGCGACGGCCTCGATCAGCACGCGTTTGCCGGCGGCGAGCTCGCCGACCGTATGCACGGCGTGCCAGGCGGTCAGCCAGCCGACAGGGATCGCGGCGCCCTCCTCGAAGCTCAGCCCCTCGGGCAGCGGGAACAGGTGGGTCGAATCGATGCACACATACTCAGCATGCGCGCCACGCACGCGACCCATTACGCGCTGGCCCACGGCAAACCCGCTGACGCCCGCGCCGACCTCGTCCACCACGCCGGCCATCTCCATGCCCGCGATAAACGGCAACTCCTGGCCGCTGTAACTGCCGGCACGCATGCGCGTCTCCGCAAAATTCATGCCGGAGGCGTGCACGCGCACGCGAACCTGACCCGTGCCGGTCTGGGGGACCGGCAGGTCTTCGTACTGCATGGCGTCCAGTCCGCCGAATTCTCTTACGATCCAGCCTTTCATCAAGCGAGCCTCCGTTGCACTTCGTCAACGTCGAGACCCGACGGTAACGGTTTTAAGAAAAGGTAGAGCAGTCCCGCGACCATCAACGGCAGCGCGCCACCGCAGAACATCGCGAAGTTCCAGCCGTAGATGTCGGCTAGCCAGCCGATCAGGACTGGTCCGGTGGCCTGGCCCAGCGTCACCGCGAACGAACCGCTGAACGCAATGCCTGTGGCGCGTAGCCGCGTGGGGAACAGTTCTGCGATGTAGGCGAACTTTACGGCGGCCGTGCCCAGCAGGAACATCGCCATCACTGAGAACGCTAGCATGCTCTGCCAGTAACCCGAGGACAGCCAGAGGAACACCATAAAAAATACGCTACCGAGCAGCGTCCAGATTACCGTCGTCGTGCGCCGGGTGAGGTAGAACTCGCCGACCCAGGCTGCGAGCAGGTAACCGAAGATGCCGATGAGGTTCGAAATGCCCACCAGTGTGGCGGTGCTCGCGATGCCGAAACCGCGCTCCTCTTGGAAGTAGATCGGCGCGAAGATGAATGCGCCGCCGTAGGCGATCACAAAGAAATACTGTGCTGCAAATAGCGTCAGCGTGCGCCGGCGTAGTTCCTTCGAGAACAGTTCGGAGAATGCCGCCCGCTTGGGCGGTTCGTCAGTCGGCGCCGGAAGCCGCGCCGACTCCCTGACCACGCGCCGGATCACCAGCGCGAACGGAATGCTCAGCAAGCCAGTGACAAACAGCCAGCGCCAGCCGTAACGCTCCAGCAGCAGCACTGCCAGCAGCGAGGCCAAGAACCAGCCCAACGGATAGGCCATCTGTAGCAAGCCCGTCATCAACCCACGGATGCGCGGCGGCGCTTCCTCAGCAACCAGCGCGCCAGTCGCAGGGTACAGCAGGCCACCGGTTGCGATACTGCCGGCACGCACCGCACACAGCGTCGCGATCCCCGCCGTGACGGCGTGCGCCGTGACGAATAGCGACGACGACACCGTACCGAAGATCATCATCTTGCGCCGACCGTAGCGGTCGGCCAGCAGGCTGAGCCACACCAGCGCGACGCCGCCGATTGCGAAGGACGCGCCGGTTAGCAGCCCAAGCTGCGTGCGTGTCAGCCCGAACTCCGCGCGTATTAATGGCAGTGCGTAGCTCCACAGCGCCAGGTCCATCTGGCTGAACGCGTACGCCCCAAAACATACCAGCCACAGCTGCCCCGGGTAACCGCGCGTGCCTTCGACGACGCTCGTGAGCTTGGAGCGTAGGGTGGTGTCAGGTGTGACTAAACGGGTCACGAGGTCAGGCTCAAAACTTCGTCCGGACCAGCCTGCTGGAACACCCAGGTCATTCCATCCGGCGCGATGCAGCTCAGCGACGGCGTGCCGAACTCATCGGCAACAAGTTCGCCGACCTGTGTGCAGCCGCCATCGATACAGGCGTTACGAAAAGTCTTGAGCTCACGAACCCGCCAAGAAAACAGCGTGCACCCTAAGTGCCCCGGCTGCGAGACTGCGAGCCTGTCCGTCAGCGCCGACGACGTCGGGAATCGGAACAGGTACAAGCGCCCCGCGCGACGGCTGTCGGCCGAGGCACCCGAGCGCGGGTCCTCAAAGACGTAGCACCAGTGCGTCTCGCCCTCGCGCAGGTCGAATACGGCGCGGCTGGCCATGGCCTGCTCGTAGGGAATCTCTTGGACGCTGGTGGCCTTGAGGCCCAGCACGCGTTCATAGAACGCATAGACGTCCTGGTCGTCGCTGGCGACAATCATGCTGGCGTTGACTACTTGCGAGCTGCGCAGCAGCGACTGCTCATCAATGCGCCCGAGCAGCTTCGGCTCATAGTGGAATCGCTCTAGGAAAGCCTGCCGCCACAGTGGCTGGATCAGCGTGTACTCGCGCAGCCCTACCAGCGGGTCGCGGAACGGCTGTGGTTTACGGCCGCCGTAGAGCTGCGGGTTGTAGGCCGCGAGGTCGATGAAGCTCGCCGCGGTATCGGTGAGCGGCGCACCAGCGCGGCGCGCCGCCGAAGCGTGGTTACCCACGTCAAGGGTGCTGCGCACGAACTGTCCCACCCAGCGGCTGCCGTGCGCGCGCAGCGGCGCGACGCCGATGCCGACGCCCAACGGCTGCTCCCAGCACATGAGCCGCACCATACCGTGATCGCTATCGAGGTGTCGCAAGCGCAGCGATTCCAGCGCCGAGGGCACGCCGTACAGCATCTCGGCGGCGTCCGCGCCCAAACGTCCTCGTCCGATCACTGTGTAGCCAAAGGCCTTCCAGTACTCGGCGGCGTCTGCAAGATCCGGCACGCCGAAGCAGGCCTCGTGCAGTCCACCCAAAGCTTGCGGTATCGCCAATTCCAGTCTCCCGTTAGAAGTGCGCCTCAGGGCCCGATCGTCTGCACCAACATCAGCTAGGTCCAGCCCAATGCGCGGATCATCACCGTGCACGCCGGCGAGCTAGATGTCCCCGCCTACCTTAATCAGCGTGCGACCCATCAGCCGCCGGGTCTCGAAATCGGCGTGCGCCTGCGGTACGTCGGCGAGCTCGAGCACCTTCTCGATGGGGATCTGCCACTCGCCGCTGGCCAGCTTCGGCACGATCTCACGCATCTCGGCAAAATGAGTCTTTGCCTGCCAGAAGTACTGCACGAAGCCGCTCACACTGAAGCTCTTGCCGATGATCATTGACAGCGCAACTTCCGGCGCGGGGCCCGCCATGGCGCCAAGGTAGATCACATTGCCGCAAGGCGCGATCACCTGGTAGTTCTTCGGTGCCTCCGGGCCTTGGTTGCCGTCGATGATCAGGTCGACGCCGCGGCCGCCGGTGATCTCCTTAACTCGCGCCACCCAGTCATCGTTACGGTAGTCAATCAGGTGGTCGGCGCCGAATTTTTTCGCATAGGCCAGCTTTTCGACGCCGCCGACCAGGCCGATCACCTTGGCCCCCGCGCTCTTGACGATTTGCGTGGTCAGCGCGCCCACCGCGCCGGCCGCCGAGTGGATCAATACCCAGTCAGCGACCTGCACTCGACCAGCCGAATGCACCAGGTGCCACGAGGTCGGCGCGCAAGTGGAGAACGTGGCGCCGACATGCCAGCTGAACGCATCAGGGATCTGCACCAGCCGCGCAGCCGTTGCCAGCGCGTAGTCAGCATTACCACCCCATTCACCGGCAGAGGAAACGCGCTTGCCAACCATCGCAGCGTCGACACCCTCGCCCACCGCATCGACGCGGCCGCAGAACTCGTAGCCGGGTACGAACGGAAAGCCGGGGTGGCTCCACTTGATGCGGTCGGCGCGCGCGTGGGTGTCCAGTGGGTTCAGCGCCGAGTAGGCGACCTTGATCCGCACTTGGCCCGGACCCGGCGTGGGCATTGGCCGCTCGACCATCTTCAGGGTCTCCGGGCCGCCGGCCTGCTCGGCCAGGATCGCTCGCATCATTGCCATGATATGTATGCCTCGCTTGAGGTGGAGTCTTGTGCCGACAAGCATATCGGCGCTGCGGCGATCACTGCGGATAAGACACACCAACGACTACAGTTCGACATGAGAGCTACCTCCGGCAAGAGTGATGTACTCTGAAAATCTCTCGACCGCAGCCTGGCGCAACTGGTCCATGAGAGCCACGGTAGCGCGGCCCAGCACGGTTTCCTTGCGGTGGAACATCGCGTAGGCGATATCGTAGGTGAG
>JBIKJV010000275.1:0-4984 GCA_044360755.1 Phycisphaerales bacterium
GATCTCGGCGGCGGTGCCATCAACAGCAACTACCACACGGGCGGTCTGACCATCAGCCCGGCTTCCATCGCCATGACGGAAGGGGGCGACCGCGGATTCTCTCTGCTCGCCACAAACCGGACGGCCAACACCTTCAATGGTGTCCTCGCCGATCCAGGCGCAGGCCGCACCAGCCTCACCTTCGGCGGCATCGGCACATGGCAGATCACCCAGAATCAGCTCCTCTCGGGCACGGTCACCGTCACGAACTCAGCCACCAACTTCCAGGGCGGCACCCTCCTCGTCGGCAATGGCGGCACCACGGGCGACATCGGCCGCGGCCTCCAGCTCACCCTCGCCAATGCCTCGGACATCGCTTTCAACCGCTCGGATAACCTCGAAATAGCCCACGCCATCGCTGGGGCCGCAAACTCGGAAATCATCCAGCTCGGCAGCGGCACACTCACGCTTTCGGGCACAGGCGACAATGCCACGGGCAACCTCCGCGTCGAAAACGGCACGGTCGTCCTCGCCAAGATCAGTTCGTTCAATGTCCACGCAGCTGCCGTCAATCTCTTCCTGAACAATGGGAAGGTCCAGCTGGCCGGCACCGGCGACGACCAGATCTTCAATGGCACTGCCATGTTCGTGCGCGGCGGCACCTTCGATATGAATGGCCGCAGCGAAGTGGTCGCCCGCATCGAAGGCAATGGCGGCACCATTCTCAATTCGGCCCCGGGCACGGTCTCGGACCTCCGCATCGGCAATGGCAATGCCAACTCTGCCTTCACCGGAACCTTCATCCCCGGCGTCATCGGAGCCACCGGCACAGGCGGATACGGCGGCACCATCACAGACGGAGCAGGCACGGTCAAACTCTCGAAGGATGGCACCGGCCTCGTCGCGGTCACAGGCAGCAATTCCTATTCGGGCGGGACCGAAATCCTCCAGGGCACTCTCCAGGTCGGCAAGGGCGGCACCACCGGATCGCTCGGCTCCGGCCCGGTCTTCCTCGGCGGCGGCGACTTCGGAACCAATGGATCGAATGTCGGTACGCTGCGCGTCGACCGCGCCGGTTCCCTCCAGATGAATCAGACGATCAGCGGACCGGGCAATGTCGAGAAACGCGGATCGGGCGAACTCGTCCTCACGGCCCGCAATTCATGGGAAGGTGTCACGGTCGTCCGCAACGGCACGCTCACTGCCAACCTCGCCAGCAATGACAATGTCCTCCCGTCGCACGCCGGCTACGCCCTCGAGGGCGGTACCCTCAAGATCGTCGGCCGCGCCAGTGGCGATTCCGTCCAGACCTTCGCTCCGGCCAATGCCGCCATCACGAACGTGAGCGGAACCGGTGCCGGTGCCGGCACGGCTTCCTTTGCGATCCAGGGATCGAATCTCGTCGGCGACAACAATGGCGGAAATCTGACCGTTGCCCTGCCGAATTCCCTGAGCCGCAGCACGGGCGGCAGCGCCGACTTCGCCACCACGGGCAGCGGCACCACCCGCTTCACCACCGGTGCCGCCAACAGCAATGGCATCCTCGCGTCGGCCACCGCAGCCTACGCCACATGGAATGGTTCCACATGGGCCGTCCAGGACGGCGGTCGCCTCGGCGGTCTCGCCGCCTCGGGCTACGGTACGGCCGCCGGACACCTCGACGTCCCCGCCGGCACCGTTCCCATCGCCCCGGGCACCACGGCTGCCACCGCCCGCTTCAACAGCGCCGGAATTTCCACGGTCGACCTCAGCGGCGGCACCAGCACCCTCGCCCAGGGCGGCATCCTCATCACCCCAGCCGTCGGAGCCGGCACGGTCGCCATCCAGAATGGCTCGATTGCCACTGGCGGCAACGAACTCATCGTTCACCAGCACAATACCGCTGGAAATGCCGTCCTTGCCGCCACCCTCGGGGGCACGCAGAGTCTCGTGAAGGCAGGAGCCGGCAAACTCATCCTCACAGGAGCCAACACGGCCACCGGTGCCACCTTCATCAATCAAGGTACCCTCCAGGTCGGCGACGGCTCCAGCAACGCAGGCACTCTCCCCACCGGAGCCATCACCAACGACGGCCACCTCGCCTTCGCCCGCGTGGACGCTCCGCTGGCCTCCGCCCCCATCCTCGCAGCCGGCAACGTCATCACCGGCAGCGGTTCGGTCTCGGTCAGCGCAGGTTCGGGCTGGATCGACTTCAACCGCGTCGCGCATACCTACACGGGAGCCACCACCATCAGCAGCGGCTACGTCCAGAGCCTCGTCAATACCAGTGGCCAGCTCGCCCCGGTCACCCTCGGCGACGCTTCCACCGGTTCCCAGCCGATCGCGCTCGTCTCGAATCACATCGCAGTCACCAATTACAACTACCCGATCATCGTCCCGGCCAATGGCGGCACGGGCCCGGTCATCATCGGCAGTTCCGGTGGCAGCGGTGCCGTCGCCGCCATCTTCAATGGTACGCTCGACCTGAACCGCCCGGTCATCTTCACCGGTCAGCACCCGGACCGCACATCGTTCAGCAATTCCATCACGGGCAATGTCGGCACCATCGCCATCGATGTCCTCGATTCCCTCGGCAATCCCCTCCTCCCGGGCGTGACGCCGCCGGCTTCCACCGTCGGTGCCCGCCGCATCACATGGGAAGGCGAAAACAGCTTCGCCGGAAATGTCGAAATCCGCAATGGTTCGACCCTTCAGATCGGTGCTGGTACCGCGGGCGTCTTCCGCGATCAGATCCCCGACGCCAGCAACGTGACCCTCACGGGAGCCAACTCCACCCTCCAGTTCAATTACGAAGGAGAAGTCATCAACGAACTCTACGGAGAAGCCGGCACCATCGTGCGCTCGATTGCCACCGGCGGCACTCACATGGTGCTCTCGGTCAATGGCGGCAACTTCCAGGGGGCCTTCGACGGTGGTTCCAACGGCGGCATGGTCCTCGAAAAGAACAGCCCGGGCGTCCTCATCCTCGGCGGACCAGCCGACAACAATTCAGGCCGCCTCCGCGTCAACGATGGCATGGTCATTCTGGACAAAACCACGGTCGGATCGAAAGCCGTCGCCACCGACCTCACCATCAACGGTGGATCGGTCGTCCTCGGCGGCACCAGCAATGACCAGATCTGGGACGGCACGGTCGTCACCGCCAATGGTGGTTCGCTCGACCTCAATGGCCGCAACGAAACGATCTCGGTCCTCCAGGGCCTCGCCGGAACGGTCACCAATTCCGCCGCGGGTACCGCCAGCATTCTCGAAATCGGCAATACCAGCAATGCCTCTTCCTCGGTCTTCTTCGGATCCATTACCGACGGAGCCGGATCGGTCGGCATCGTGAAAAATGCCACCGTGGCTCACGGCCTCGTCCTCGCCGGCAACAACAGCTACAGCGGCGGCACCACCGTCAATGCCGGATCCCTCCAGATCGGCAACGGCGGCACCACCGGCTCAGCCGGATCGGGCTCCATCACCATGGCGGCCAATACCCGCATCATCCTCGACCGCACGGACGACTTCACCCTGCCCAATGCCCTCACCGGAGACGGCAGCCTCACCCATCAAGGCAAAGGCACCGCCTCGCTCACCGGCACCAATTCCCTCACGGGCCCAGTCACCATCAACGACGGAGCCACCCTCGCCATCGGCAATGGAGGCACCACCGGCCAAATCGGGTCAGGCAGCATCTCGAACTTCGGGGAACTCCGCTTCAACCGACTCGACCGCATCACCCTCGCCAATTCCATCGCCGACCTCCCGGCCGACAAGGGAACGGTCCGCCAGGCGGGCCCCGGCACCACTGTCCTCACAGGCGTGAGCCTTTACCACGGCAACACCATCGTCGACGCAGGCACTCTCCAGATCGATGGAACCCTCCTGACGACCGCCACCACCGTCAATGGCCCCGGCACCCTCGCGGGAAGCGGATCGGTGGCCGATGTCACGGTCAATGGCGGCCGCGTCGCTCCCGGCAGCCCCACCGCCCGCGGCCGACTCACGACTGGTTCACTCACAACCACCGGAACCGGCAGCGTCTTCGCCTTCGAAATCTCCGGCCCACTCGCTGGTTCGCAGTACGATCAGATCGCGTCGCTCGGCAGCGTCGACCTCGGCAGCGCTTCGCTCGCCGTCACTCTCGCCGATGGCTACACTCCGGCCGTCAACGATTCGTTCCTCCTCTGGCTGAATGACGGCAGCGATGCCTTCCTCGGTACCTTCGCAGGGCTCAGCGAAGGCGCTTCCTTCGCCGCCGCCGACACCCTCGACCCGAACGACTTCTGGACGGTCACCTACCGCGCCGCCACCCTCCCCGGCAGCGATGGCAATGACTTCGCCCTCACCTACATCCCGGAACCATCCTCGGCCGTCACCGCCGCCGCCGGACTCGCCGCTCTCGGCCTCCGCCGCCGCCGGAAATCCGCTGCGTGAATCCTCCACGGCCCTGCCCATCAGCCCGCCCGTTGTTCCCGGGGCCCTACAGTTCACCATCCGGGGTGCTGTCCTGCGCCGCGGCCCTTGTCACTTCTTTCCTGACAAGTTCCAGAAATCCCCCGGCAAACTCCCCGCCATTGTAATTGAAGTGGTCGCCCGGGATGGTGACGCGCCGCACGCTTTGCGCGAACTGTTCCCAGCCAAGGGTAGCCGATGATCCCGGGAACAGAGACGCGGTTCTGTCAGTCAGCAGCAATGTCAGTTCGCCGGTGTACCATGAGGGATGCCACCGCCCGGCCTGCCCGCGGCGAATCGCATTCTTCACGCCATCACTGAAGCGTTCTCCCAAAACCGTGGTTCCGATCGCTGCCGTCCATCGCAGTCCACGCTGCCATCCCCGCCGCACCAGCCACTGCACGCGCCGTGACATCCACCACCGCGCTTCCGCCAGCAACCGCATCCGCATTCTGCTCCACCACGAGGTATCCCCCAGCCGTCTCAGCTTCAATTCCTCGGCTTCCCGCGCCAGCAGATCATAACCGCTCACAGGTGCAATATCGCAAACAGCAACCCATCTCACCCG
>JBIKJV010000273.1:0-4981 GCA_044360755.1 Phycisphaerales bacterium
TCGGCGTGGATCTGGGGGATGCGGATCAGCTGGCGGCGGTGCGGCGGGTCATGGGGGAAGGATTGCTTCCGTTGCGTGGGCTGCATCTGCATCTGAGTGATGACCGGAGTGTGGCTGGGTTTGGGGAACGGATTGATTTTCTGGCGGAGGCATGGGAGGCGCTGGGGGGTGGGCCGCTTGAGTTCCTTGACTGTGGAGGGGGGCTGGCGAGTGGGATGCCTGAGGAAGTGAGGCAGCAGTTGCCGTATGCGGTGGCGAAGCTGGAGGAATACGGTGCAGGGATGGCAGCGGCCATGAAGCGCCGATTTCCGGGGGAAGACGTGACGTTGTACTGTGAGCCTGGCACTGGTCTGGTGGCTGACGCCGGGGTGTTTGTGACGCGGGTGGAGGATGTGAAGGTGGTGGGTGGGCGATCCCTCGCGGTGGTGGACAGCACTTATTTCTGTGCGAATCCGATGCGGACGGCGACGCGTCCCGCCTGTTTCCGGGTGCCTGCCGAGGGGGCTTGTCAGCAGGTTGCGGCACCCGTGACGGTGTATGGCAACAGCTGCATGGACCTCGACCGCTGGATTGATGACTTCGGGGAGCCGCTGGCGGTGGGGGATCTTCTGGTGCTCGCCCAGAAGGGGGCCTATGCGCTCAGCATGTCGTCCATGTTCATTCAGGGGATTCCAGCCATGGTGCTGCTTGAGGGTGAGAACTTTTCGCTGCTGCGCCCGCGAAGCGGGGTGGACATGCTGGGCCGGATCAGCTGAACTATACGATTATCATGGTGATGCGGGAAGCGGAACAAAGCGAACGGGAAGCCGTGCCGGGGCAGGGCAGGGGCGTGTGTCCCTGGGTTCCTGATTTCCCTGTGGGGGAAGGGCCGTGCTTTGCGGTGCTGTCCTCTGCGGAGGCCTCTTCTTGGCGGGCTGTAGTGGCGGCGGCGGCCGTCAGCGACGCCGGGCATCTTCCCGATCTGTGGTTGCATGCGGAGGCCCGCGGCGAAGGAACCGCCGCCCTCTTTGTGTGCCGCGAGGGTGGCGACTTTGTCGCGCTGCCCCTGCTGCTGCGCCGCATCGGTATGGTGCCTGGGTTGGAGGCATGCGGGGGCATGGATGCGGTCTCGGTGGGTGACTATGCTGGTCCGCTGGCGTCGCGGCCTTGTCTTCCGGCCTCACTGATCCAGCATTTCCAGAGGGAACTTGCTGCCGAATTGCGCCGCCGCGGTGTCATCTTTGTTTTCTCCAAGCTGAATCCGATCCTTGAGCAGGAACCTCTTCTTGATGGAGTTGGATCCACCGAGTACGCGCAGACCACCGTCTCCGTCGACCTCACGCTCTGCCCGGACGAACAATTCCGCCGCTACCGGCCGAGGCTGCGCAGTTATGTCCGCAATGGATGGCGTGACGGGCTCGAGCCCTGCCGCCTCGATTATGAGCAGCATCTTGCGGAATGCCTCGAGATCTATGCGGAAACGATGGACCGGGTGGGGGCTGCTCCCGTTTTCCGATATCCGGATTCCTTCTACGCGAGCCTCCGCAGTGCGCTCGGCGATCGGTTTCACATGTTCGGTATGCGTCACGACGGAAGGCTGGCGGCCGGGTTCCTCTGCACTGAATGGAACGGCATTCTCCAGGGAATCATCAGTTGCGTGCGGACCGAGGCGTTGTCGCTCTCTCCGACGCGGGTCATGTATGATTTCGTGCGGCGGTGGGCCACGGAGCATGGCTGCCGGCTTTTCCATCTGGGAGGTGGCACCTCCCCGGCACCGGATAATCCGCTCTTTCGGTTCAAGGCGGGCTTCGGGGATTGCCGTCACGAGTTCCGGACCTGGCGCTGGGTGGTGGATCCCGGGGCCTACGATGACGCCTGCGTCCGGAAGTCACGATGGAATCTCCACCGGGGCCTTGTGAACGTCCGGCCAGATTTCTTTCCGGAGTATCGGTGTGCAACGAAGGAGGCTGAGTGATGGATCCGATGACTGATGCGGACAGTGCTGCGACGGCCGTGGCGCGGGCGGCACCGGGCCATGTCAACGTGCTGCTGACCTGCGCGGGCAGGAGGACTCTGCTGGCGGAGTCCTTCCGGCTGGCCCTTGGTGGTGAGGGACTGCTTTACGCTGCGGACATGTCGCTGGAAGCTCCGGCGCTGCGCATGGCTGACGCTTCGGAACTGGTCCCGGCGGTACTGGATCCGGGTTATGTGGACTGTCTGCTGGATATCTGCCGGCGGAGAAAGATTGGACTGCTCGTTCCGCTCAACGACTTCGAACTGCCCGTGCTGGCTGAAGCCCGGGAACGGTTCACCGAAATCGGGACGGTGGTGATGGTTTCGTCGCCTGAAGTCGTCGAGATCTGCAAGGATAAATGGATGACCGCGGAATTCCTCCGTCTCATGGGGCTCGATTTTCCGGTCACGTACCGGACGATTGAATCGGCTGCTGCGGGACTGGATGCGGGGAAGGTGGTGTTTCCATTGGTCGTCAAGCCACGCTGCGGATCAGCTTCTGTGGGTGTTGAGATCGTCCATGACCTTGATGAACTTGAGGCCACTTGGTTTCTGGGCCGCCGTCGGCTGCGGCGGTCGGTGTTCAGTCACATGCACGCGCCCGGAGCTGAACTGATCATTCAGGAATGTCTTGGCCCCGTGGAGATGGGTCTGGATGTGGTGAACGACTTTGCAGGCCGGACGGTCGGGGTGATGGCGCGGCGCAAGCAGGGCATGCGGGCCGGGGAAACTGACAGGGCGGTGACTGTGGTGGATGCGGAACTGACAGAGATCGGCCGCCAGATTGGAACGGCGCTGGGTCATTTCGGGATACTCGACTGCGATGTGATGTGTGGGAATGGGCGGAAGGTCATACTGGAGATGAATGCGCGTTTCGGGGGAGGGTATCCGTTTTCGCAGGCCGCGGGGGCCAATGTTCCTGCGGCGCTGCTGGCGTGGGTGCAGGGGAGACCATTCCGTCCGGAGTGGGTGGTCTGTGCGGCGGATCAGTCTGCATCGAAGGCAGATACCCTGTTGCCTGCGCGGGCGGCTGCGACCGAGGGAAAGAGCTGACGGAGCGACTGCCGTGAATTCATCATCATGAAGCGAACGTCTGGCTTTACTGCGGCAGCTGGGGTGAATGACTTCCTGCGTGCCATCAATGACCTGATTGCCCGCGGGGAAGAAAGCGTGAGGGAGCCATTGGAGGCTGAGTGTCCTGTGGTGCTGGTGGTGGGGGCTCCGCGGAGCGGGACCACTGTGCTGATGCAGTGGCTGCGGGCGGTGGGCCTTGCGGTGCCTTCGAATCTGGCAGCGCGCTTTTCCGGGAATCCGCTGTTTGCCGGGATGCTGCAGAGACTTCTGACGGACCCATCGCTGGGGTTTCGGGATGAACTGGCTATCGGGAGCAATTCCGATGGTTTCTCATCCTCGTACGGGAAGACAAAAGGTCTGCTGGCCCCGCATGAGTTCTCGTTCTATTTCCGGCGGTTTTTTCCGGTGACGGTGGGCGAGGAACTGACACCTGAGCAACTGAGCCGGTGTGATGCGGCAGGATTTCTCGAGGGACTGCGGCGGTTTGGCGAGGCCCTTGGGGCTCCCGTGGGGGTGAAGGCCATGCTGATTCAATATCATTTGAAGCTGTTCCTCGGGGACCGCAGAGTCATGGTCATACACACCGTGCGGGATGAACCGGACAATGTGGTTTCGCTGCTCGGGCATCGGTCCGTGGTGGCCGGTGATCCGCAGGAATGGATCAGCGTGCGTCCTCCGGAGCATGCATGGCTCAGGGAACTGAGTCCGGTCGAGCAGGTGGCCGGACAGGTCCACTTCACGAATCAGCGCATCCTCCAGCAGCTCGCTGACTTTCCTGCTGACCGGGTGCTGCGGCTGGATCATGAGGAGTTCTGCGGGGAGCCCCGGCGCCTGCACGATTGGCTGCGGGACAGCTTTGCTGCAGCGGGATGGCCGTGGCCGCGCAAGTACGATGGACCCGATGAGTTCAAGGTGCGACACTACGATGCAGAATCGGCTGAGTACCGGACGGCCGTCGCAGCCCTTGCGAGAGTGCGTGAGATTGCTGCCGTGTGTAACTGACGAAGAGCGAGGGTGGGGCGGCTGCCCGGGATTGGCCGGTCGAAGCCGCCTGCTGGATGGTGGAGTGGAAGAACCTGTAGAATCAGTAAGAGTCACAGCCCATGATTCCTCTCGCGGTTAATTTCTGTCCAACTGGGATGGTGCCGCGGCGCCGGGACAGCCCGCATGTGCCCATTACGGTGGCGGAGATTGTGGAATCCGTGCATGAAGCCAGCGAGATCGGGATCACCATTGCTCATCTGCATGCGCGTCTTGACGACGGCACGCCGACTGGATCTGTGGATGTCTACGGGAAGATTTTCGAAGGTGTCCGGAGGCATTGTCCGGACGTCATCATCTGCGGGAGCAGTTCCGGACGCGACTGGCCGGAGTTCGAACGGCGTGCCGAGGTGCTGGACCTGCGTCCGGATCTCTGTTCGCTCACTCTTTCGTCGCTGAACTTTGCTGCCGCCGCCTCGGTCAATGAACCGGAAATGATTGCCCGGCTCGCTGGGCGCATGAGGGAGCGGGGAGTGGTTCCCGAGCTGGAGTGTTTTGACCTTGGGATGATCAATTACGGGAAATACCTGATCCGCAGGGGTGTGCTGAGCGGGCCGTTCTACTGGAATCTGATTCTTGGAAACATAGCTGGAATGCAGGCGACGCCGTCGGAATTTGCTGCGGCGCTTCAGGCGATATCCGCGGGGTATGTCTCGGTTGGGGGTATTGGAAGATCTCAGCTGACGGCAAACGCCATGGCCATTACGCATGGATGCGGCATCCGTGTGGGACTGGAGGACAATCTTCATTTCGACCGCGACCGCAGGCAGTTGGCCACCAATGCCGAGTTGCTGCAGCGGGTGCATCGGCTGATGAATGAGATGCAGTACCGTTCCATGAGCGGGTCTGAATTCCGCACGGCGATTCTTGGTGC
>JBIKJV010000367.1:0-4959 GCA_044360755.1 Phycisphaerales bacterium
TCTATCAATGAAGTAACCACTTGCAGAATCGCAAATATGAGTGTCTATTTCAAAATGATTCAAGACTATATGAATAGTCAATCAGAGGAAATACGAACAATCCTTGATAGTTTACCATTTGAAGGATACAAAGGAAGAAGTAGACTTTTTAACAACAATATTCGAGCGGGTAGAAGAGCACCGCGCGAAATCACGTTTGGTGAGTTCCGAAATAGAATTATGACATCAGAAGTCTGCATGGGCACATTTGCTGGAAATATTATAAAATTTTATAATCATCTCTGCAATAAAAAGGGACTTTTTGATCAAGTGATTAATAAGACTGCTTTAATTTCACCTGCCACCTTTGATGCTCAATGCCCTGCTATTAAAACACAACGAGAGAATATTCAACTTCGCCTGGATGGTGGGAAGAGAAGAAAGACTCGAAAGCGAAAGACGCGCCAGACTAAACGCAAAAATTGAAAAGGAATGCTTGATGGATGAATATCAGCCAAAATGCTCCTGACTCTCATCGTTGTTTACAAAGGGACCAAGAATGAACATTATACAGTTGATCTTTATCCAGAAGATACCGTATCAAAAATAAAAGAAGTTCTACACGATAAAACTGGATACAATCCTACGCAAATGATCTTGTATTTCAACTCCATTTGCCTGGATAATAATCAAACGATTGCTCATTCTTCTCTAAAGGACTCAAGTGTTCTCGAACTTCAACTTTCAAGCAGTTGATTCGACTCCTGCCATTAGAGCAGCCCAGCTCACAGGAAACTTGTCTCGGAGAAGCGCGTCCACTGCTGTCGCATAATCGCGAATTTCTTTTTGTGCTGTGGGGTCAAGGCGAAGCCCACAAAGACGAGCATAGGCTGCAAGGCTTCCAGTCTCAATGAACTCTGTGTACATCGATTGAGGAAGAATCATTCGTGCGATTTCAGGGGCAACACCAATCTCAAGAAGATCTTTGTATTCACGCATTGCCATCTCCGTCGCATTTGAAATCATTTCCCAAGCGGCGTTCGATTGTTCCACAGGTTCTGACTTGGACCCTTGCTTGAGTTTCGGATCACGAGCACGAATGTCTTTATCGGCAGGAATATAACATTCAGGAGGTGAATCTACATAGCGGCGACTGACTTCATTTCGTGCAAAACCAATCTGATGGCGGTACCATTCCCGTGCGACAAAGATGGGCATCTTGATCCGCATCCGAATCTGGGGATGGAAGAAGGGTGTTACGTGTTCGTGTTTCGCCAGATACTTGATTAGTTTTTTATCCTGTTCCGTGAGTTCGTAAGATTCCTTCGCGAAGCTCACGCGAGCTGCATTTACAACTGTGAGATCATCTCCAAAGGTGTCGAGGATCTCTACGAAGCCAGTGGTATCAAGAACGTTTACCTTTTGCGTGGTCATAGTTGTGTTTGAATACCGTATCGTAAAAAAAGTTTGTCAATTTTTAATTATGATTTGTTCTGGAAATGGTTGCCAAATGTCTTCAACACTCACTTAGGGCTGCATTGACATCGTGCGCATCACACTCAACATCTGCCGTTGAACAGCATTTGCGGTAGGAGAGGTGAAGAGATGAACATCATCCTCGGCATCAGGAGGTGGAGCCGCAGCCGCATCAGCAGCAGGAGGCGTCGATGGATTTACCGCTTGCGACTCCTCATCAGCATCCGGTGGCGCAAAGCTCGGTGCAGCCACTGTTAGATTTGCACCGACTGCCCGCTGCCTACGAATGCGACCATTCGGAGGAGGAGGAGGAATATAGGATACATTGCTCGTCTGTGTCCGGAGACCACGACTCATACCGATGTAAGCCGAATGCTGTGCCATCTCTGTTGCCTCCTCCTGTGACATCATCCGATTTCCAGAACTAATATCAAAGGCTTGCTGGAGATCCTCAATCAAGAAGGGAACAATCGGATGCTCCTGAATGCGCGTGTTCTCACGAATACGCTGCATGAGGTTCTGGATTTCCTGAGACGTTACAACCGTTCGCCTGAGGCGCATCGCCTTGAGAAGATCACTCACTTCCTTACGGAACTGTGCTACCACGAAACAAGTCATAAAGGCGTCATCGTCTGCTACGAGTTCAGGGGCTGTAAGCGTGTCGATAGTGTCCAGGGTCATCATATCTGTGCCAAGCACACGAATAGGACCCATCGTGGGATTTCCTTCATACAGAACAGTGATTTCTGTATCCGAGTAAATATCACCAATGTTCACGTGCGTAAATCCTGAAGGCTCCACGGTGGTAGGATAGGATGAATAAACCTTGAAGCCAGGAGGGAACTCTAGAGTAGCACGCTGCACACTAATGCTCATCAGACCACCCAATACATCACCAAATGTGCTGGCGACATCTTCCAGGCTCTTCACAACATTGTAGGCGCCACCACCCTCCTTGGCGATTTCCGTGAGGAGATCCGTGTTGTGATCGGCACCATAGCCTACTGTGGAAATGGAAACACCAGGCTTTTCCTGGAGAATGCGGCGCACGATGTTTACAAGACCAGGAGTGTCCATAACTCCCATATTCGCAAGACCATCAGTCAGCATCAGAATGCCTTGCTTGCGACCTACTGAGGCATCTTCAATCCGCTCGCGCATCTCAAGAAGACCCGCGCTCATATTTGTGCTTCCATTCGTATGAAGACCACTGATTCGGTAGGAAATGGCTTCACGATCGGTTGCGGTAGGAGTTGTGCGATTCAGATGGACCTTGGACGTGTCATCGAAGGTCACGAGAGACAGACGATCCTGGTCCGAGAGAAGAACCAACATCACCTGAAGGGACTTCTTGACAGATTCGAGCTTGTTCGCATCATCCATAGAGCCGCTGGTATCGACCAGCATCATCATGTGAACAGGCTGACGGGTGGAGCGAGAACGCCCCTTGAGGAGAATACCACCCTTCAACAAAGAGTTGGTATCCGAAGTAGAGAGATTCAAGAACTGAGAGGTGATATCCATTGTTTCTGTGTGTGCTGTGGTTTATGAAACAGTTAGTCCATTTTCAATTTTTAGGTGTGCGAGATGCGGACAGGAGATACATAGTCCAGTTGCAGAGGAACTCTTTCTTTCCATTGTGTATTCATTACCTGCTGGAGATCTGGAAGGAAGACATGATGAGTTGCAGATCCGTGCTGAGGAGGTTTGGGAAATCCATTAAACTCCGTGGCAGTCACGGAGGTATACGCCCCCATATGAGGGAACCAGAGCCAATCACCCACTTCCAAGTCTTCCATATTTGCTGATTTCGCAATCATATCCAAACTATCACACGTTCTTCCGAACAATGTTCCTTTGACGCGCTTCCGCTGCTTTTTATCCACTTCACTAAACTCCTTGGGAACACGAAACCAGATCGGTTTTTGTTGATCAAAGGGAATGCAGCTAAACTGTCCATACAGACTCTCATCAATCGTATATCTCCATTCATCTGTTCTTCCAGAAAGCGCGGGTTTCTTTCCAATGACCTGAACAAACAAATCAAAGGCTTCGGTGGCAAAATAACGTCCAGGCTCTCCAATCACTTTCACAGATTTATCGAGAAGCAGGTGTCCAAGAGATTGGCGAATGGCACGGGCACTGTCTTCAAACTTTATGCTATCAGGCATAAACCCTCCACCAATGTCGACTATATCAGCATCGTGTCCATTGTCTTTCAAATCTTTAAGAACAGCAAGAGATGTTTTGACTGCTTTTTTATATTGTTGTGGATCTTTACAACCAGATCCAACGTGGAAACTGACTCCTTTGAGAGGAATGCCGCGCACTTTGGCGTAACGAGCAATAGCACCACCTGATTGCTCGCTGATTCCGAATTTGGAAGAGAATGGCATCGCACTACCACCATCCTCAACTAATAATCGAACCAATGCCCCGCCCTTCCATCCGATCTGGGCAAGTTTTTCGATTTCCTCAAAGGAGTCCACCACAGTATTGGGGGAACCAAGATTATGAGCAGCATTCACATCCCGAAGAGATTTACAAGGATTAGCATAAATAACATGATCAGCAAGTCTTGTTAATGACTTTGTTTGACCAAGAACGGCAGCGACTTCATTAATTTCACGTTCACTGGCACAATCAAACCCTGCACCGTGTTTTGCCAACACACGGAGTAAATCCCTATCGGGATTGCATTTCACAGCATAGTAGGGGCGAACTCCTGCAAGTTCCCTCGTCCATAAATTCCAACGGTTCTGGACACGACCAGCCGAAAACACAGAAAACGATCCGAATGTTTCGGAACGAAATAGTGAAACAATGCGTTGAATTCCCTCCAGTGCGATTAGATAGTTTTATCCTAGAAAAAAAGGCTTAAGCCTCCGAACGCAGTCAAATTTTAGAATGACACTTCTCCTTCAAGTAAATGGAGATATTGCCAGCCGTATTGTAGCGTTGCTTTCCGGTATTTGCTGGGCAGAAGAGTTGCAAACTTCGCTGGAAGTCTATTGGTGGTTTATGCCGAATATTCGGCATTGCTCTTTTGATCGTCTCTTTCTTTCATCTTCTTTGCCTTCTTGGGTCACTGTAAAACCAGGATACATTGAACACGCTGTAAAAATATATTCAGAAGAAGATTTCATTGAAAAAAAATATCCTCTTGTTATTCAATCCAAAGCGAAGTTCTATGAAAAAAACTCCGAAAAATGGCTCCACTATTTGAGGTCCCTGCGTCCTGCTTTTCATCTCCAATCAAAAATCACGATGATTCCTTGTGTTAATACAGTTGGAATCTATGAACATCAATGTAATGAAAGTCGGATGTCTCAAGTATTAAGTGTAATTTGGAAACAGTTTCGCAGTTCTCATCATTATCTTGTATCAACCGATTCTGAAGAAACAAAACGATTTAGCCAAATCATGTTCAAATCGAATGTTTATTTTATTGATGGAACTCTTTCGACTCATAATGACCTCTATTTATTCAATCAAATCATTCAT
>JBIKJV010000178.1:0-4956 GCA_044360755.1 Phycisphaerales bacterium
GGTCCGGATCGCCTCGCCGCAGCTGGATGTCCAGCTGCGCACGTCCTCCGGACCGGCATTTGCAGGGAGCACCCATGGCTGAGCCACGAAACTTCGGCACCGCCCGACGCCTGCAGCCCTTCGGGGAGAGCGTCTTTGCGACCATCAGCCGCCTGGCCGCGCAGCACGGGGCGGTGAACCTCGGGCAGGGCTTCCCCAACTTCGACGGGCCCGCATTCGTCAAGGATGCCGCGATCCGCGCGATCCAGGAGGGGCACGGGCAGTACGCGCGCACGTTCGGCCTGCCCGAGGCCACGCGCGCCATCGCGGCGCGCTGGAATCGGTCGTCCGGCCTGGAGGCCGACCCGGACGCCGAGGTCACCGTGACGAGCGGCTGCACCGAGGCGATCGCCGCGGTGATGCTGGGGCTGGTGGACGAGGGCGACGAAGTCGTGCTGGTCGAGCCGTTCTACGACTCGTACGCCGCCTGCGTGGCGATGGCGGGCGGCGTCCTGCGCACGGTGCGCCTGCACGCGCCGGATTTCGCGTTCCCCCTGGACGAGCTGCGCCGCGCCGTCAGCCCCCGGACGAAGCTGATCCTGATCAACACGCCGCACAACCCGACGGGGCGCGTGCTGACGGACGCCGAACTGGCAGGGGTCGCCGAGATCGCCCGTGCCAACGGCTGCCTGGTCGTCTCGGACGAGGTCTACGAGGACCTCTGGTACGCACGTCCGCACCGGTCGATCGCGACGCTGCCGGGGATGCGCGAGCGCACGGTCGTCCTCTCGAGCCTGGGCAAGAGCTTCAGCCTGACCGGCTGGAAGATCGGCTGGGCGATCGCGCCGCCGGAACTGACCGCGGGCATCCGCGCCGCGCACCAGTTCCTGACGTTCTGCTCAGCCACGCCGCTGCAGCGCGCGGCGGTGGAGGCGCTGGCGGCGCCGGAGTCCTACTACCTGGAGCTGCGTGCCGAATACGACGCGCGGCGCCAGGCGATGCTGGGCGCGCTGCGCGGCGCGGGGTTCGAGCCGTTCGTGCCGGAGGGTTCGTACTTCGCGCTGGCGGAGCATCGCCGCTTCGGGCACGCCACGGACGTCGACTTCGCGACGCACCTGGTGCGCGACGTCGGCGTGGCGTGCATCCCGTGCAGCGCGTTCTATGCGCCCGGGCCCGACGGCACCAAGGACGCCGAGGCCACGAGCCTGGTGCGGTTCGCGTTCTGCAAGACGCCCGAGACGATCGCGGCCGCGGCGGAGCGGCTGAAGCGGCTTGCGGCCGCGCGCTGAGCGCCACGCGCCGAGCGCGGTCAGTTCTTCTTCGCGGCGGCGGCAGGCGTGGCAGGCGGCGGGCCGAGCGGCGACGAGCCGGGGGCCGGACCTCCGTCACGGGAGATCGCCGCGGCATAGGTGCGCAGCGCCTTCGGCAGGAGCGCTCGCAGGCGCTTGACGCGGGTCTCGTCGTCCGGGTGCGTGGAGAGGAATTCGGGCGGCTTGCTGTTCGAGCCGCTCGCCGCCATCTGCGTCCAGAAGGGGATCGCCGCACGGGGGTCGTAGCCGGCGTCGGCCGCGATCAGGAGGCCCAGTTCATCGGCCTCGGACTCCTGCATGCGGCTCCACGGCAGCGCCACGCCGACCGTGCCGCCGACGCCCAGCGCCTGCATCACCGCGGCCTGGGTGGGGGCGTCCAGGTTGCCGAGCGCCATCGAAGCGCCCGTCAGCGCGCCATTGAGCACCATGTCCGACGAGATGCGCTCGCCGCCGTGGCGCGCGATCGCATGCGACGCCTCGTGCCCCATCACCACGGCCAGCTGGTCGTCGCTGGTGGCCACGCGCAGGATCCCGGTGTAGACGACCGACTTGCCGCCGGGCAGCATCCAGGCGTTCACCTGCTTCGGGTCGTCGACCACGGTCCACGTCCAGTCGAAGCCGCGCACGGCCTTCGGATGCAGGCGCGCGGAGGCTGCCTGGATGCGCGCGCCGACGCGGCGCACGCGGTCGACGTCCGCGCCGGAGGTGATGACCTTCACGCCCTTCTCGCCGAGTGCCTCGCCGTAGGCCTGGTCGCCGAGGGAACGTTCCTCGGCTTCCGACAGCAGGTTGAGCTGCGAGCGGTTCGTGCCGCTCACCGACGTGCAGGCGGCAAGCAGGGCGAGCAGGGGCGCGGCGAATGCGCCGGACGTTCGGAGGTGTCGCATGGCCCGATGCTATTCCGGCACCTGCCCGCGCGGTACCCTTCATGCATGACGAAAAAGACCCACACCTTCGGCTACGAGATCGTCGGGGACCTGCTGCAGGCCGCGGTGGTGACGCTCGCGCCGGGCCAGAGCATCGTGGGGAGCCTGGGCTGCATGCTGTTCATGGAGGATTCCGTGCGGATGGACACGGGGCTCACCACGCACCTGGAGGACCCGGGCCTGGTGGGCAAGGTCGTTGAGGCCGCGACGCGGCGCATTTCGGGCGACGGGTTCTTCGTCACGCGTTTCGAGAACGGCGGCACCGCGAAGGCGCAGATCGGCTTCGCCGCGCCGTACCCGGGGAAGATCATCCCCTTCGAGCTCGACGGGCACCCCGACGGCATCATCCTGCAGAAGACGGCCTTCGTGGCGGGCTCGCGCGACATCGACTTCGCCGTCTCGTTCCAGAAGCGGATCCTGGTCGGCATCTTCGGCGGCGAGGGCTTCATCCTGCAGCGCATCTCCTGCGCCGAGAAGGGTGCACTGGTGCTGGCCCATGCGTGCGGCTCGATCATTGAGCGACAGCTGGCCGAGGGCGACGTGCTGCGGATCGACACCGGATGCCTGGTGGCCTACGACCCGTCGGTGCAGTTCGACGTCGAGCTGATGCAGGGCGTCCGCAACATGGTCTTCGGCGGCGAGGGCATCTTCCTGGCGACGCTGCGCGGCCCCGGCCGCGTGTGGCTGCAGACCATGCCGCTCACCCGGCTGGCGGCGCGGCTGTGGGACGCCGCCCCGCAGTCCGAGGAGGTTGCCGCCGCCGACCCCGAGGCCAAGCCCTCGGTGGTGAGCCGCCTGCTGAAGCGCGCGCAGGGGAAGTGACGCCTGCGGGCGCCTCGCGGCCGGTCAGTGCCGGACTACGAGCGCCACCAGCTCGACCGCGATCAGCGTGATGACGATCCACTCCAGGATCTCGGCCCGCAGCTGGGCCTGGCGGTCGCGCATGGTGCCGTAGATGGACGACAGCGTGTCGATCTTGCGCAGCACGCTGCGCTCGTAGTCGTCGATGTGCAGTCGCCGCGTCGCCGCATCGTGCAGGCGCGCAAGCCAGCGGTCGCCGAAGAGCTTGAGCGCGTTGTCCACGCTCTCGAAGAGCGCCGTCGCGTCCACCCGGAGCTCGGCGATGCGGGGCACATGCCGGCCCGTCTCGATGGCCAGCAGCCGGCGGCCGCGCAGCGCGCTGCTTGTCAGGGCGAAGGCCTCCTCGAGCGCGGCGTCCAGGCGGTCGTCGAGGTGCCGCATCTCGACCAGCTCGACGTTGGCGAACTCGAGCATCTCGAGCGCGTCCTGCGGATCGCGGTCGACGACGATGGCTGCGTTCCAGTCGATGATCGCCAGGTCGTCCGGGCCGTAGCTCACCGTGCAGCGCGTGGCTTCCTCGACTTCCTGCGCCGAGAGCGGCCCCGGCTCGCCGCGCAGGATGCGTGCCGCGAGCGACGGGGGCAGCAGGTCGGCTGCGTCCGCCCGTACGGGATCCGGCAGAAGGTGAAGCACGACGTAATCCTCGACGCGCTCGGAGAGCGCCGGCCGCTGCACCGCGTCGCCGATGCCCGCAGCGACGCGCTGGACGATCGCGCGCGCGGCGTCATGCAGGCGCGCACAGCCCGTGACCGTTCGCTCGATGCCGATGAGCGACTCGCGGTCGCCCTCGATCGGCAGCTCGAAGCGGATCGCGATGGCACCGAAGTCGAAGATCGTGACCAGCGCCTCGGGGCGCGTCGTGAAGGCGCCCGCCTCGATCGGGTCGGCCGACGCCGTGACGCGCAGCGGGCGGGGCTCGAAGTCCGCGCCTGCACCGGTGCGTGCATCGGCGCGGAGCCCCGCGCGTCCGGCGCTTGCCAGGCGGCGCTGGGCGCGGTCCAGGTCGATGGCGAAGCCGACCTCGAACGCGAACATGGCGTAGCAGGTGCCCCCGATCGCATCACGCGGCAGGGGTGTCACTTGGCGGCCTCCCGGGGCGTGCCGAGCAGGAGGTCCTGCTTGCCGTTCGCGGTCGAGCCGGGGATCGCGGGCAATCCCATCAGCTGCAGCGCGGTGTTCCCGGCCTCCGCGTTGCGGATCGGGGCCGGCGTGCGTTCCGCGGGCACGTACTCACCGGCCGGCACCACCAGGCGCCGGTCCGCGTTCAGGGCCAGCAGCTCCTGCGCTTCGCCGTCCTGGCCCATCCACACCAGGAACGGGACCAGAAAGTCCTCGGGCTCGCGCGGCTGGACGTGCGAACGGAGCGGCTTGCCGCCGCCGTGGTCGGCCGTCAGCACGATGGCGACGTGGCCGCGCAATCGTGGCTCGGCGTCGATCGCCTGGAAGAGCTTGCCGAGCGCCGCGTCGCAGTCGGCGACGGCCTTCCTGTACGCGGAGCCGGGCGTCATCACCCAACCCTCGGCGTGGCCGACGAAATCCGGGTCGCCCAGATGCAGGAACGTCAACGTGCGACCAGTCGAGCCGCGGAGCATCTGGGTCGCCAGCGCGGCTGCGTCACCGGCGTTGCGGACGTACGCGAACGCATCGATCTTGGCTCGCCCGTTGTCCGGCTCCACCTGGTCCGGCGCACCGTTGGTCTCGTCCCAGCTCTGCACGAAGAGCGAGAACTTCGTCTTGGTCGCCACCACCTGGGTGCGCACGCCGCGGTCGTGCGCGACGTCGAACATGCTTGGAACGTAGAAGCCGCGTGCCGCCTGGATCGTGCCGCCGTCGCGCGCGGCCGGCGGATCGTCGTTCAACTTCCAGCCGTGGCCGTCTGG
>JBIKJV010000179.1:0-4941 GCA_044360755.1 Phycisphaerales bacterium
CCACCGCCACCGAGGCGTTCAGCGGCATCCGCGTGGTGCGCGGGTTCGCACGGCCCCGGTTCGAGGGCATCCGCCACGGCACCGGGCTGGACCTCCTGGCGCGCCAGGAGATCCTGACGTGGTGGTGGAGCCGAGGCATCGAGCTGGCCTGGCAGCTGCTGATCCCGATCGCGAGCGCGGGCCTGCTGTGGTACGGCGGCACGCAGGTCCTGGCCGGCCGCCTGACCACGGGCGAGCTGATCATGTTCCTGACGTACCTGCTGATGCTGCTGGGCCCGGTCGAGGCGCTGGCGCAGAGCGCGACCGGGCTGCAGACCAACCTGGCGGGACTGGACAGGACGCTCGACTTCCTGGCCGAGCCGGGCGACATGCCGGACCGGCCGGGCGCGGTGCGGCTGGCTCGCGCGCATGTGGCGGGCGCCGTCACCGTCGAGGACGTCCGCTACGCGTATCCCGGCCGCCCCGACGAGGTGCTGCGCGGCGTGTCGTTCACCACGCGGCCCGGCGAGATGACCGCATTCGTCGGAAGCAGCGGCGCGGGCAAGACCACGCTCTGCAACCTGATCGCGCGCTTCTTCGACCCCACGTCGGGCCGCATCCTGCTGGACGGTCGCGACCTGCGCGACGTCGAGATCGCCAGCTTCCGAAGGATGCTGGGCATCGTCGAGCAGGACGTGTTCCTCTTCGACGGCAGCATCGAGGACAACATCCGCTACGCCGACCCCGGCGCGGCGTCCGAGCGCGTCCGCTGGGCCGCGCAGCTGGCGCACGCGGCCGACTTCATCGAGAAGATGCCCGAGGGCTACGCGACGCCGATCGGCGAGCGCGGCGTGAAGCTCTCGGGCGGCCAGCGCCAGCGCATCGCGATCGCGCGTGCGCTGCTGGCGGACCCGCGGATCCTGATCCTGGACGAGGCCACCAGCAACCTGGACACCGAGAGCGAGCGCGCCATCCAGGCCGCGCTGGTGGGCCTGATGCAGGGCCGCACCAGCTTCGTGATCGCGCACCGCCTGAGCACGATCATGCACGCGGACCGGATCGTGGTGCTGAAGGACGGCGCCATCGCCGAGATGGGCACCCACGACGAGCTGATGGAGCGCAGCGGCCACTACCGACAGATGGTGCTGGTGCAGACCGCGCCGCCCGTGGCGCCGAAGCCGGCCCCGGCGCGGGCGTGAAAATCGGCGAATGAGGCGGGGCGTGATTTACTTCTTCGCGCCGATCCGCTCCAGGACCTCGGCGTCGATGCCCAGGTATTCGCGCATGTGCTGCTCGTAGGCCTCCTGGTCCTTGTCGCGGCTGAAGTCCAGGCGCAGCTCGTTGATGACCTTGGTGCCCTGGCCGATCCACTGCTTCCAGGTCTCGGCGCTGATGTTCTCCTGGATCCACGCGCCCACCGGGCCCTTGAAGGGCGGGTGCTCCATGCGGCTGCCGGGGCGTCCGGTGCGCTGGCAGACGAAGCCGCCGGAGGCGCGCAGCAGTTCCGCTTCCGCCGCCACTTCCGCGGCCAGCTTGGGCGGCTCGCGGCCGATCGAGCGCAGCAGCTCGGCGATCGCGTTGCGCGGCATCAGGTCGCCCTTGCGCGCGGCGGTCTCGTAGCCGCGGGTCAGCACGTCGACCGCGCGGTCGGTCCAGCCGGCGCCGATCATGGCCTGGCCGGCCAGCTGGAAGGCCTTGCTCATCTCGGGGGCCAGCTCGACGCAGCGCTCGAAGCTGCGCGCGGCCTCGGCGTGGCGGGCGGCATCCAGGTAGGCCTTGCCCAGCGAGAAGTGCGCCATCTCGTTGGTCGGGTCGGCCGACGCCATCTTCTCGAACTGGGCGATGCGGTCGGCGGCGTGCGGAACGGCGTTGCTCATGATCCCCGGATGATAGGAGCGCCGGGGAGGGCCGCGGCGGCTCGCGCCGGCGTGCGCCGGACCCAGTGCTTGCGGTGGTAGACCCACCACTCGATGACCAGCAGCGCCAGGCTGCAGGCCAGCGCCCAGGGCCACAGGTCACTGAGCCCGGCGCCGCCCCCGCTGACGCCGCTCACCTGCTGCACGCCGATCGAGACCGACTCCGCCGCGCCGATCCGGCCCTCGCCGTCGGCGGGGTTGACCGCATAGGTGCGCCGTTCCTCGCCGCGCTCGCCCGGCCAGCGCAGGAGGTAGGTGCCCGCGCGCTGCACGGGCCCGAACGCCACGGCGCCGTCGCGCGCAGCGACCTCCTGCGTGCTGCCGTCAGGCAGCGTCATGGTGGCGCCGCGCACGCCCGTGCCGACGCGCGCGGTCAGCACGTCGCCCGGATGGTGCTCTTCCTGCGCGGCGGCCTGGTCGATCGATCCGAGCCACTCGACGGCGTTCGCCGTGAAGGTGACGAACCCGCGCTGGAACGGCCAGTTGGAGTCCAGCGGGTCGAACGCCACCACCACCGCCGTCACCGGGCCGCGGCGCGCCAGCACCACGAGCGGCGTCTCGCCGGCCTCGACGATCGCCTCGGTGTCGGTGCCCGGCGCGATCGCGGTGGCGCGGGCCACGAACAGGTCGTCCAGGTTCACGGCGCGCAGGAGCGGGTGGTCGCGCCGCTCGGTGCGCACGCCCAGCTTCTCCTTGGTGGCGAACGGGTTGAGCCCGGGCACGCCCTTCGGCACGCCGAACACCAGGTACCGCCCGGCGGGCAGCGTGTCGGGCAGCGCACCCGCGGCGGCCACCACCACGTCGTAGCCCTCGGCGGCCTTGGCGCCGCCCGCGGCGAAGTCGGCCGCGCCGACCGCCACGGCCTTCTCGACGGGCAGCGCGGCCACCACGTCGCGCACGGCGAAGTCCAGGCTGCCGACCATCGCCACCCGGAGGCGTCGCGGCGCGCTGACCGCCACCTGCGCCACGTTGTCCGCGGGCAGCGCGTCGGTCCGCACCAGCTGCACGCCCACGGTGCCGGCGCGCGGCTGCACGAACGGCGGAAAGGTGAAGCGCGCCGTGCCCGGGCGGTACTGCTTCCTGCCTTCGGCGACCGTCTCGGCCGCGGCGGGGATGGTGACGGGCTTCGGCGTCACCGAGCGCCGCGTGCCGTCGACCAGCAGCTCGAGGTCGGTCTCGACCGGCTCGGGCGCATCGTTCCGCAGCGTGACGAAGACCTGCATGAGCCCGGGCTCGGTCGCGCTGCGCTCGGCCGAGATGCCCTCGATGCCTGCGTTCCGCGCGTCCGCGCGGCCCGACATTCGGTAGATGAGCTCCTCGCCGGGGCGCAGCGCGTCGTCGCCCAAGTCGGCGATGCGGCCGTCGGACCACAGCTCGAGCGCCGCGCCCATGGTGGGCTTCGCGTTCGGGTCGTCGGGGTTGGTGACGGTGGTGAAGGCGCGCGCCAGCGCCAGCGCGTCGCACACGCGGCTCGCGCCGTCGGTTGGCTGGATCCGGTCGATCGCGCGCAGGACGTCGGCCTTCGACCGCGTGAAGGGCTGCAGCACCTCGGCGGAATCGGCGAACGCGACCACCATCACCTCGCCGGGCGCGGGCGCGAAGAGCCCGACGTCGAACAGCTTGCCGACCCGGTCCCGGGCCTGCTCCTTGGCGATCTCCAGGCGGGTGCGCTTCGGGTCGAGGTCGGTGGCGTTCATCGACCCCGACCGGTCGACCAGGATCACCGTCCGCCCGCCGCCCGCCGCGCCAAGGTCCATCCGCGGCTGCATCAGCGCGAACGCGACGAAACCCAGCAGCAGGAGCTGCAGCACCAGCAGCAGGCTGGGCCGCAGGCGCTGGAACGGCGTGTTCGCGCGCATGTCCTCGACGCTGCGCTTCCAGAGCAGCGTGGTCGGCACCGCGATCGCGCGCCGGCGCAGCTTCAGGAAGTAGAGCGCCAGCAGCGCCGGCACCAGGACGCCCGCCACCAGCAGGCCGGTCAGCGGCGAGAGCCAGACGATCGCGGCCACGGCCGGGCTCATCGCACCAGCCCCCTGCGGCGCATCCACTCCAGCACCAGCGCGTCCATCTCGGTGGACGTGTCCACCACCAGGTGCATGATCGAGCGCCGGATGGCGAAGTCACGCAGCCCCGCGCACCACGCGCCCAGGTTCGCGCGGTACTGCTCGACCAGCGCGGGGCTGGCGGTGACCTCGGCCTCGTCGCGGTCCTCGGCGTCGACCAGGCGGTAGTCGCCGGCCAGGCCGTGCGCGGCGGGGTCCAGCTCCTGCGGGCACAGCGTCTGGATGCACCACAGGTCGTAGCCGCGGCCGGCCACGTAGCGCAGGCCCTTCTCGTAGCCATCCTTCAGCAGGAAATCGCTGACGACGATCATCACCCCGCGCCCCTGCCGCGAGAGCGCCAGCGTCTTCATCGATTCCTCGAACGTGTCGGCGCCGCCGGGCTGCAGGTCCAGCAGCCACTTGCCCATCTCGCTGGCCTTGCGGCGGCCGCGCAGGTTGTTCAGGCGCCGCAGCCCGCCCTCGCCGCCGAACGCGGCCAGCGACACGCGGTGGTGGTTGACCAGCCCGATGTAGCCCAGCGTCATCGCCAGGCGCTGCGCGAAGAGCAGCTTGGACGGATCGCCCCAGTCCATCGAGCTGCTGGTGTCGACGGCGATCACCAGCGAGAGGTCCTCTTCCTCCAGGAAGATCTTCAGGAACAGCCGGTCCAGCCGGCCGAAGATGTTCCAGTCGACGAAGCGCAGGTCGTCGCCGTGCACGTACGGACGGAAGTCGGCGAACTCCACGCTCTGCCCGCGCCGCTTGGACCGCCGCTCGCCCTGCAGCTTGCCCGTGAAGATCTTGCGGCTGACGATGTCCAGCTGCGCCACCTTGGCCAGGAGCGCGTTGCCCATCAGTTCGTCGACGCGGGTGGGGCGCGCGGGCCGCGGCTGGTCCTGGAAGTACGTGCTCACGCGGCACCGCCCTTCGCGGCGGCAGCCTGTGCGGCAGCGCCCGGGCCGGCCGCCGCGGTCACGGCGTCCTCGGCCGCCTCGCGCGGCAGG
>JBIKJV010000409.1:0-2951 GCA_044360755.1 Phycisphaerales bacterium
GTCATAGTTACGCTAAAATTCTGCAATGCCAATCTACAAGTGTCCCCGTTGCCGCGGAAACGATGTCTATTTCGCCAACCGCCAAGAGGTTAGATCCACTGGCGGTCCTTTTGGTGAGTCATACACAGTCGATGTCAAGAAACCATTTTGTAGACCCTGCGGCGAACCGATGGACAACTTGGGGCCAACACCTGAAGAGGCACGGGCGAGTGCAGCCGCCACTGAAAAAACGATTAGCTTTTTGACTTCCAAGCTAGGAATTTTCTTAATCGTTGTATCTGTTTTAATTGCTGGATTATTGATTTATTTCATCGTTTCTGGAATAAATGGTTGGGTGCAATGTATGGATGGATACAACTATGAATCTGAGGTAGTTGATGGAGAAACCCTCTACCTCAACCAGTGTGACGCCTACTAGGATCCCTAACCCATGTCCTTCGTAATGTACTCAACTACCTGGTGCGGGTATTGCAAGCGCTTGAAATCTCAATTAGCTGATCTCGGAGTTACATTTGAAGAGATCAACATTGAAGAGGTTGAGGGTACGGCTGAGATTGTTGAGAAGGTAAATGGTGGCAATCGTACCGTTCCTACGCTGGTCTTCACAGACGGAACTGCGATGACTAATCCCTCAGCTAAAGAGGTAGTGGAGAAGTTAGCCTCGCTTTAAACGAAGCCAATAAACACTTTCGTTATCTCGATCTAATATCCCGTACTCAATCATGTAACGCCTGATGGCAGCAGTGTCATCGTGATACTTAGCGATGATGAGGTTGAGTTCTTTCTCGGGATACTTGATACCGGGGGATAGATCGGATGCAATGTGATGCAGGACCGCAATCCTCTTGACTGACTTGGCGGGAATAGAGATCAGCGTGCCATCAGGACGGAAGAACTGGTCTATCTGCTCGGTCACAAACTTAGAATATCCTTCGCATACCTACTCATAAGCATGTAGTCGCAAGTCTCAGCAGTCATTAAGGGTGATAGTCACTTACGAGTTGGCTGAAATGTCTGTCAGCACGCAATTGGTCAGCAAATGAGTTTTGAATCTCGAGGCACTTCTCAGGATCTAAGGGCACTATCTCAATCATTGATTTCCCTCCATCCCCATGAACCCTATTTCGAGATACAAATTCTTCAGAGATTAGCCCGTGCAGTTTCTTGGCTATTTCAGTGAAAATCTCGAACACGCTCGGGAAAGGTCCCACATGAGATTCTGCATCCAGCGAAACTAAGTACTGCGTTGGCATGATTCTATCTGAACTCTCTTGGAAAGTGATTCTAGAAAGCGAATTGATGACACTCAAATACTTTGCAGTTTGAGAATTGTTGAGATAGAAAAATCCTTTAAATCCTTCTGGCGCAAACAAAAATGCATTAATTGACTCAAATTTAATATCTTTTGAAAGTTCAGTAAGCATTTCAAGAAGCGCTAAATAAGACAGAGAACCCGAGTCCCCGAACAGGGAGGTTGTAACAATAATTTTTGGAGGTCTTGTTAGCGGATTCCTCAAATTTTCAGAATTCTTGAGAAAGTCTTGAATTGCTTGCTTCATTCTTTCTCGAGAAACATAAATCATGGCCTCATAATCGGATCGAACAGGCGCGGCCATCCCCAACGGAATTACCCGTCGCGTTAGGAGTCTTACTGCCTCTGGGATATTCGATTTTGCATCCTTGGTGACGCTGTCCCAGGGATTCTCTCCATTTCTCAACAAGCCGAGGTACTCACCTTGAGCCAGTAGCAATTCTTCGTGATCTTCCTCATCCAAGCTTCGGAAGTAATCCTGAGCAAAGTAGTTGGAATCAATTGCTAGCAATCGGCAAGAATCTTCGCCGCTCCCGACCGCTGATGTCTCTTCGCCTGCAAGTCGGGCACGGAGGGCCAACGAAGTTCTAATTCCCACGCCACCGAGACCAATCAGAACTACATCTTGGCTCAATTCATCTTCACCCATGCAAGAAATGTACCAATCACCTCCGGGCATTTGTAGGTTTCCTTACTGGAAAATGACAACTAAGACTTAAGATTGAGAACGAAAGGCAATTGATCAAGAATCAGGGAGTCAACTAATGTCAAACATAACGATCGTAGGAGATGACGGCAATCCAATCCTCTACGCATCCCTGACTTCTGAGGGCAAACTCCGATTGCAATTCGAGTACTTCGCTCGCGATGAGAACGAAGGTGATTACGAGTTCAACCACACAGTCGAGCCAGGAGAGTTCCCCAAGATTGTACATAGATTTGGCCTTGACCCAGCAACACCCATCCTGGAAAACCTCAAGCAGATATCTGCGATTGGGAGAGGGCAAGAATTCCAGGATCTGCTCACCAATAAGGAAATCCAGAATGAATTCTGGAGCTGGTTGAGTTAACCCCACAGAGCTAACTTGCGCATTCCAATTCGCGACCTACCCGCGCTTCATCAACACCTGCCACAATTCATCAACGCCGTAGTAGGCGGCAAAGGCAGCTCGTGAGCGCTTCTTTGTTGCCTTGAACTTCTTCTCCCACTCAATCATCGTGATCACCTTGCGTTCTGCCCATTCCGGCACAGATTCAAATAACGCACGTGTCTGTAAATGTCCCCAATCAGATAACGCCATGCTCTTCTTTGAAAAGGCAATCAGCGCAGTTGCACCAGCCTCAAACTCCGGACGCGTTGCCGACAGCGGAATCCCAATCCCATTCATGATCGAATGTCGCCCAAGCGGCAGACTCACACCCAACCACTCTGACATCCCTGAGTTAACACTCCGACACGACTTACACGCATTCCACGAATACCGCCCAAACCCACCTGCAACAGCTCGTGCACAGACGTAACACAGATGCAGTCCGCTCGGGCAATCAAGTATTCCCAGATTGACCGGAATCTGTTCTTCACACCGACAGCGCTGACTTGATTGCTTGGATAGATCACTTAACGCAAAACAGCTTGTAC
>JBIKJV010000381.1:0-4838 GCA_044360755.1 Phycisphaerales bacterium
CGGTCTCGCAAACGCAGTCGCCCAACGCCTCCGGAAGGGACGCAAGGGCCTGACCGAACTGCAGTCACATTTCCTGTCCCCCAAGCAGAGAGCCTGCGCGGGACGCTGCCCTTTGGCTTTCCAAAGCCAATCCCCCCACCGCAGCCCACTCGAGCCCAGGCCGCACCGGCCGCACCGGCCGGGGCACCCGCTGCATCAGGTTAAGAGCCTGTTGAACCACCCGACCTGGTAGCGAGGCGAGGAATTTTTCCACAAGGCGAGGCGCAACAAAGGAGAAGGTCGAGACCGTCGACGGCGGCGCAACGAAGCCTCATGGCAAAAGGCCTGCCGCCCGCAGGGGATCCATCCCGCCATTCCTCGGCGCAGCCGCTCTTCCAACCACCGTGGACTCCGGATCCGCTGCCGGGCCCCGTTCCGCAACAGGTTCTTAAACCCAGTCTCGTTCCGTCCGCCGGATGGAATCATACGTCCTAAAATTAGGAGATTCGAATTAGTGAATAAGTGCATCTTGCCGAATCATACTAAAAATCCATAATCTCTCCAGCTGTTGCACTGTGCATCACTTATCCCTGAAAATCAGGATCTTTGTAAACATCTAAGTTATCTTAAATTTCTCCTATGAAACTCCTGAAATCCCGCAATCCTAACATTATAACAGTTTTCCCTTCCCGGTTTTCACCATTGCTGACGATGGCGCTGGGGATTGGGGTGCTCCTGCAGGCTCCGGTGGTGCTGCGGGCAGACGTTACGATCAGCGGAGGCACGGTGGGTGGTCCTCAGACGGGCGATGGTGGCACGTTCACGGTCACTTCGACTGGACAGATTAATAGTGCCGGTGAGGGCATTGTGGCGACGGGCACCACGATCACGGCGCTGACGGTTGACGGCATCGTCGGCGCCTACTCCAACGGCCTCAACATTAATGGCGGCGCGACACTGCCGAGCATCGGAATTGCGGGGTCGGTGGGAGGCGGATTTGTGGCGGTGCTCAACAGCGGTACCGTGGGCTCGCTCACCACGGTTCCCGGAGGCCAGATCACCGCGGGTGGCGGCACCGGGATCAAAAACGAGGGAACGTTCACCGGAACCATCCTCAACGGCGGCTCCCTCATTGGATACGGATCGGCCCTGTACAATCTGGCCGGCGGACAGATCTTTGCGTTTACCAACACAGGATCGGCCAGTGCCAGTGAAGCGGTAAGAAACGCGGGGAACATCACAACCCTGACGAATCAGTCCGGGGGATCGCTGAGCGGTGGCAGTTATGGTGTGTTGGTCGAGGCAAGCGGCACCATCGGCACGCTGACGAATGCCGGCGCCATGTCCGGCTACCATGGTCTGCACTCGTCCGGAGCCATCACCACGCTCGATAATTCGGGTACGATCAACGGAGCACCACAGGGCGTCGCTCTCGTCGGAACTGCTTCTCTCGGAACCTTCACCAACAGCGGGACCGTCACGGGAGGGGATCAGGCCATGCTCGCGAATCCAGGAACCACGATTGGGACGCTCACCAATTCCGGGACATTCACTGGCTACAACGGGATCATGTCAAACGCTGTGACAGGAACCATCACCAACCTTGCCGGTGGGACGATCGCAGGGTCGGGAGGTCGGGGGCTTGGACAGTTCGCTGCCCTCACTCTCCTCGAGAATGCTGGTACCATCTCCTCGGGCGGCAGGGCCATTGAGACCGCAGCCGACATCGGTACCATCGACAACAAGATCGGCGGGATGATCCAGGGAGGTCGTGGTCTGTTCCTGTCAGACCCGACCAAAACCGTCACCACCATTCTGAACAACGGCACCATCGAGGGTGGCAATGCCATCGAGAACTATGGTGGCATCACCACTCTGACCAACAATGCTGCCATCACTGGCACTGGCGACTGGGGGATCTTCAATGGCTCCAGCAGCACCATCGGCACGCTCACGAATGCCGCTGCAGGTACGATCAGTGGCTACAATGGCATTGGCCTTTATGGTGCTGCGGGGACCGTTACCAACGCCGGCACGATCCAGACCACCGGGGGCAATGCACTCCGTATGGACTCCACAGGGTCAGTCATCTTGTTCTCGAATTCGGGAACAATGGCCGGCGGCAATGTTGTCGAGAATTACGGGAACATCATCACATTCATGAACAGCGGCAGTGTCACCGGTTCCGGCTCTTGGGGGATCTACCATGGCGCCAGCAGCACCATCGGCACGCTCACGAATGCCGCCACGGGAACGATCACTGGCTACCATGGCATTGGCCTGTATGGTGCTGCGGGGACCGTTACCAACGCCGGCATGATCCAGGCCAGCGGGGGCAATGCACTCCGTATGGACTCCACAGGGTCAGTCATCTTGTTCTCGAATTCGGGAACAATGGCCGGCGGCAATGCTGTCGAGAATTACGGGAACATCACCACATTCATGAACAGCGGCAGTGTCACCGGTTCCGGCTCTTGGGGATTCTATCATGCCACTGGCACCATCGACAACTTTACCAACTTGGCCACAGGCTCCATCACTGGCCAAACGAATGGGATGGGTATCGTGACCGGCACCGTTACCGCCATCGATAACGCTGGTCGCATAGAGGGGAAGGATAACTATGGGATCTTTCTCTCGGGCAGCACCCTGACCGAACTGACGAACAGTGGAACGATCATTGGTGGCACGCGGGGCATTCAAGCGCAGGATGGAGCCACCATTGGAACCATCACCAATGCCGGCACCATCGAGGGAACCGACTACGGCATGGTGCTCTCGGATGTTGGTACGCTGACGAATGCCGCGGCTGGCGTGATCCGCTCGACAACGGGGAACACGGCCCTCCAGCTTTACGGAAACACCAATCTGATCGCCAATGACGGTCTCATCAGTGGCGCAGGGTACGGAATCGGGCTCTATGGCGGCACGGTGTCGGCAATCACCAACACGGGAACCATCGAGGGAACCAGAGCAATCCATTCCGAGTTCCGTCCGGCCGGGACCATCACCAATTCCGGCATCGTTCAGGGAACCGAATACGGCATGGTGCTTTCGGATGTCACTACGCTGACGAATGATGCGACTGGCGTGATCCGTACGACATCGGGCTTCTCCGCCATCTACCTCTACGGAAATAACAATCTGATCACCAACGACGGTCTCATCAGTGGAAACGGTGATGGGATTTATTTTCAGGCGGGGGGGAGCACCGCCACCGTCACGAATACCGGCCGCATCGAAGGCGGGAATGCCGGACTTGGTAGTCAGGCAGCAATTACCGCGATCAACAATTCCGGAGACATTGAAGGAGCCAACTTCGGTCTCTTTGCCGGGGGAACCATCGACACGATTTACAACAGCGGCACCATTGCGGGGGATACGGGCCTGTACCAAAATGGGACCCTTGGGACGCTCACCAACACGGCCACTGGTGTGATCCAGGGGAACACAGACGGGATCTATACAAACAACAACGATATTGGGGCGATCATCGACAACTCCGGGCTGATTTCCGGGGGCAGGTCCGGGATCTATGGGTACTATGGAATCGGTTCTCTCACCAACCACAACGGGGGGATGATCAGCGGCACCAGCGGACCCGGCGTCCACGTCGAGGATGCTTCGGGTTCGATCACCAACGAACTTGGAGCTTCCATATCTTCGCTCAACGCCGCGGGTATTTTTGTCGGCAATTGGTCCGCAGCTCGGCTTCCGATCCTCACCAATGCAGGAGTCATCGAGGGCGCTACGGCCGGGGTTAACGTCACCGATGGTCTCATTGACAAGATCGTGAACAACGGAGTGATCGGCTATACTGGGGCGGGGAGCGGGCCTGCGGTGCTGGTTGGGCCTGGGGGAGTGCTCGGCGACGCCACGGGAGCAGGCGGAGCCGCCCTCGAGAGCACCGGCGCGGGTGCGCTGATTGACGGCCGCATCGTCAATCAGGGAACGATCTACCATGGATTCACCATCGAGAATCAGAACGTCGAGGTCTCCGCGGCCGGCGGGTCCGGAACCTTCAGTGGAGGAACCCTCGATGTCGTGCACGGCAACCTCACCTTCATGGACGGACGAGTCGATCTCGGTTCCGATATCTCCGTGACAGGCGGCGCGGGCTCGGTCTTCAACGAGGGCACGCTCGCCTTCTCCGGGGCGCGGACCATTCTCGGCAACTTCACTCAGCTCAATGTGGGTACGCTCCTCTCCGTTTTCGATGGGCCGACCGCAGGCTCTCTGCTGATTGATGGCACGGCCACCTTTGACGGTTTGTTCGGGCTGGAACTTGGTGGATTCACGCTCGCCGGTGGCGAAAGCATTGATCTGTTCACCTATGACACCTACTCGGGAGGATTCAGTGGGTTTTCGGTGGATGGTGTGGCGCTCACGGCTGACGGGCCGGGCCGCTGGACCCTGGGATCCTTGCTCTTCGAGGAAGAATGGAGCGCCACTGCCATGAGAATGACGGTGACGTCCACCTTGACGCCCGTACCGGAACCCGGAACCACGGGAGCTGCGGTTCTGCTGGTTGGTTTCGGCTTCACGATCCGCCGCCGCAAGATCGCTCCCGCAGCGTAAGCGGAGGGCGGGGCCGCCCCGGCCATGCTCGTGCGTGATCCGGCCAGACCTGCCAAGGTCTGGCCGGTTCTGCATGCAGAGGAATGCTGGCTTCCTCCCGTGGGAGTTCTGGCAGCGCTTTTCTGCTGCGTAAACGGTCGGACAAGCCGGTCCGCCTACTTCTGCAGCGGCAGCAGGGCGTCGGCGAAGGCCTTGCCCATCTGGGCGAAGATTTTGGCGCTGCCGAAGTAGTGATAGCCACCATTGGAAGCACCATTGAGGGCTTCCCGGTCTTTGGGGGA
>JBIKJV010000181.1:0-4830 GCA_044360755.1 Phycisphaerales bacterium
CCCTGCGGCCCAATGCGGCGGTAACTCCACGGCAAGCCGGAGCGAAGCAGCGTCAGACCCCGGGTTTTCCCTTGCAAAGGCCCGGAAACAACCACACAATGCGTTCAGATCCCATGATGTTCGGGATCCGGGCCGATGCCGCGCACACCGATGGACGGTGGGCGTCACCGGGCCCCATCCCTCGGGAAGCCTCACGGAGCCCGCAAGACATGGCGACGACGCTCGAGAACATCGAAGGCCAGGTGAAGTGGTTCGATCCCCGCAAGGGCTTCGGCTTCATCGTCGGCCCGGAAGGCCAGGACATCTTTGTCCACTTCTCCGTGATCGACCAGGAGAGCGGCTTCCGCACGCTCAACGACGGCGAACTGGTCACTTATTCGGCGCAGCAGGGTCCGAAGGGCTGGGCGGCCACCAAGGCCCGCTCGCTGGTCCGCGTGCCCGCGGCCGGCGCCTGATCCCGTGAGCGGCCGCGCGTGAGTTCCGCGCCGCTCCCACTCGTCATCGCGACCCTCGTGGCGGTCGATGCGCTCCTGCTGGGGGCGCTCGCGTGGTGGCTTTCGCGTTCGCGGGCGCGCCGCATCGCGGAGGCCGAACGCACCGCGGCCGGCCACGCACGCAACGCCGAGATCGCGTCGATGACGCGAGGCCTGGCGCACGAGATCAAGAACCCGCTGTCGACCGTGGCGCTCAACGCGCAGCTGCTGCGCGAGGAGATCCTGGACTCGCCGCTGGCCGACGCCGAGCGCGACGGCATGACCCGCCGCGTGGACGCGCTGGCGCGCGAGGCGGCGCGGCTGCGCGACATCCTGAACGACTTCCTGCGCTACGCGGGCCGCATGCAGCTGGACCGCCGCCAGGCCGACGTGCGCGACGTCGCGGGCGAGCTGGGCGACTTCTTCATGCCGCAGGCCGAACAGGCGGGCGTCCGCCTGCGCATCGCCGCCGACGAATCGCCGGTCATGGCCGAGATCGACCCGTCGCTGGTGAAGCAGGCCGTCCTGAACCTGATGCTGAATGCGGTGCAGTCGATGGAGTCGCTGCCGTCCGACCGGCCGCGCACGCTGGAGGTGGCGGTGCGCCACGAGCCGGCCGAGGGCCGCGGTCCCGCGGCGCGCGGCCCGCGCGCAGTCATCGAGGTCTCCGACACCGGGCCCGGCATCCCGGCCGAGGCCCGCGCCCACCTGTTCGAGCCCTACTTCACGACGAAGTCCGGCGGCAACGGCCTGGGCCTGGCGGTGACGCGGCGCATCGTCGAGGCGCACGGCGGCACCGCGCAGGCCCTGGACGCGCCAGGCGGCGGCGCGCGCTTCCGGATCGAGCTGCCGACGCGCGCGCCCGACGCGGCCTGAGCGGGCCGCGCCGGCCGGCGCGCCGCGATCAGTCCAGCCAGTCCTTGCGCTTCAGGCGCTCCGGAACGTACGTCTCGCTGACGTAGGAGATGTCCTTCGTGATCAGCGACTCGACTTCCATCTTGAAGCCGTTCGACAGCATCGCGTCGATCTCCTTCTGCCAGCCCTTGTGCCCCGCGAACCACGGGTAGGCCGCGATCTCCTTCGCGCGCTTGATGTCGTTCTCGGTCAGGTCGATCTTGACCGCGTCGTCCAGGCCGCACTCGCGGAAGTCCTTGGCGCGGATCCCCAGGAACTTGGCCTCGGGGATCGCCAGGCGGCTGCTCTCGAACGCCAGCGAGATCGAACCCTGCTTGATGACGCTGTAGATGTAGTGCCCCCAGGGGTCGCAGTCCAGCACGCAGATGATGGGCAGCTTCAGCTCCTGGTTCAGGCGCTGCAGCAGGCGGCGGCAGCCGCGCGGCGGCTGGCCGGCACCGTGCGTGAGGATGCAGTTGTGCTTCTCCCAGAAGCGGTCCTCGTTGAACCGGTTCCAGACCGTGCCCTTCTCGACGTGCAGGACGAACTTCGCCTCGCACTTCTTGAACTGGATCACGTCGGGCTCGACGATGGACGGCAGCGCGTAGCCGCCCGAGCCCATGCGCCGGCAGTCGATCTCGTCGCCCTTGTCGACGATGGTGATGTTGCCGACCATCGATCCGCGGTTCTCCGCGAAGATGTGCAGCTCCTCGCGCAGCGCGCCCAGGGCGACCTCGAGATCCTCGAGGATCGGGTCGCTCTCGTCCTGCGTGTCGAAGGTGTTCTCGCGCGTGCCGGCGACGGTGTGCTTGGCCTTGTAGAAGACGCCGCGGAGGCTGCTGGTCTTCTGCGCCTCGATCAGGTCCTTGATCGTCGAGGAATGCAGCATCGTCTGCATGAACTGCTTGGCGGTCTTCAGGTCGAAGAGCGGGCGCTCGGCGACGCCGTCGCCCATCTCGAGGATGCCGCGCTTCTTGTTCCAGATCGTGTTGCTCTTGGTGCGCGTGGGGATGTCGAGCTTCGGCTCCTTGCCCGCAAGCGAATTGCGCGCGATGCGCGAGACGAGGTCGAAGATCTTCTGCGTGGTGGCGGCGTCGCGCTCCTTGATGCTGCGCGTGCCCTGCTTGCCCTTGGCCATGTCCGTGACTCGCTTTCCGTGCGTGGTTCGGTCGTCTGTTTCAGAAGAGGCCCGGGCCTTCGGCCCTGGGCTTGCGTCCCGCGGCCTTCGCGGCGCGGGCGCGGAGTTCCTCGCGGGCGGCGTCGACCTTCGCGGGCTTCGCCGCGCGGGCCGGGGCGTCGGCCGGGGCCTTCGCCGCCTTGGCGCCGCCGGACTTGCCACCGCCGGGCTTGGCGCCGCGCGTGCGCTTGGCGGGCGCGGCCTCCGGCGGCGCGGCCACGGCCGGGGGCAGGCCGCCGCCGATCGGGGCGATCGCGTCCGGGACGACGATCACGCCTTCCTCGTCCATCGGCTCGTCCTTCACGACCTTGCCGTCCTCGTCCAGCACCTGGTCGGCCACCGCGGTGCGCGCGCGCGCCTGCTCAAGGAGCGCGGCGTAGATCTTCTTCGGGTCGTCGCCGGTGATGGCGTTGATGGCCTTGCTGATCTCGCCGATGTAGCGCTCGAACACGTCGCGGCGCTCGCCCTCGCGGCGCATCTTCTGGCGCTTGCGCAGGTACGTGCCCAGCTTGCGGCCGCACTCCATCAGCGCCAGCTTCATCTCCTTGCGGATCTCGTCGTAGTCGGCGATCGCCTCCTTGCTCTCGCTGGTGAAGGGCACCCACACGCTGGCCATGTGGATCATGATCACCAGCGGCCCCACGGGCAGGCCGGCGCGCGGGTGCTGGAGGTTGTAGTTCTTCCAAGGCGTCTCGGTGACGGCCTTGAAGCTGGAGCACGCGCTCTGCTGGAAGAGCAGCGGCACGCGGTTCGCGAAGCGGATCACGCGCGCGGCCTCGTCGCCGGGCAGCTCGCCGCCGAAGGCGATCGCGGCCTCGATCTGGAACGGCCGGCCGCGGTAGACCTCGGCCGAGCGGCTGGACGCGGAGTAGAACTCGGCGCGCACGCCCTTCAGCATGCCGGCCAGCAGCTGCCGCACGCCGATCGGCGCCAGGCAGTCGGTGGGCGGCGGGGCAAGCTTGGCGTCCTGGAAGACCTTGTAGAGCTTCTCGGCCTGCGGGGGCTCGATGTCGCCCGCCTTGGCGCGGCTCGACACGCCGATCGCATCGCACATGTTGCTGGCGGTCGACGCGCTGACGCGGCAGAAGCGCTCCTGCAGGAAGTTGTAGAGCGTGCCGCCCTTCTCGGCCAGCTCGTAGTCCTTCAGCATCTGCAGCAGGATTCCCAGCTCGATGCCCTTCGGGTGCGGCTGGATCTCCTTGGTTTCCGGCGGCAGTTCCTGCACCCCGCGCGGGTAGACGATCACGCCGTTCGTCTCGGTGGTCACCTTCGCCTTCGCGGCGGCGCCGGCCTCGGCCACGGCCAGGACGTCGGGCTCCTCGTCCTCGGTGACGCGCGAGGGCGGCACGAAGACGATGCGGGCATGCGGGTTCGCGATGGCGGTGAGTTCCAGGAACTCGTCCACGCTGCCGCGGCCGCGCTGGTACTTGCCGTCCAGCTCGATGCTGACGCTGGTGCCGGTGGGGAACTCGTCGGCGGTCAGGAACCCGCCCTGCTCGGCAAGCGCGCGCGTTCCCGCGCTCAGCTCGCGGAAGCGCACCGGCGGGAACTCCTTGACCTCCTTGTCGAAGGTCACTTCCGCGCGGTTCGTCTTCGTGTTCATCGCCAGCTCGATGTGGTGCGTCGGCTGGCCGGCCTTCGGCTTGGTGAAGATCGTCATCGGACGGCCCGTGGTGATCAGGCCGTACATGCCCGCCGCGCTGATGCCGATGCCCTGCTGGCCGCGGCTCATCTTCAGGCGGTGGAACTTCGAGCCGTAGAGCAGGCGGCCGAAGATGTTCTCGACCTGCTTGCGCACGATGCCGGGACCGTTGTCGATGACGGTGACGCGGTAGCGGCTGCTCTTCGCGGTCGCCGGGCGGTTGGGCTCAAGGTCCTCGACGATGACGGCGATCTCCGGCAGGATGCCGGCTTCCTCGCAGGCGTCGAGCGAGTTGTCGACCGCCTCCTTGATCGTGGTCAGCATCGCCTTGCGCGGGTTGTCGAACCCGAGCAGGTGGCGGTTCTTGGCGAAGAACTCGCTGACGGAGATGTCGCGCTGGCGCGCGGCCATCGCCTCGGCGTCCACCCGGGGGGCGGACTTCTTCTTGCGGGGTTCAGCCGTCGCGGCTTCCTTGGCTGCCATCTGGCCTCCTTGCTTCACTCAGGCGGGCATGGCGGCCCGCCGCGGGCGGCGCACCCTCCTTGGGGCGCCGGGCCGCGCACGGTAGCAGATCGGCCGAAAGGCCCGGTGATCAGGGCATTTTCGCTATACTCCGCCGTTTCCCCCCCAACCGGAGACACCCC
>JBIKJV010000382.1:0-4829 GCA_044360755.1 Phycisphaerales bacterium
TACTATGGTAACTGTCTTTTCAATGTTGGCACCTTGCATCTTGTCTATCAGCATCGGTGTAGTCAGGTAGCTCTCATAGATCACAGGCTCAATGTAGATGTCAGCATCACACCAATAGACTCGCATCAATGCAGTGGGGTGATTGTATCCAAAGTCAAGACCATAGACGTAGTTGACAAATCTAGCAGGCCGATGAGGTATGAAGCTCCAGTTGCTGTAGATGTTACTCTTACTGATTGCCTTTTCACCCAGTGCATAGATTTGATACAGTGCCTCATCCGTTCTCTTGAGGTCCTCTATCTGAGCTCGGATGCTCTTAGGTAAGAATGGGTTATCCTTGTATGTTGACTTGATTAGCAGGCTTTCCTCTTGGGGTAGCTCATACAGCCATGAACTTGACTCACTGGGGTTGTAGTCAAAGATTAACTTGTACTCAGTACGCATGTTCAACTGAGTGAAGTCATCGAAGTATAGCTCATTGGCTTCGTTACACCATGCGATGTCACGCTTCCTACCCCGTATCTTCTGCTCGTCATCCACTGAGAAGAACTCCACGATGGACCCATTAGGGAAGGTGTAGATGTGCTCACTCTTGTTGTGTGCCTCCAGGCTATACAGGTTGAGGTCCTTGAGTATCTCAATGAAGTCACGCATGACCGTTGCCCTTAGAGCAGGGAAGGTCTTACGAATGATACTAACTACCTTACCTTTATTCTGTAGGCAGTAGACTATAATGAGCTGACATAAGCTATAGGTCTTGGAGGACCTTGACCCTCCCTCATTAATGACAAACCTTATAGCCTTATCATTAAGGGCTTCATGGTTCTTTTGAAAAATTACTGTGCTCTTTATCTCCATGTACTATCTGATAGGCATTCATTAACATAGCGAGCTGCCTGCCGTCACTCATCACTTCCCTTATATCTATCTTTACCTGCTTCCCTTTCTTTCTGTAGATATAGTCCTCTACAAGTCTACACATGAACTCAATCTGCTGAGGACTCATCTGTTGGTAGTATGATCTTCACCTGGATGTCATTGATGGTTTCGCCGTTGGTAGTAGTGTCAACTCTCTCGGTTAGGTTGTTTAGTCTCTGAGTAATGGATGCATTGTACTGCCCCACCATGCCCCCTTCGATTTGGTCCATGCGGATTGCTTCCTCTATGCGTGAGCAGATTGTAGTATAGTCGGAATATCTACCCCCAGTGTTAGCGAAATAATCATTGACAGTCTGCCCTTTCTCAGCTGCAAAAGTCCTGAAACCCACTTGAGTAAGTGGTCTCTCTAATGGGACTGCTGTAGCTTCACCTGTCTTATTAGATAGTGAATAGCTATATCTAGGATTTTCTTTACACCAACGTTTGTAGGCCTCAAATAGATCCCACATTGCTTCAGGTGTTTCTATGTGTTTAGGTCTCATTTGTTTATTTCTTTAGGTTCTACAAATGCTCTACGATACCTGCTCAATGCTTCAGCATCCCAAAGAGAATTACATACAGCATAACGCTGTTCATTCTCCGGATACTTGGCTAGAGTTTCCTCATCACCCATGCATCGCTCCAGGTACTCGTCTTTACTCTCCTGCGGGCGGGGTGTTGGCATCTGTTTTAATTTTTTTAACTACTACTTCCTCAAAGATATGTCCTAATCCGTTGTTAGTCCAGAAATCAGCTTCGTTTGCTGTCTCTTCAGAAATGTTGAAAGATACCTCTCTCCCGTTTAGGTACACAGTAACATACTGCCCCATGTACTCGCTTTTAATTTTCTTGCTCATATTGTTCTAAAAATAGCCATGCATAATAAAGTACTACCCAAATACCAAAGGCTCTACTACCATAAAAGTAGTTATTTCTAATCAGAAAGAACGCACCGGTCAAGGCACAAAATGTAGCTAGTATGCTAATTATTTGAGATAGTCTCATACCTATATTGTAATTTACGAAGATTTTGTTTAATTTCAGTAATAAGGTAATGAGCTGAAGTAACCGGTATCCCGAAGTACTTAGCCATACCTCGAGCTGTGGTGTATCCTTTATCGATATATGCCTCAAAAACTATCCTGTGCACGTTGTCACTTATCCCTGCTCTATAGATCTCTATCATCCCTTTGTGAGTGCTGTATATTTTATCCTCAAGTATCTTAGCTTGCAGGTCCTGCTCATCATCCTCTTGCTCACTGGGCTCATACTCCATGGATGTGACCCTGTCATCCCTATGACTTAGCGATGTGTTCCATAGGATTTGATACTTGATTGTGTTGAGAAGGTAACTTTTTACCTGGTCCTCACTATTGGCATCCTCATTAATGGTTAGCACATGCAGGTATGAGTTATTTATAACGGTATCTGCCTCTATCTTACTCCCCATCTTAGTGAGAAAGTACAGCGTGTAAGCTCTTACCTCATGGTAATTACTATTGATGTACTTGTCTAAGAGTCTTTTCATACCATACCATAAAGTCTTTATACCATACTTTCCGCCTAACTGAAGCACAAAAGCACTCCCTAGGCTGTGGACCATCGTACTTGACCCGTATTTTGTACAGCTGAACACATGAATACTTAGAGTATTTCACTGCTTCAGGCTGTGCATCTATCTTATCTATTACCTCTATGTCAGTTTGTTCAAACATAATTCGAGTATATAGGCACCCAGTGCTGCTTGACAGGCTAGGATAAAGTCCTGATGCCATGCCAATGTAAGCCAAAAGGCCACACACTTACTGCAACTCAATGCATCTAGTAAGGGTATGGCCCATGTGCCTGGTTTTAAGGACATATATATCCTAGTCAAAGTTGCTTGCAGTGGCTCAAAATTGCACCACCACCATGCTACAGGTATGAGTAGTAAGAGTTCCATTGATTCAAATATACTCTAAAAAAGCTATCATAGATCTCAGTGGTCACATTACGCCCCTGCATGAACCGGTACAGCTTAGCATAATTGACCCCCATGTCCTCAGATAGATGGGTCAGCTTATATCTCTTGGATAGCTTGAGTTTAATCTCTTTCCGCATCCATTCAGATAGTTGTTGGTCCTCAGAAAGGTAGATCGTCACTGCTCTCATCTGTAGTGTCAAAAGTTTTGCGTAATTTATCAACAGCACTGTTCTCAGTACGTGAGCTCAAGCTCATGGTCCATGCTTCAATCGAGTTGAAGTACTTGATTGTACCGTCTTGTGCCTCCCATCTGCGGCCTCTTAGGTTATAACTTACCTCTACCACTTCACCTGTTTTGAGATTGTTAGCTAAATCGCATTTGTCCTGGGTTAATTGGAACGTAACATACTGAGGATACTCATCTGTACTCTTCAGGGTTACTTCTCTTTTTTTGAATTTGTCATTAACTGACGTTGTAGGGGTAATGAATACCACTTCTCCTTTGAATTTACTCATGGTTATTTATGTATTTGATATAGTTTATTGTTGAAATCCAACCCCACACTATTGCAGGGGCTAGTAAAATTGAAAGTGCTAGTATCATATTTCGATGTTATAATCAGTTAATATTCTGTGGTATATATCCCTAACCTCTCCGATTAGTTCCCATTGATTTACAGGAAGCTCTCCGTATTTGTGCAGTGACCTTAGCTCCATGCCTATCTCAATGAGTGCCTGTTTTAGATCTACAGCTTGACAAGCCAGCTTGAAATCCTCCTGATCTTCAGGCAGGTTAAATGTTAGTTTTGCTTTCATATGTTTGTTTATAGTAATTTTCTGCTGTTGAATATGGCTTATCTCTTAATAAAAATGATGTGTTATAAGCCTTAATTATTTGCTCTTTCTCCCTTTCTTTGGCTTGTTCCATCAATCCTTCAATAATTTGCCATTCGTCTTGATATAGTGATATATTCAAGTGTAACTGGTTATGTAACCACTCTACTGCTGTCTGTTCTTTCATAGTTCTTTCTTTAGTTTCTCAATATAAAGAGTCGCATCCATCAGCTCCTCCTGCAGATGGTTAAGCCATCCTTCCAGGTCAACATCTTTCCTATCTAGGTTAGTACCGTACTTAGCCTGCCCCCTTTTACTCCGTTCATAGTACTTAGCCATCACTGCCAGTAAAATGCTATCCTGCTGCTTGATGGGGTCTTGGTCGTGTGTTATGTTCATTTGTTCTTTAATTGGGTTAATACTTCCTTATAGAACTCAGTAGCTAGGATTAATCTCTCAGCCATTTGTATCTCAATCTCTTTATCTCTAGCAAAGGTGATGGATGTGATACGCTTCTCAGGTGCAATATGATCTACATAGTGCAGTGCTCCATTCTCATACTCTCCCATGATTTCAGGTGCAGTAGTTACCATGACATAGCACAGCTCAAATGAAGGCATGTCATATAACCACATGTAAGCCCTTCCCTGCCATTCGTAGTCACTAAGGTCCTTGAGCTCGTATGTAGTTGCAGGAAACGTATCTAAGGACCATGAAGTCTTAATATCTATGATTGATGTATCAGTAATAATATCACAGCATCCGGTTAACCACTCATTCTCTACCCTCTCCTCATTCTTTTTGTAGTCCTCTAGCCTAACCAAGTTAAGTAGGTCAATACTATCCTGCTCCTGTGCTAATCCCTTAGTGATGTACTTATTATTGAGCTCACTCCTATATTCAAAGAAATCCTCTTTTGCTTTCTGGATGATGTAACTCTTAGCTGTTTGACTCAATGCCTCCCCCTTAGTCCTGGAGGAGGTCATTAATTTGCCTAGTGATGATGCTCTGAACTTCATAGCTGTGCCTCCTGCTCTTTAGTTAGGTTGTACATCTCTTTAATCTGCTCAGGAGTGAATTTACCATTCTTAACTGCTGCCAGTGCCTTGTCCCA
>JBIKJV010000323.1:0-4825 GCA_044360755.1 Phycisphaerales bacterium
GTGCCGCGCAAGAAAACGCCGCGCGTACCCTTACCGACCTGTATTCTGGCGGGTTCAATGCCGCCGCCCAACTTGCCGGTCAAGACCTTAGCTTTGCTCAACAAGCGGCTTTGGCAAACCAGCAAGCGGGCCTTGCCGGTGCTGGCCTTAATCTGCAAGCCGCTGGCCAGTTGGGTCAGCTTGGCGGGGCGCAACAAGCCATGTCCCAAGCCGACATCGCCGCCCTCGGCAACGTCGGTTCGATGCAACAGCAACTTGCTCAAGCCACTACCGATGCCGAGCGTAACCTTATCCTTGAGAAGTTCCAATTGCAACAAGGCGCTCTTGGTTCGCTGGCGCCGTTGGCTGGTAACGTCACATCTACCGCTAAAGTCACTCCTAGCTTCGGGCAAACCCTTGGCCAAGCCGCGCAAGTTGCCGGCGCATTTATGGCTTCCGACCCGAGCATGAAAGAAAACGTCAAGCCGATGAAAGGAGCGCTGAAGAAACTTTCGTTCCTGAACGGTAGCACGTACAATTACATGGACGACGAAGACGAAACCCCGACTGGCGGTATCATGGCGGATGACGTCGAAGAAATTATGCCAAGCGCGGTTAAGGCTATGGACAACGGCAAGAAGGGCGTTGACTATTCAAAAGTAACTGGCCTTTTGGTCGAAGCGGTTAAAGAACTGGACGCCAAAGTATCTAGCAAAAAGAAAGGTAAAAAAGCATGAACTTCAATTTTTTAACTGGCAAGAAAGACCCGTACTTGGGTATGTTGCCCGGCCAAGACGCCACCGATATTGCTCAACTGGCCGGTAGCGGCGCGTCCAATCAGATGATTGCCAACGCCCAAATGGGCGGTATGCGTAACTACGCCCCGGTTGATAAAATTGTTCCGAACACTCAAGCCATGCCTTCGCCGGCATCTAGCGGTATGAGCATGAGCGATATGGGCAAGGGCTTGTCTGCGCTTGGTAGCGCACTTGGCGAACAGCAACCTATCGCCCCCGCCGAGTTTGCGCCAGTCCCCATGCCGCAACAAACCGCCCTACCCAATCTTACCCCGCAACTCGCGCAGTTCGATTTCGCGGACTACCTTCGTAAACGTCAAGCCGGACTACTGTAATGGCCTACAATCCCGAAATGGAAAAACTCAAGGAGTTGCAACTGCTGACGCAGTCCGCTACACAATCGCCGATGCAAGCCCCTATGGCCGCACCGCGGATGCCTGTTCAAGCTCCTGAAGTTCCGCAAGCCAAGCCCTCGTTCTTACAGCGCGTGGGCCAGCGCTTTGACCAAGCCGCTACTGGCGGTATCATCGACCCGACTACGTTGACCAAAGACCAACGCCGGATGCTCCGCGCGCAACTGCTGATGAACGTCGGCGGTGCGCTGGCGCAGAACCGTCCGGTTGGCGAAGGGTTCCAACAGCAGTATAATATGCTGAATAAGCGCCAAGAAGAACAAGCTGCCAAAGCTAAAGCTGCATTGACCGAACAACAAGAAGCCACCCGCCAGCAGATATTTCAAGCTTCAGATTGGAGTACGCCGGAAGGCGCGCAGAAGTTGGTACGCGATTTGGCGTCGGCGGGGTTGTACGATGACGCTATGGAAGTTACCAAAAATGTATCGCAAAAGTTCAAAGATGGCTATACGGTAATGAGCGACCCGGTTTACGGAACTATTTTGGTGGACCCGACGGGTAGATTGCCGTCGCAACAAGTTAAAATTCCGGGCGCTACGCCTATTCCGCGCGCGGCGCCCGCGCAAAGCAAGCCCTCCAAAGTTCAGACAACAAAAGTTGTGGATGGTGTTCCGTATTACAAGATTGACGGCCGTTGGTCGATTACCCCGTTCTAAGTAAGGATATAGTAAATGCCTACCTACGTTACCGACCCGAATATCTTGGCGCAATTGGAAGATAAACCGGCTACCGGCAAAAATGCTCCCGCAACGCCCGCCGAACTTGAGCGCAAGACAAGTATCCTTGCGGACGATTATGCGTTTACCGACGAGGCTGTCCGACGAGCGCAAAAACTTTCCGGCCCGACTACTACTAATATTTTCGCCGTACCTCAAAAGATTCCTGTTTTGGGAAACGTATTGAGAGGGACAGATTCGGGCGAATTGTATAACGAAATTGAAACGATTAAAAGTCGTTTCGGTATGCAATATCTGGAGCAGTTGAAACAAAAAGGCATTACGCTCGGCCAAATTACTCAAGCGGAACACACTTTACTTCAACAGCAGTTAGGTACGCTGGATATAACGGGCAAAGAGCGCCAGCTTGACCGCAATTTAGAAGAAATCCGCCGTACAGCGAAACGGATGCTTGACTACGCTACCCAAGACTACTACAAGTCAATTAATAAACCAATGCCCGCTATCCCGGCTGGGCAAAGCAAATACCCGACTATTCAAGCCCTTCCGGGGTTCCAGCCGCGTAAACCTACGAGATAATTATGGGCGACGTTTATCCTAAACAAAGTTCTGCTCGGAAAGCATTTACCAACTTTAATCGAGTTGTCGAAAATGTCGCGCTTGCCCAGCAAAGGGGCGCGCCAGAGGCCGAGATTGACGCGTATTTATCGTCAGAAGGATACACTCCCGAGCGTTTTGTTCAGGCGTATGAGAACGCACAAAAGGCCGGTGGTAAAGTCGCGGATGCCGGATTTGGCTCCACGTTTGCCAATAGCCTTCTGTTTAACTTCGGCGACGAAGCGTTGGCGAGGTTCAATGCCCTTCGCGGGGAAGGTACTTACGAGCAAAACCTCGCGGCGTACAATCTTGCCCTCGGTGAATACGCCCGCGAATACCCAGGTCGTGCATTAGGCGCGGAAGTCCTTGGCGCTGCCGCGCCGATTGTCGCTACGTTGGGCGGCGCTGCGCTTCCCCGCGGTGGCGCGGCCGCAGTTTCTACCGGAGCGCGTTTAGCATCCCCAACTGCCCGCACCCTTCCCCTAGTATCGCAAGCTAAAACCGCCGCTAAAGTCGGTGCCATATCTGGCGCCATATCTGGCGCGGGCGCAGCCCAACCCGGCCAACGTACTACCGGTGCCGCATTAGGCGGACTTACTGGCCTAGTTGCTGGCCCCGGTACAGTTATTATTGTGGATAAAGTCGGCCGGCCAATTAGCCGTTACCTTGGCGGGAAAGTCGTTCCTTACTTAACTGGCGGGTCCGCGCGCGTAGCTACTTTGGAAGAAGAAAAACTTGCGCAACAAGCCATGGATAAATTTAACGCGGAGTTGAAGGCTTCCGGCTTTACCCCGACCCAAGCATATCAACTTATCGCGCAAGCTGAAAAAGCCGGCGCGCCGCGCCCGCAACTACCGGATGTCATTCGCCAACTCCAAGCGTTGCGTAACCAAGCCGCCAGCCAAAGTGGCCGTGCCGGCCAAGAAACTCTGGATGCTTTGCGAGAACGCCAGAAACTTCAGCCGGCTATGATGGCGCAGTCTGCTTCGCGCGAAAGCGGTACGTGGCTCACCGACGTTCCGCTTGCAAACCAAGCGGGCCAAGCCGCCGCACGTCAAGCCGCGAATCCGCTGTACGAAGCACTCCGCGCCAACCCTAACTTTAGCAACAATCAATTGGCATTGATGTTCCAAAACCGCGCAAACATGAAAGAAGCGTTTGACTTCGTAAAGCGCAATATGACGACGGAAGATTATACTTTCCAGTCTAATTACGAAACAGGTGTTTTCAATCCAAATGAGTTGAATGAAATCGCCAAATATATGAGCGAAGCATCTTTCGCCCTATCTAAGCAGTATAACGATGAGGGGGCCAAAGCCCTAAAACGTTCTTTGGATAACTCTCTTGAAGCGTTTGACACTCAGGCGTCTAAGAATATCCCCGAATGGCTGCCGGCGCAAGCAGCCTTTAAGAAAGAATTGGACATCGTAGACGCCCGCAAACTCGGCACCGGGTTCTTAGACGCCAATCCGGCAGAAGCCGCCGAGCGCCTTGTGCAGATGCGAAAACTGTCGCCAGAAGCCCAGCAAGGTTTCAAGGAATCCATTCTCGCCGACTTCAATATGCGGTTACGCGGAAAAGAGAACGAAGGTTTGGCGTCTGCGGACGTGTCCAAGGCGTCGTTGCGTGGCTTGGATATTGAGCGCCTGCGCCAAGGTCTTGGCACCAACTTGGAAGAAACAACCCGGTTGGCGCAAGAACTTGAAAAGCAAAGTCTGTCCCGCCAATCGCTTGATAAGGCGTTGCTGGTAAAGCCGGAAGTTGATATTGGAATGGAACGCGTAGCCGGCGCGAACATACCCCGCACCCAAGGCGGCGTTGTTGACCGTTTATTACAGCGGGTGCAAAACGTAACCGGCGAAGAAGCCCGCCAGCTTGAAGCCGCGCGTGTTAAGGATGAGTCTGAACGTCTTATTAATATGTTTAATAAAGCCGGAACCACCGAAATAGGTGATTTGCTTTCAAAGATTCGTGCCAATGAACGGCAGCGTTTATCCTTGCTTACTCAGCAAGGCCAGACAAATAAAGCCGCCGCAACGGGCGCTGGGCTTCTCAGCGCCACACCTAGCGAAGCAATTGTAGGCGGGGATGCCACCATATCGCCGAATTTGCAAGAGGAAGTCCTTGACGCCGGAAATGTGTACGGCCGTCCGCCCGGAATGTCGGACGAGGAGTGGAACGCTATTCTGAAACAACGTGGTCTTCTTAACTAAAAGGAAAAATGATATGCCAATGGTAAACAGCAAAAAGTTCCCTTACACCGCTAAGGGCAAAATGCAAGCCAAAGACTACGCCATGAAATCCGGCGCTAAGATGGCTATGAAACCCGCCAAGAAGCCGATGAAGAAGAAGTAATATGCCC